>JBKJUF010000048.1:0-63185 GCA_046590445.1 Kofleriaceae bacterium
CCTCGGGGATCGTGACGCCGATCAGGCCGAGCCCGCCGAGCTCCCGCAGCAGCGCGGTGTTCAACGTCGCGGACTCGTCATGTGCCATCGCCTGCGGCTCGACGCGCGACTGCACGAACTGCCGCACCGTCTGGCGGAGCAACTCGTGCTCGTCGGACATGGAGGAAGGAGAAGCCACGACTGCGACCATGATGGAGCCTACCCTACGAGCGTGACCAGCCGACCAGGTGGCGTTTCTTATCGCCCTCACCATCGCCTCGCGCGCGCACGAGGTTACAGTTCTGGTCGTGGCGCTCGACGACGAAACCGCACGGCCGTCCGGTCGACTGGTCCGCTTGCTCGCCGGTCAGCCGGCCGTCCTGGTCGCCAACCCGACGGCGCAGAGTGGTAAGGCGGCCGACTGGATCCGCACCGCGCGCGCGCTCCTCGACGAGGCCCAGGTCCCGCACCGCTTCGTCCCGACCGAGCCGGAGGGCCGCACGATCGAACGCGTCCGCGAGGTCGTCGACGACGGCTCGCGCGTGATCATCTACATGGGCGGCGACGGCACGTTCGCCGAGGTCGCGAAGGGGATCTTCGCATCCCGTCATCCGCACGCGTGCGTGATGGGCATGCTGCCGACCGGGACCGCGAACGATCAGGGCAAGTCGTTCGGCCTCCATTCGGGTCCGGGCGCGCTCGCGCGCAACGTCGCGGTGATCGCCGCGGGCGAGACGATCGGGTGTGACGTCGGCGCGCTGATCATCGAGCGGTCACTCAAGGAGCTGCACCGCGACATGTTCTTCGACTCGTTCAGCATCGGCCTGGGTGCGGCGAGCCTCGAGACCCGCAACCGCGATCGCGAGCGCGTCGGCATGATCCCCGGGCTCGGCGCGCTCTATCGCAACCAGCTCGTCTACGCCGGTGCGGTGCTGCGGCGGTTCGTCGAGAGCTACGTCGTCGACATCAAGTTCGACATGGACGCGGTGATCGACGGCGTCGTCTATCCGTTCGATCACCTGCTCGACGTGATCGTCAAGAACACCAAGATCTTCGGCGGCGAATGGATCTTCGACGCGGCCTCGGAGTCTGACGACGGCAAGTTCGAGCTCGTCCCGATCACCGGCCGCCGCGATTTCGGGACCAAGCTGCTCGGGGGCCTGCGGCACAGCCCGGTCGGCACCGACGATCTCGCGTCGCTCGGCTTCGAGCACGCGCCCGCGATCACCGGCGCGAAGTTCGAGCTCGCGATCAAGACCGCAGGCAAGATGCTCCCGGCGGTGCAGTGCGATGGCGAGGAGCTGCCCGCCGGTGATCGCTACTACATCGAGGTGATCCCGCGGGCCCTGCGCCTGATCGTCCCGCGCGAGCACGTCGATCCGTCACACACCGATCGCAGCGCCGGCCACAGCTTTCCGTAGCCGCAACCTCAGAGCTGCAGCTGCATCATCACGCGGATCTGCAAGTCCGGCTTGTCCTTGGCCATCGTCATCGGGTCCCGGCCGAGCAGCTGGATGAAGCCCGCATCGGACGCGAGCTTCAGCGTGTGGCCGTACCAGAACCAGTTGAACGCGCCGCGCGCCTCGATCCGCTCGCGGTCGCCGACCGTGACGAGCGCGAAGCGTCCTGCGACCTCTGCATGCTTCGGGATCACCATCATGCCGGCCTGCGCGAACCCTCCGTACTCGGCATCGGCCGACTTGAGCTTCATCATCACGACCCCGGCGTGCAGCGAGAACCCCATCGCCTTGACCATGGTGTCGAGCTCGAGCCCGTGGCTCAGGTTCTTCGAGACCGACTCCTCCTTCTGCTTGGCGAAGTTCGCGAGGTCGATCTTGTAGCTGCCACCGACGGCGTAGCGCAGCGGGCCGCCTTCGAGATCGCTCTCGCTGTACCCCTTGATCTTCGGAGAGTTGTAGCCAACGCGGCCGACGATCGCGGGGCCGAAGTCCGCCGGGAACGTGGTGGGGCGCGCATTGACGCACGTGATCGTGCCCGCCGCATTCTGCGTGCACGTCGTCGTCTCGACCGGGCGATCGGCGCCACCGGAGAACCCGTTGAAGACGCCGACGGCCCATTCGATTCCTTCGGGTGACTTCTCGTATTCGTTGTGGATGGCGACGCCGAGATCGCGTCCGCCCCCGGCGAGATCGTTCTGGATCGAGCGCTCGTTCATCTGCGCCGAGAAGTCGGCGACGAGCTCGGAGCGGTTGAACGGCCGCTTCCACTGCCCGACACGTACGAAGGCAGGCGTGCCAGGCACCCGCTTCTCGAGGAACATGTCCTTGAGAAAGCCGAAGCTCCCCTGATCGCCGAGGTTCATCTCGACCTTGAAGCGATTGTCGTTGCCGAACAGGTGTCCCTCGGCCTGCAGGCGCGAGCGTGGGATGAAGAACCGGTTCGTGAACTGGTTCTTCCGCGTCGGCGATTCGGTGTCGAACGAGCGATTCGACTCGAGCCTGAACTGATTGCGGAACATCAGCTTGAGCTCGTACATCTTGTCTGCAGTACCGAGCTTGAGGCCGCCGTCGTACTTGGCGGTGACCGCCGGCTTGTCGTCCGGCTTGACCGCCACCGCGGCGGGCACGGCGATCGGCGCGGGCGGGACCGGCTGTGCGGGTTCCGGCGGTGGTGGCGGTTCGACTGCAACGGGTGCGGGCTCCGCCGGCGGGGCGGGCTCGGGCGCTGGCGTTGGCGCCGGCTGTGCGGCAGCGAGCCCACTCGACGCGAGCAGGACGGTGATGATCAAGCGAGAACCCATCATGAAGCTCCAGGCCAGGGGGTGTCGTCTCAGGCGGCGTGATCTGGGTTTGTGAGCTCGTCGCGTTCTTCCTCGAGCAGGGCTGCGAGTAAGCGGGGAACGCTGCGATACGGTTCGCGCCTCGCGCTGCTGGCGACGGACGCGAGATAGCTGGGCATCCACGGCAGCACGTTCTGCACGAGCAGCTCCTGGGCCGCACTCCACGCAGCGGCGGCCGAGGTCTCGTCTGATGCGGCAGCGGCCTCGGCGTACAGCGTGGCGAGGATCGCGAGCGGAACCGCGACATGATCGGGCGATGCGATATGGAGCGCCGCGCAGCCGGTGAGCTCGAGGTCGTGACGCTCGAGAAACGCGAGCACGCGCGCGCCGGCGCGACCGCCCAGCAAGGCTTCACCGCGCTGCGTGGAGGCGTAGGGCGGGCACGTCGGATGCGGGCCGACGAACAGCCGGCAGTACTCCGCGGCGAGCTCCTCGATGGCCGCGGGCTCGTCGAGTGGCGCGATGTCGTCGTCGAGAAGTCCGAGCCCGCCTGGATGACCGGCGCCGGCCAGGCCGGACGACGCGAGGCGCCGCAGCAGCTCGGCGTCGACCTCGACCGCGAAGATCCGCGCGCCGAGGGCGTACAGGTCCCGCCGGGCCGCGGCGTCGATCCGCGCCACGTGGCGCTCAGACCTTTCTGAGGCGGACGATGGTGTCATGGTAGGCCTGCTGCCCCGTGATCGGGTCCGGGTAGACCGGCATGAGGTTGTTCTGGGCGACGCTGAGCGCGTTCTTCCACCACACGCCGCTGGGGCGTGGCGCGTCGGCGTCGATCCCGGGAACGTTGCTCGGTTCATCCGCGTGCGCGGCGACCGGGCCACCGGCCCACCGGCCGCTGTTGTGAGACATCGCGATCACCTGGGGATGCACGCCCTCGGTCAGGCGGACTCGCGTCTTGACCGTGCCGCACACCGAGCCGTCGCCGTGAGGCACCAGCGCGTCACGGGGGCGATAGCTCGTGACCTCGACCCAGTCTCCGTCCTTCAACCCGAGTCGCGACGCCGTCGCTGGATTGACCCACGCGGGGTTCGAGTGCTGGATCTCTTGCAGCCACATCGACTGCATCGTTCGATGTGCGTTGTGAACGTTCCACTTGAAGCTGATCATGATCAGCTGATCATCGGTGAGTCCGAGCTCGTGATCGGGAATCGGCAAGTAGATCGGCAGTGGCGAGAAGGTCTTGCCGACCGCCTCGCCCTTGTCGACGAGGAACTTGCTGAACACCTCGACCTTGCGCGACGGCGTCTTGAAGCCCACGCGCGCGATCCCGTTGATCATGATGCCGATCGCGATCGGCTTCTTGGTCTTGGGGTCCTCTCCCTTGGTGATGATGCCGGTCGCGGGGTCCGTGGTGCTGCTCTCGAGATCCGCGTTCGAGAGCTGCTTCAGGTAGGGGACGTAGTTTGGCTTCTTCTTCGGATCCACCCACGCCCCGTGCTCCTTCATGTAGTTGAAGCCGCCGGGAACGTTCTTGAAGTACGCCTCGAGGTACTCCTCCGTGGTCTTCCACGGGTAGTACTTCTCCATGCCGCCGCCGATCCGGCGGGCGAGCTCGGGGAAGATCTCGCGGATGTCCTTGGACTCGCCGAGCGGCTTGACGACCGGCTGGCGGAGCCCGACGTAGTCGACGAGCCCGAGCGACGGTCGCGCATCGATATCCCAGCGCTCGAGGTACGTGGTCCACGGCAGGATGATGTCCGCGAGCTGCGCGGTCTCCGAGTACATGACGTCGAGACAGAAGTGAAACGGGATCAGCGTCTCGTCCTTGAGGACCTCCTGCACGAGCCCCATCTCGGGCCACGACCACGCCTGGTCCGTGTTGTAGGTCATCATCGCGGAGAGCTTCTGCTTCTTCTCCTTGATCCACAGGTAGACGATCGTGCCGACCTTCATGCCGAAGCCCGGGTAGGCGTTGGCGAGCGGCCAGTCCTTCGCATCCGCGATCACGCTCTTCGCGGTCGGCTTCGGCGGGATCGGTTCGGGCTCGGGGTGCTGCTTCTTGTCGAAGCCCGACAGCGGGTGCCAGCACCAGCCGCCCACGTACCCCATGCTGCCGACGAGCGCGTTCAGGATCGTGATCGCGCGGTCGTTGTAGAAGCCGTTGCGATGCGCGTGCGAGCCGCGCGCGCAGATCGTGGTCGCGCGTGGCGCCGCCCCAGCAAACTCGCGTGCGATCCGGCGGATGTCTTCGGCAGGCACCCCGCTCGCGGCCGCCGCGCGCTCCGGTGTGTACTGCGAGACGTGTGCGGCATAGTCGTCGGCCGCGTAGTTGGACCAGGTGTCGAACCACGCCTTGTCCCAGAGGCCTTCGGAGCAGATCACGTGTGCCATGGCGAGCGCGATCAGCCCGTCCGTTCCAGGCTTCACGCAGAACCACTCGTCGGACAGCGCGGCGGTGTTGGAGAGCCGCGCCTCGAAGGTGACGATCTTCGCGCCGCGCTCGCGCCCCTTCATCATCCGCGTCGCGATCGGGATGTGACCCTGATGCGCCTCGGCCCAGTTGCAGCCGAAGTTCAGGACGTACTGCGTGTTCTCGAAGTCGCCGAGATCCCAGTCGGTGTCGCCGATCGTGCTGAGGATCGCCGAGCGGCGGTTCGCCGAGCACAGCGCGCGGTGGTTGAAGTGACTCGGCGTGCCGAACGCGTCGAGGAACCGCGCGACCGCGTCGGCCGAGCGGTTGCGCCCCTGCTGGAACGCGAACTCCTCGGGGTGACCGCTCTCGCGGATCTTCTTCAGCTTCTCGGCGATCTCCGAGTACGCCTCCTCCCAGGTGATCCGCTTCCACTTGCCTTCGCCGCGCTTGCCGACGCGCTTGAGCGGGTGAAGCACGCGATAGGGATCGTAGAGGATCGATGGCGACGCCGCGCCCTTCGCGCAGATCGCGCCGCGGCTGTTGGGATCGGCGGGGTTCCCGCTGACCGTGAGCAGCCGACCGTCCTTGACGTGGGCGATGATCCCGCACGCCGTCGTGCACGCCTGGCACATCGACGGGATGTGCTTGACGTCGCCGACGGTCTTGCCCTGCCAGGCCGTGCGATTCGGATAGGTCTTGCGCGCGACGAGGTGGAGCAGCCCCGGTGCGGCAACCGCCGCACTCGCCGCCACCCCGATCTTCAAGAAGTCCCGGCGATCGAGCTTCATTTGTGCTGGTTCCTCATGAGTGGACGACAAAGAACAAGTATCGAGCGGCGGCGGTGCCGATCAGCACGCCGGCCGCGCCGACGATCACGGCGACGCGATGCCTGGAAAGACCGACGAGGGTCACGAGCGGGACGACGAGCCCGGCGACCACGACGAGCCCCCAGAACGTGCGCGACCAGCGGCCGCTGATCATCTCATCGAGCGAGCTCGACAACGCCGGGACATTGCCGTGCAGCGCGAGCCCCTCGAAGATGAACAGCAGGCCTTGAATGGCGACGAGGAACACGAGCGTTCCGACGATGCGCGCCCGGAAGTGCTGGTCCGCGAGGCCGGGAACGACGTGCGCCAGGATCACGGCGATCGCCGCACCCGCCGCCATCGCGGTGCAGAGGAAGATGACCGACGCGGCGGGGCTCATCGCCATCGGCGAGATCCAGGTTCGCGACAGCAGCGTGGCCGGGTAGACCGCGAGCCCAAAGCTCGTGATGCCGAGCAGCACGGGTACCACGCGGTACAGCGTTGCGGTTGCGCCGACGGGACTCGTCGAGTCGCCGGCGGCATGCGCCTGCCGCCGCTTGAAGAGCAGGAACAGGTACAGCGCCAGCAGGCCGCTCTTGAGCGCGAGCAACTTCGCCCCGATCGCCATCGGCGAGCCGAGGTTCGAGAACCTCGTGAGCATCAGGAAGAACCGCTGCGGCTGCTGGAGATCGATGATCAGGATGACGCTCGCGATGCCGAGCGCCGCGACCGCCACCAGGCCGCCGTACCATTCGAAGCTGTCAGCCGCTTTCGAGTCGCGTGGGCGCGTCCACCACAGCTGCAGCGTGATCCCCGACGAGATCCCGATCAGGATGACATACACCGCGAGGAGCGTGCCCCACGGCGACTCCGGGAGCGGATGACCGAACATGCTACTTGGGTCCGCCGCTGCCAGGCGAAGCGGGTGCTACTGCAGGTGGCGGAGGTGCCGGCGATGCCGACCCTGCCGCCGGCGCATTGGAACCTGCCTGTGAGGCAGGAGCAGACGGCGGCGCCGACGGCTGCGAGGGCGGCGAAGTGGGCGGGCTCCACGTGCTGACGGACGGGCCGTTTCCTTCGTACTCGTTCGCGGTCGGGACCTGAACGCCTTCGTGTCCGATCAGCTGCAGCGCGCCTTGCGGATCGATGTAGAGCACCTTCGGTTTCGTGCCGGCCTCGGCCTTCCAGACGCTTGTCCGATTGGCCGCCGCCTTCGTCGCGATCGCGCTCTTCGGATCATCGAGGTCACCGAAGATGCGGCACTTGGTCGGGCAGGCATCGACACATGCGGGCTCCATGCCCTGGGCGGTTCGGTGCTCGCAGAACGTGCACTTCTGCGCGACTTCCTCCTCGGGATCGATATAGATCGCCCCGTACGGGCAGGCCGCCATGCAGAACCTGTTGGTGTTGCAGTCGCCCTTGTTGATGATGACCTGGCCATCCTCGAGTCTCTCGATGGCGCTTGTCGGACACGCCTTCAGGCACGGGGCGTCCTCGCACTGGTTGCACAGGACCGGAATGAAGTGCCGCTTGGCCTTCGGGTACTTGCCTTCCTCCACGTACTTGACGGTGTCGCGGAAGACGCCAAGCGGAACATCGAACTCTGACTTGCACGCGACCGAGCACGCGTGACAGCCGATGCAGGTCCGGAGATCGATCAGCATTCCCAGGCGCATTGACGATAATCTGCCCGAGCAACATCACGATCTCATCACGGTCGCGCAGGATCCTGAGGAATCTTTCGTTTCGGTCGCGTAAGCGCGCAGGATCGCTCCTGTCTGATCTGACGCCTACCGCTTCGCGCGTGACGTTCTCGGCTTGCCCGGCGCGCGGCGGCGCGGCGGCGCGGTCCGTTCGGGTTTGGGTGTGGTCGAACGCTGACTGCGAGCTGCGTCGGTGGCGGGCGATTCGCCGGCTCGCGTGGGATGGATATCGATCAAGGGATTTTGCACGCGCAGCGCGGGGAAGTGCAGGAAGTCGCGGTCGTTGGTCCACAGCTCGGTCACGCCGTACTGCAGACACACCGCTGCGATCCGCGCGTCGTAGGCTCGAGCGCCGACGATCTTCGCCGCGACGAGGAGGTCAGACGCCACCGACCACGTCTCGGTGTGTGATGTGAAGACAGCTCGGGTACGTGCGCTCATATCGGGTGCTTGGTATAACGAGCCAGTGAGACGGCTCCTGGTGATCGCGGTCGTCGGAGTGGTCATCGGTTGCGGAAGCCATGCTCGCAAGCCTGCGCCCGCGCCGTCCGTTCCGGTGGCGAACGAGACGCGGAGCTGCAGCGAGGCTGCCGCGGGGATCGATCGGGGCACGCGCAGCGTTCGCCCGCCCGATGTCGAGGTGCTCGCGACGATCCGCGCGCGCTGCGTCGAGGACACGTGGTCGACCGACGCGATCGAGTGCTTCGCGACGATGCACGAGGATGATCTCGGCAAGTGCGCCGGCGAGCTCGGAGAGTCGTCGCGCGATCGATTGTTCGCCGCGCTCGGCGGCGGCTATGACGACCGCACCGCGATCGTGGTCGCGCAGGCCCGCCTCGTGAACCTCGAGGTCGGCATCGCCGAGTGCGATCGCTTCGTGACCACGGTCGCGCGTGCGCTGGGCTGCGAGCAGATGCCGCTCGAGCAGCGCGCGCAGCTCGGCAACGAGACCGCGGATTTCTGGTCGTTACCGACGAAGAACTTGCCGGCCGATGCGAGCCGGCGGATGTCCGAGGTGTGCGGGAAATCCCTCACGTACCTGCAGCAGCAGGTCGCCGCCGCCGGTTGCATGCCCTGAGGCTTTCGGCCAACCTCCGGCATCATCTTCTAGGCATTTTCAGGAGTTTCCATGACCGACGTCTTCATCTACGACGCACTTCGAACCCCACGTGGCCGCGGCAAGGCCGGCAAGGGTGGGCTCGCGAATCACCATCCGCAGGAGCTGCTCGCGCAGACCCTGAACACGATGGCGGAGCGCAAGAAGCTCGACAAGAACCTCGTCGAGGACATGTCGATCGGCTGCGTCACCCAGGTCAAGGAGCAGGGCGCCTGCATCGCGCGCAATGCGCTGATCGCGGCGGAGTGGCCCGAGGACGTCACGGGCTTCACGGTCAACCGGTTCTGCGGCTCGGGTCTCGAGGCGGTCAACTCGATCGCGGCGAAGATCGGCGCGGGCTTCATCGATGGCGGCATCGGCGGCGGCGTCGAGTCGATGTCGCGGGTTCCGATGGGCTCCGACGAGGCGATGATCGATGGGCTCAACCTCAAGATGCGGCAGCGGCTGTTCATGGTGCCGCAGGGCATCTCGGCCGACCTGATCGCCACGCGCGAAGGCTTCACGCGCCAGGACGTCGACAAGTTCGCGCTGCAGAGCCAGCAGAAGGCGGCGAAGGCGATCGAGAACAAGTACTTCGCGAGCTCGATGTTCGCCGTGAAGAACGACGACGGCACGCTCGCGCTCGATCGCGACGAGCACCCGCGCGCCGATACGACCCTCGAGTCGCTTGGTGGCCTCGGCGCCCCGTTCGAGAAGCTCGGCGCGATGGCGATGGGCCCGAACGGCGAGACGCTCGACCAGCTCGCACTCAAGCGCTACAGCGACACCAAGAAGATCGAGCACGTCCACACCGCCGGTAACTCGTCGGGGATCGTCGACGGCGCGGCGGTCGTGCTCATGGGCTCGGAAGCGTGGGGCAAGAATGCGGGCCTCAAGCCGCGTGCGCGGATCCGCGCGATGGCCACCGCGGGCGCCGAGCCGCTGATCATGCTCACCGCGCCGGCTCCGGCGTCGCTGAAGGCGCTCAAGAAGGCCGGCATGAAGGCCTCGGACATCGATCTCTGGGAGATCAACGAGGCGTTCGCCGTCGTCCCGCTGCAGACCGCGAAGGCCCTCGGCATCGACCTCGAGCGGATCAACGTCAACGGCGGCGCGATCGCGCTCGGTCATCCGCTCGGTGCGACCGGTGCGATCCTGCTCGGCACCGCGCTCGACGAGCTCGAGCGGACAAACAAGGCGACCGCGCTGATCACGCTGTGCATCGGCGGCGGCATGGGTATCGCGACGATCATCGAGCGCATCTGAGAGCGCATCTGATCGCCGAGCGGCGCTGATCGGGCCGAAATGGAGCGCCGGGATTGACTCCCGGCCCGCGGGGACACCGCCGCAGGACGGTGTTATGCACGGCGGGTGCACGTTCGGGCTGTTGTACTGCTGGCGGCGATCGCCGGCTGTTCGCCGCCCGAGGTGACGCCGGAGCCGCCGCCGCCGCGCTGGGTGTACGCGCCTGGTGAGGTCGCGATCCTCGGGGCACCAGACGGGCGGATCGGCCGGAGCCAGGGACCGCAGCTCGCGCCCTCGCTCGGGATCGTCGGCGAGGTCCGGGTGCCGTTGCGCCAGGGCACGCCGTGGGCGGTGCCGGGGGGATCGCAGGCGCGCGCGGTCGTGTACGGGCTCGAGGGAGTGAGGACGGCGATCGAGCTGATCGAGGTCGATGCCGGGCGCGTGGTGTGGCGGGACACGGCGGCGTGCGCGGGGCCGGTCGTCGGCGTGACCGAGGACGTGGTCGTGTGCACGGACGGGAAGGGCGTGCGGGGGATCGGGCTCGACGGCAAGCAGCGGTGGGCTCGCGAGGGCGCGTACATCGCGATGACCGAGGACCGCGTGGTGCTTGCGGGCGTGGCCGAGGCGGTGGTGCACGACGCGACGTCGGGCGACGAGGTCACGCGCGTGAAGCTGCCGGCGACAGTGATGATCGACGCGGTGCTCGCGAGCTGCGGTGATGCGGGACGCGAGCTGTTCGCGGCGGGGCAGGACGGCAAGCTGACGCGGATCGCGGAGGGCAAGGGTGGGCCGGCGGTGAGCTGGGCCGTCCCGATCGGCAAGATCGACGAGCTCGAGGCCTGCACCGGCGACACCGTGCTGGTGCGCGAGGCGGGCGTCGAGGGCGGCACATTGGTCGCGCTGGCGCGGGCGACCGGGCAGGTGACGGGACGCGTGCCCGATGTTCATGGTTACTGGAAAGCGCGCGACGGCAGCGATCGCCTCGAGATCGCGCGTGCCGACGGGCTCGCGACCTGGCCGCGCGATCTGGTCGTTGCCCCGGCGGGGCCGCCGCTCACGTCGACGCTGGCACTCGGGGAGCTGCTCGCCGAGCGTGGCGACCGCCGGCTGGTGCGCGCGTCGGAGCTGACCGCGGTCCTGCTCGACCGCGACGGGGTGCGCGCCTACGTGCCATTCGCCGACATGGCCGCCGTGCTCGGTGACAGCGCGATCGTCAGCGCGAGCTGGAACGGTGTGGCGAGCCAACACGTCCGGCGCACCGGGATCCCGCCGCGCTATCGCAAGGAGCTGCGGCTGCCGGCGCGGCGCGGCGGCGTGGCGGTCGCGGCCGAGCTGCGCGATCTTCCCGCGCTCGAGCCGCTCGAGCTCGAGACCGTGCTCGCGAAGCCCGATACCGGCAAGCACGCGGTGCTCGACGTCGCGGTCGATCCGAACGACAGCGCGGTCGTCTACACGCTGCAGCTCGAGCGGCCAGATGACGAGACCGGCGCGCCCAGCGTGGCGAGCGTCGATCTCGCGAAGCGCGCGTGGCGATGGCAGCGCGCCGACGCGTGTGGGACCGGCGAGTCCGCCGGCTTCGCCGTGGCGCGCGACGTGATCGTGTGCGCGACCCGGACGCGGACCACGCCAGGCGCGATCGTGCGCGCGACGAATCGCGACGGCGCAGCGCGTTGGGAATGGGAAGGTGACGGCATCGACCGGATCGAGGCAGCGGGTGACACGGTGCTCGTGTTCGATGCGGCCCAGCTGCTCGTGCTCGATTCCGCGAGCGGTAAGCTGCGCGGACGGATCGCGAGCGACGATGGTGCACGCGTGCGCGCCGCGGCGATCGCGGTGGGGACCACGACGTTCGTGGTCGCGTACGAGCGCGGGCGTGTCGTCGCGCGGATCGCGGCGGGGATGCTGCCGGTGTGGTCGTACGCCGTCGACGGGGTGGTCGAGGCGATCGCGCGGTCGGCAGATGGCGCGCTGGTGTCGCTCGAGGACGGTGACGCCTACCGGATCGTGCTGCCGGCGGGCACCGTGCATCCGCTGCCAGGCCTCAACCTCGAGTGGCGCGCGCCGGGCGATCTCGTCGCGGCGAGCACGGCCGGCGGGCCGATCCCCGGCATCAAGCTGCCGGCGCCGACCCCGCCGAAGCTCCGGGTGCTGGCGCCACTCGGCCGCCGGCCGCCGCCCGTCGAGCAGGATCCCGAGCGCCCGCGGATGTGGACGCCGATCCCGTCGCCACCGCCCCTCGGCGACAGCTGGCAGCTCACCCTGTTCGAGCTCGCCGGCGGGATCCGCGCTCGCAACGACTATGGGCTGTTCCCGCCGATCACACCGGCGCGCGAGCGTGGGCCTGCGGGGAGCCCGCTCGTCGTGGCGTCGAGCCCGGGGCTTCGTGAGATCCTCGTGCTCGATCCGCGGAACGGCGATCCGCTGCGCCGCGTCCAGCTCGTCGACGATGCGGCGCCCGGCCTCGTGTTCGGCACTATCGTCGACGGCACGCCGGTTGCCGGTGCGATCCTGCAGGGGCCACTGCGGGTCGTCATCTTTTGACCTACCGGCGGCGCGACGACGGCGTGCATCCCGGCTATACGATCCAGCAATGGCACTCCCGCTCCGCGCTGCGCTGCGTTCCGCCGGCCGCTTCATGGTCAAGAACCCCACGACGATGCTGAGCATGGCGCGCCACGCGCTGGGCATGCGGATCGCGGTGCCACTCGACGCGCTCCGCTGGTTCATCGCCAACACGCCGCCGTCGAAGAAGGCGCCACAGGACGTGACGATCACGCCGCGCCCGCCGGCGATCGGACTCGGTGCGACCGTCGACCTGATGGGCACCACCGTACGTGCAGGCGCATCGATCCGCATCGATCAGATCGAGGTCACCGACACCGCGTTCAAGGTCACGCTGCGCCTCGCGGACGTCACGATGAAGGTGCTCGGCGAGTCGTTCACGCCGGTCGCCGGTCTCATCAAGTCGGGCGCGCTCGATCTGAGCAAGCCGGGCAACCTCGCCAAGTTCATGCCGAAGCGTCCGCCGGTCCTCGTCGAGGCCCACGACGACATCATCGTGCTCGACCTCATGAAGAACGAGAAGTTCGCCGCCAACGATCGCGTGCGCGGGCTCCTCGGCACGCTGACCCCGGTCGCTCAGGTCGCCGGGTTGACCACGGAAGGCGACTTCCTGATCGTCCAGCTGCGTGTGAGCCCGTTCGGCATTCCACGGGCGCTCAACGCCGCGCGCGCGCTCGCCGCCGGCTGATCTGGAGCGCGACCATGGAGAGCGTCGCGTTCACCGAGAGTGACAAGGCGACGCGTTATCGCGAGCTGCTGCCCCAGCTCGCATCACTGATCGCGGACGAGGCCGATCTCGTCGCGAACCTCGCGAACACGACGGCGGCGCTGCGTGCCTGCCTGCCGATCGCGTCGTGGGTCGGCTTCTACGTCCGGAAGGGCGACGAGCTCGTGCTCGGCCCGTTCCAGGGCAACGTGGCGTGCGTGCGGATCGCGCTCGGCAAGGGCGTCTGCGGCACCGCGGCGAGCGAGCGGCGCACGCTGATCGTTCCCGACGTCGACAAGTTTCCCGGCCACATCACGTGCGATGCCGGATCGCGCAGCGAGATCGTCGTGCCGATCGTGCGCGGTAACCTCGGGCGCGAACCCGACGAAACCGACGTCGTCGCGGTGCTCGATCTCGACAGCTACGAGCTCGCCGCCTTCGATGACGTCGACGCCGCGGGACTCGCGCCGATCGCGCGGCTGCTGGGCGGCCTGGCATGGTGACGCGCCTGCTCGGGCTGGTGTGCGGCCTCGTCGTCGTGGCCTGTCAGGGCAGCGACCGCGAGCCGGCGGTTGACCCGGGCTCCGCGGGTGGCGCGGTGATCGAGCGCGATGCCAGGCCCGGCTTCGGCAACCAGGATCTCGAGGACGCGGGCACGCTGCCGCCGGTCGATGCCGCCTCGGAGAAGCCCGAGGAACCCGAAGCGCCCGACGCCGGCAAGCTGATCGCCGAGCTCGGCGCGATCGCGGCGTGGCAGGCCGTGATCGATCGCGCGCAGCTGCTCGCGCGCCGCGGCCAGCACGGCATCGTCTACGGCAAGCTCGGTCCGCCGATCATGATGCTCGGCCCGGTCCCCGAACCGACCGACGCCGGCGTGAAGCCGCTCGATGCCGGCCTGATCGCCTCGCCGTATGTCTGGCTCGTCGACGATACCGAGGGCAACGGCACGCTCGGCATCCGCGTCGCGCTCGGCAAGTACACCGCGACGGAGGCCGATCGCGTCGCGCTCGGCGGTGCATGGCACCTCGACGACGAGCGGCGCTGGTTCTGGAAGGTCGACTCGCTGCAGGCGCTGCCGCCGGGGCCACCGAGCGATCTCGAGGATCCGCCGGCGGCAGTTCCGAGCCACGAGATCGTGAACGGCAACATGGCGTCCGGCGCGCGGACGATCACGGTCGCGCGCGATAACGACGCCGTGTACTTCCAGATCGTCGGGCCTCCGCCGGCACGCGATGGCGATGGCTGGCTCGTCGCGAACGAGCTCGGCGATACCCCGTTCGCGCTGATGACGCTGCCCGGCGAGCGGCCGAGCTATGGCGGCCAGGACATGCGCGCGGCCGACGAGCGCTGGCTCCTCAAGAAGGGCCAGACCTACTGGGTCCGCATCGGCAAGATCCGCAGGCGCGCCGCCGAGCAGCCCGTCGTCGTCCACGCGCGGACCGCGCCGGTTCGCATCAATTAGGCGGGCCGAGCACGACGTAGGGGCGGATCGCATTGACGGTGTGCTCGCCGATGCCATCGATGTCGACGAGATCCTCGAGCGTCGTGAAGTGACCGCCCCGCGCATTGCGTGACGCGACGATGCTGCGCGCGCGCTTCGGCCCGAGAGCGGGCAACGCCTCGAGCTCCTTCACGGTCGCGCGGTTGATGTTGAGCGGGGCGAGCGTCGGCGGCGGTTGCGATGACCCGCCGGATTCCTCGCAGCCGGTCACCGCGAGCAGGAGCGTGAAGAGCAGCATCAGCGGGCGCATCATCGTGATCATACGCGGATCGCCGCGCCGGCGACGCCGCCCACACCAGCCTACCCACCGTCCTGGCTGGCCCGCCATACACAACTCGATGCCCTGGCCGACCCGGTCTGCATGAGCGCTTCCAAGATCGATTGTCCGACGTGTCGCCGTAGCAACGATCCGTGGCGCCGTCATTGTGGCGGCTGCGGCAGCGGTCTGCCAGGCGGCTGTACGAGCTGCGGCATGGTCAACAGCCTCGAGGATCGGTTCTGTGGCGGGTGCGCGACCGCGCTGCGCGTGACCTCCGCGGCGTCGGCTCGCAAGGTACCAACGCCGCCCAAGCCGATGCAGCAGACGATGCCGATCGACGTCCGCGACGTCCTCTCCGAAAAAGATCTCTAACCGCGACGCCGGCGCCGCAGCAGCAGCGCCGCGACCACGACCGCCATCGCGATCGGCGAGCTCGGCGTCGTCTGCGCGCCGCAGCAGCCCGAGCGACGCGGTTTGCTCTTGCCGCGGACCGGCGGTGGCTTCGTGCCGACCGCGGAGGCCGCGTTCGCCGCCTCGGGATCGGCGGACACCACGCACGCATGGTCGAGCGTCATGATCACCGGCCGGGCCAGCATCTCGCCACCCGCCGCGAGGGTGATCGCGCAACCATCACCGTCGAGCTTCGCGGTCACCGTCGTCTTGCCGTCGGCTTCGGGTGCGTCGAGCACGACGTGCGTGATCGCCTCGCCGCGCGGCGCACGATAGCTGAAGCCCGCACCCGGCTTCGTCGGCCACACCACGACCGCCTGGCGCGGCCCCGCGAGCTCCACGCCGGCCCACGTCTTCTCGCCGAGCGCCGTGGCCTTCGCGGTGGCACCTGGTGCGAGCGCGGTGATCACGTGGACCGCGCGCGGCTGCGGTCCGGGCACGATCAGCCGGAAGTCCATCACCGGAAACCGCGCGGCATCGCACTGACCCTTCTTGATGCCCTCTGCGAAGCAGTCCTTGCCGGACGGCCGGCCGCGCGCGGGCTTGCCGCCACTCCGCGCGACGCTCGTGATCGCGAGCTGGGTCGCGCCAACTGTCAACGTGCCAACGTCGCCTGCGATCTCGATCGGGCCCGGCACCCGGAACCGCAGGTGCATCGCGCGCCCGGCCGCATTCGTGGTCGCGCGATCGACGACGACGAGCGCGGCATCGGTGCCGTCCGCACCTGGCAGCAGTACAAAATCGCGGATCGCATCGGGCACGTCACTCGCGCGGTGCTGGAACCGGTACTGGTCGGAGTAGTCGCAACGCGCGGCGACCACGCCCGAGCGGGTCTGCGTCGTCCAGTCCCAGCCGCTCTTCACGCCCCAGCCGCCCTGGCTCGGGATGTAGTCCGGCGGTAGGTGCGCGGACGCGACGGTCGGGGCATTGCCGGTGAGCGTCGACTGCGAGCCATACGGTGAGGGATCGACGATCACGTCGTCCTTGCCGCGCGCGAGCACGAAGTTGCCGGTGTTGGGATGGCGGTGATCGATGTCGAGCGTGCGCTGGCACTCGGTGATGAACCACACCGTGCGCTCGTCCCACCGGGTGCGCGCGAACAAGGTCCCGGTCGCGGCGGTGAGGTACCACGTCGGCCACGTCGCGCGCGGCACGAGCGCGGGCCGGTCGCCGACGGTGGCGAGCGCGTCGTGCAGGAGGTAGTCGCGATCGGTGAGTCGCAACCTCGACAGCTCGCCCTTCGCCCACTGCCGGGTCTGCGCGGAGGCATCGCCGAGCGCCATCGCGTTCAGCGTGTTGACATGCGGATCGATGTTCGCCGTCTCCGCCTCGGTGTCGCCTCCCGGGAACACCTTGTCGCCGGGCGACATCCCGTAGACGTGACGGCGCAGCATGCTCGCGAGCCACGCCTCGACACCCTCTACCGGGATCCCGGCGCGCCTGGCAACCCGCGCGGCGAGCGCATACGACGTCACCGCGAGCGGCCCGTACTGCCAGCCTTCGGGCCAGTCGCCGCCGTCGAGGATGCCGCCGGTCGCGAGCGCCGCGGCCATGTCCTTGCCCCACAGCTCGTCGGCGACGAACCGCCACAGCAGCATGCCTTCCTCGCCCGCTTCCTTGCCCTGCGCGACCGCGATCAGCGTCGCCGACACGAGGTAGCCGGCCTGGTAGTTGGTACCGGGCGTTCGTGCGCGATAGCCATGCTCGCGATACCACGCAAGCCACGCCGCCCACCGCGTGCGTGCCTTCGCGCGCAGCTCCGGCGTCAGCTGATCATGCAGCCAGTCGTACGCGATCGCGGTGTACGGCCCGAGGTTGCGGATCGCATAGCCGTCGTCGCGGGTCGCGGCCTTGTCGCCGCCGAGCCCGTCCCCGATGCGATCGAGATCGTCGAGCAGCGCCTTGTAGAACCGGATCGCGACCTTCGCGTAGTCGGCCTGATCGGTCGCCGCCCACGCGACCAGGCAGGCCTGGAGGATCTTCGCCCACTCGCTGCCCTGGTAGACCGCGCGGTCGTGCTCCGCGGTATCGCGCGCGCTCTGGCACAGCGCGATCGCTCCCTTGACCGGGCCGCGGTTCGCGGCGGCCTCGGCCTTCCACGCCGCCCGCAGCTCGGCGTCGAGGAGGATCCGCGGGTGCGCGCCGCTCGGCTCCGGGGGAGCGGCGTGCGCGAGCCCGGACCACACGAGGACGGCGACAGCGACACCCGCGACAACGATGCGCACGGCGGGACCGTACCACCGTCGCCGTGAGATTCAGCGGCTCGCGCTGCGACCCTTGAGCGCGATCGCCTTGCCGATCAGCCCGACGAGCTCCTGGCGATCCGCGCTGTCACCGACCGCGCCCTTGGCGACGTCACGGATCTGCGCGAGCGACCAGTGCTCGGCATCCTCGCCGCCGCGCAGGACATCGGCGAACGCGACCACCGCGAACGCGAACCGGAAGTCGGCAGGTGCGTTCGCGAACGCCGCCACCGGTCCACCGATCATCGGGAACGCGGACTCGATCGCCTTCTGACCGGTCGGCTCCTTGTGACGGATCCGCACGGTCGCGATCGGCGCGTTCGCCTGCTTGCCGGCATCGGTCAGCTCGACCTCGTAGAGCGCGGTGACCTGGTGACCGGCGCCGATCTCGCCGGCGTCGACGGTGTCGACCCGGAAGTCGTTGTCGGCGATGTCGCGGTTCTCGTAGCCGACGAGGCGGTACCGCGAGACGAGCTTGGCGTCGAAGTCGATCTGGAACTTCGCGTCCTTCGCGACGACCTCGAGCGTCGAGCCGAGTTGCTTCTCGAACACCTTCTTCGCCGCGTCGATCGAGTCGATATAGAAGTTGTTGCCGTTGCCCTTGTTCGCGAGCTGCTCCATGAGCTCGTCCTTGTAGTTGCCGGTGCCAAAGCCGATCGTCGACAGCGTCACGCCTTCCTTCACGCGGCCGCTGACAAGCTTCAGGATCTCCTCGTGCGTGGCCTTGCCGACGTTCGCGTCTCCGTCGGAGAGCACGATCACGCGCGAGATCACGCCGGGGCGCAGCCCCTTCATCGCCTGCTGATACGCGAGGTCGATGCCCGAGCCCATCGCCGTCGAGCCACCCGAGGACAGCTCGTCGATCGCCGACAGGATCCGCTGCTTGTGCTGCATGCCCGTCGGCTGGAGCACGACGCGCGTCGAGCCGGCGTACGTCACGAGCGAGACCGTGTCGTGCTCCTGGAGGTTCTGCGTGAGGATCCGCAGCGACTTCTTCGCGAGCCCGAGCCGATCCTCGGCGGCCATCGAGCCCGAGACGTCGACGAGGAACACCAGGTTCGCGGGCTTGCGTGCTTCCTCGGCCTTGACCTTGGTCGCGACGCCCACCCGCAGGATGTGACGCGCCGGGTTCACCGGCGACGGCGCCGCCTGCATGATCACCGAGAACGGCGTGCCGGTCGTCGGGTCGGCGAACGCGTAGTCGAAGTAGTTCACGAACTCCTCGACGCGGACCGCCGCGGCGGGCGGCAACGCGCCCTCGTTCAGCTTGCGGCGCGCGAGGGTGTAAGACGCGGTGTCGACATCCGCGGCGAACGTCGACAGGTGGTCCTTGTCGGCACTCGTCCACGGGTTCTGGCCGTAGTTCTTGTAGGCCTCACCGCCGGTATTCTTTTCGCCCTTCGCGAGGCCGGCGTAGCCGGTGGTCGCGGTGGCAGGCGTGGTGGTGACCGCGCGATCGGTCGGCTTGGCCGCGAGGCCGACGCGCTTGCTGTCGGTGATCGATTCGCCCAGCGCCTCATCGCGCTCGGGGTGCGGCGGCGGCAGGTCCCGAGTCGCTGCTGACCCAGCATTGGAGTTGCCCGTCGCCCCGTGCTCCCGGACGGCCGGGGAGGCCTTGTCAGCCTGTTTCGAGCAGGCGGTGGACAGCAGGGTGGTGCCAAGCAGCAGGGACGTCAGGGTCTTGCGGAACATGGATTCTCCTTGCGAGGTGAGACCCCATGCGACGCGCCATCCGTGGCGGTGGTCTGCAAATTCTCGTCGGAACTTTGTCGTGGCGCGCGGACAACAAATCGACGCGCCGCGACCACAAACATCCAAGCCGCGCCCGGCAGAGGGTGTAAGCGCGTGGCGAATCAGCGCGCGACGGTCGTCGGGTTTTTGCGCAGCTCGCGCGCCTTGCCGATCAGCGTCACCAGCTCGAGGCGATCCGCATCGGTCTCGGCGGTCGCGCGGGCGACGGCCTCGATGTGGCCGAGCGACCAGCCCTGCGCATCCTCGGCACCGCGCAGCAGATCCGCGAACGATGCGACCGCGTACGCGAACTTGAAGTCCGCAGACGCGAGCTCGAACGAGGCCGCCGGCGCGCTCGCCATGGCGAACGTGTGCTCGCTCGCGACCTGACCGTCGGGAGCCTTGTGGCGGATCCGCACCGTCGCGAGCGGCGTCCTGGCGGCCGCGGCAGCCGGAGTCAGCTGCACCTCGTACATCGCGGTGACCTGGTGACCGACGCCGATCTCGCCGGCATCGACGCGATCCTTGCGGAAGTCGTCATCCTTGATGTCGCGGTTCTCGTAGCCGAGCAGGCGATAGCGGGCGACGCGTGTCGGATCGAACTCGACCTGCAGCTTGGCGTCCTTCGCGGCGACCTCGAGCACCGAGACCAGATCCGTCGAGAACAGCTTGTGCGCGGCGGCCTGCGAGTCGATGTAGTAGTTGTTGCCGTTCCCGCGATCGCCGAGCTGCTCCATGAGATCGGCGCGGTAGTTGCCCATGCCAAAGCCGATCGTCGAGAGCGTGACGCCAGCCTTCACGCGGCTGTCGATGATGTCGAGGATCTGCTGCTGGCTGGTCGGGCCGACGTTGGTGTCACCGTCGGACAGCACGATGACGCGCGAGATCGTCCCCGGACGCATGCTCTTCATCGCCTGGTCGTAGGCGAGATCGAGGCCCGAGCCCATCGCGGTCGAGCCGCCGACCTGAAGGCGCTGGATCGCGGCGAGGATCTCGCGCTTCTTCTCGACGCTGGTCGCCGGCAGCACGACCTGGGTCGCGCCGGCGTAGGTGACGAGCGAGACGGTGTCGCTCTCGCGGAGGTTCGCGAGCAGGTACGTCAGCGCCTGCTTCGCGAGGCCGATCTTGTCGGGGCTGTTCATCGAGCCCGAGACGTCGACGAGGAACACGAGGTTCGCGGGCTTGCGGTCCGCGGCGGCCTTCGGCGGGGTGGCGACGCCGACGCGCAGGATGTGGTGGCCGGGGACGAGCGGGGAGGGCGCGGCGTCGATCACGACCGAGAACGGCGAGCCGGGCGCCGGCCGCGGGAAGCTGTACTTGAACGCGTTGACGAACTCCTCGACCCGCACGCTGGCGGCAGGTGGTAGCGCGCCGCCCTGCAACGACCGTCGCGCATAGGTGTACGACGCGGTGTCGACGTCGGCCGCGAACGTCGAGAGGTTGTCGCGCGAGGTCTCGACCCACGGGTTCACGCCATAGCTGACGTGGGTGTCACCGGGCGTGCTGCCAGGCTCGGCGGCGATCGCCCCCGCGGTCGGCGACGGTGCGACGGTCGTTCCATTCACCTGGCTCGGCGACATCACCGCGGGATAGCCGGGCGAGTGGTGGTGGTACCCGACCTTGTTGGCGCTCCGGGCACCGCAGGCAGCGAGCAGGACGAGGGCGATCGATCGTAGATGGCGCATCTGGGCGAGCCTCCGGCGGGAAAGGCGACGCTGGCTGCCCGATCGCGTGGACCGGGCACAGCATTCGCGAGACGCCAGATGAACGCGGCTGCTGGCGCCGCCTTACAGCTACGCCCCAACCACGGCCCACGACCCGGCCACACGCCCCGACGCGGCCAACCGGTCTTAGCCGCAATGCCGCTCACTTTAGCGGCCTTGCTCGTTGCGACCTCGCACGCTCTCGCCAGATTGGCCGCCAAGGCGCCGAGCACGCCAAGGTTTGGTCTGGCCAGTGCTTGGCGACGGTAGCACGAGAGCGAAACTCTAACCCTTGGCGATTTGGCGCCTTGGCGGCCAATCTGGAACCGGGAAGCGTTTTGCGAACGCGCTCGCTAAGTGAGCGGCATCGGTCTTAGCCGAAGCGGCCGGTGATGTAGTTCTCGGTTCGCTCGTCCGAGGGATTCGAGAAGATCTTCTGGGTCACGTCGTACTCGACGAGGATGCCGGTGCGGCGATCGTTGGCGGAGTCGAGCTCGGCGGTGAAGAACGCGGTGCGATCGCTGACGCGTGCCGCCTGCTGCATGTTGTGCGTCACGATCACGATCGTGAACCGGCTCTTGAGCTCGCGCATCAGCTCCTCGATCCGGGCGGTCGCGATCGGATCGAGCGCGCTGCACGGCTCGTCCATCAGCACGACCTCGGGCTCGACCGCGATCGTGCGGGCGATGCAGAGCCGTTGCTGCTGACCGCCGGACATCCCGAGCGCCGAGCTGCCGAGCCGATCCTTGACCTCGTCCCACAGCGCCGCCGCGCGCAGCGACTTCTCGACGATCGCGTCGAGCTCGATCTTGTTCTTCGTGCCGTTGACGCGCGGCCCGAACGCGACGTTGTCGTAGATGCTCTTCGGGAACGGGTTCGGCTTCTGGAACACCATGCCGATGCGGCGCCGCACCTCGGTCGCGGAGACCTGAGGACCGTAGAGATCGATGCCGTGATACTGGAGCTTGCCGGTCACCCGCGCACCGGGAATGACGTCGTGCATTCGGTTGAACGCGCGCAGCAGCGTGGTCTTGCCACAGCCCGACGGCCCGATCAGCGCCGTGATCTGGTTCTTGAGGACCTTCATCGCGACGCCGCGCACCGCCCGGAACGCGCCGTAGTAGACCGCGACGTCCTCGAGATCGAAGACGACGGGCGTGTCGATTGCCACCTGCGGATCGCCCGAGCCTCGGTGACCGATGCGCGGAGCTGGCCGTTGCACCGGGATGTCGTCGTGTGAGTCGTCAGCGTTCATGCATCACCTCATGCGCGAGAACCGGGCCGTGACGACCCGGGCAATGAAGGTCACGAGGAAGGTGAGCAGCACGAGCGTGAACGCGGCGCCCCACGCCCGGTCCTGAGCGGCGGCGAACGATGACGTCGCGTTACCGAAGATCTGCAGCGACAGTGAGGTGTTGGCCTCGTCGAACAGGCTCGGGTTGTAGGCGGTCGCGGCACCGACGGCAAACAGCAACGGGGCTGTCTCGCCGGCCGCGCGGGCGACCGCGAGCAGGCACCCCGAGACGATGCCGGGCGCCGCGGCGGGCAGCACGATCGCGATGATCGTCCGGCTCTTCGTCGCGCCGAGGGCGTACGACGCCTCGCGCAGGTGGGACGGCACGAGCCGCAGCATCTGCTCGGTGGACCCGATCACGACGGGCAGCATCAGCGCCGCCAGCGCCAGCGCGCCGCCGAACGCGGAATATCCGAACCGCATCGTCCACATGATGTAGATGAACAGGCCCATCACGATCGACGGGACGCCGGTCATCACGGTCGCCATGAACCGCACCGCCCGCGCGAGCTTGCGCGTGCCGCCATACTCGTTGAGATAGATGGCGCCCAGGATCCCGAGCGGGACGGAGAGTAGCGTCGCGCCGCCGGTGACGAGCAACGTCCCGACGATCGCCGGGCCCATGCCGGGACCCGCACGCCGCGAGATCATCGGGATCTCGCTCGTGAAGAAGTCCGGAAAGCTCGCGAACGCGACGCTCGCACCACGCTCGATCACCGCCCACAGCACCGCGACGAGCGGAAGCGCGACGGCGCCGACGGCCGCCACCATGAGACCCGTCATGATCGCGCTCCGTGCGTCGCGCCAGCTCGGCTTCGCGTGCAGATCGGAAGCGACGGTCGTCATGTCCCGCGGCTCCGGCGCATCGAGCGCTGCACGATCGCGGTGGCGACGAGGTTCACGACGATCGTGATCACGAACAGCGTGACCGCGAGCGCGATCAGCGCCGACTTGTGCAAGTCGGCCGCCTCGCCGAACTCGTTGGCGTTCACGGCGGGCATCGAATTGCCGGATGCATACGGGTCTAACGTGATCTGGCCGAGCGCCGAGCCGATGACGAGCGCGGCGGCGATCGTCTCGCCCAGCGCGCGCCCGAGCCCGAGCATGACGGCGCCGACGAGCCCACCCTTGCTGTGCGGCAGCACGGAGGCGCCGATCATTTCCCAGCGCGTCGCGCCGAGCGCCAGCGCGGCTTCCTTGTCGGTCTGCGGCGTGGTCTCGATGACCTCGCGCGAGAGCGACGTGATGATCGGCGTGATCATGACCGCGAGGATGATCCCGGCGGTCAAGAACGACCGACCCAGGCCGAAGTGCTGCGACAGCACGAGCACACCCCACAGGCCGAACACCACCGACGGAACGACGGCGAGCAAGTCGAGCAGGTACACCATCGGCTTCTTCAGCCACGGCGGTGCGACCTGGGTGATGAACAGCGCGACGCCGAGGCTGACCGGCACCGCGAGCACGAGCGCGATGGTCGCCGTGAAGAGCGTGCCGAAAATAAACGGCAGCGCGCCGTAGATGCCCTCGGGTACCGACCACCGCGACGACGTGAAGAAGTCGAGGCCCATGTGATCGAGCACCGGCCAGGCCCGCTGGCTCATGGTGATCGCGATCAGCGCGAGCACCACGAGCACGGTCGAAGCTGCCGCGACCGCGAGCACGCGGAACGCGCGGTCGGCGTGCTGGCTATTGGCGCGGAGCTCGGACAGCTGCATGGTGACTCAGGGAACCTGGATCTTGTCGACCTGGGCGAGCGCCCGCTCCTGCAAACTCTTGGGGATCGGCGCGAAGTCGATCTCGGGGAGCAGCGCCTGGGCATCGGTGAGCATGAACTTGAAGTACGCCTTGATCGCCTCGCCCTTGGCCTTGTCGGCCTGCTTCGCGTACGCCATGCACCAGCTCTGCGCGGTGATCGGATATGCCGCGTCACCCTTCGCGTTGAGCGCAGTGAAGATCAAGTTGTCCTTGACCTCGATGCCATCCCCGGCTGCGGTCACGCTCGCCGCCGTCGGCTCGACGTATTTGCCGGCCGGGTTCTTGATCGCGGCGTACTTCAGCTGCGACGCCTTGGCGTCCGACAGATCGACATAGCCGATCGCGCCCGGCGTGGACTTCACGATCTGCGCGACGCCACCGTTACCGTTGCCGGCCTGGGTATCGGCAGGCCACTCGACGGTCGACCCGCTCTTGAGCTTCCACGCGGTCGGTGCGGCTCCCTCGAGGAACTTCGTGAAGTTCTCGGTGGTCCCCGAGCCGTCCGAGCGGCGGGCAACGACGATGCCGGTAGCGGGCAGCTTCGCGCCGGGGTTGTCGGCCGCGATCGCGGGGTCATTCCACGTCTTGATCTCGCGCTGGAAGATCTTCGCGACCGTCTCGGGCGAGAGCTGCAGCTTGTCGACGCCGGCGTTGTAGCTGACGGTGATCGCGCCGAGCACGTTCGGGATGTAGAAGAACTCGCCGCCCTTGACCTTGCCGACGTCCGCTTCCTTGTACGGCGCGTCGGAGCACGCGAAGTCGACGACCTGATCGGCGAAGTCCTGACGTCCCTTGCCCGACCCCCCGGCGCCGTAGTTGACCTTGATGCGCGGGTTCGCCCTGGTGAAGGCCTCGATCGTGACCTCCTGGGCCGCTTTCTGAAACGTCGCGCCGCTCGCGTTCAGCGTGACCGGGCCACCCGAGGGAGCGGTTACGCCCCCCGGAGCGGTCCCCGATCCAGGGGTGGGTCCTCCGGTGTCGTCCGGCTTCTTCTTGCAACCGGCGCTGATGCCGCCGGTGAAGCCAACGACGGCGAGGGACGCGATCAACCAGCACGGCTTGTTCATCAGCAAGTTCTGCATAATTGGCTGGACCGTAGCGACCTTCGGTGACGCAGCGACGAAGTCTTTGTGGCAGGACGGTGACGGTTCGCGAAGGAGACGGATCTCGCTCAACTGTCCGCGCTCGGGTTGCGAGACTTCTTGTGCTTGATGTCGGTCGCCCTGACCATGTAGACGACCTCCTCGGCGAGGTTCTTGACGTGATCGCCGATCCGTTCGAGGCAGCGGCACACCGAGGTCAGCGGCAGCACGCGGGTCACCGTCGCGGCATCGGTCGCGACATTGGCGAGCAACTCGGCGAACAGGCTCGCGTTGAGCTTGTCGATCGCGGCATCCGCGGTGATGACCTCGTTCGCCTTGTCGGCGTCGCGCTGGACGAACGCATCGAGCACGGCCTGCAGGTTCTTTTGCGCGAGCTGGGCGAGCTGGTTGAGGTCGATGCGGACGTCGAGTGGCGGGAGCCGGTTGAGCTCGAGCGCGCGCTTCGCGATCCCGGCGGCGAGATCGCCGATCCGCTCGACGTCGACGACGAACTTCAGCGACATCGTGATGAACCGCAGGTCGGAGGCGACCGGCTGGCGGGTCGCGAGGATCTGCAGCGCGAGCTCGTCGACGTCGTTCTCGTCGCGATCGATCTCGGAATCCAGCTTGATCACCTGGCGCGCGAGGTCGTCGTCGCGGTCGTCGAGCGCCTTCATCGCGCGGGCGACCTGCTGGGCGGCCTTGTCCCCCATCGTCGCGAGCCGCTCGCGCAACGTGCGGAGCTCCTGCGAGAATTCCTTGCTGGTATGTGACGCCATTAAGAAGCTTCGCTTTCTGCCGCCGGGCCGTGGGGCGCCGGAAGCTGCAACCAGAAGGTACTCCCTCGCGGCCGGTTCGGATGGACCCCGACCTCCCCATTCATGCTCTCGACGAGATGCTTGACGATCGACAGCCCGAGCCCGGTGCCTCCGGCGTCCCGCGAGCGGCTCGGGTCGGCGCGGTAGAACCGTTCGAACACGCGCGCGAGATGGCGTTCGGCGATCCCGGGGCCGTCATCGCGGACCTCGATCCGGCAGCCCGAGCCGGCGCGCTTCGCCTCGATCCAGACGTGACCGTCTTGCCGCGTGTACTTGACCGCGTTGTCGATCAGGTTCACCAGGATCTGGTCGAGCGCCTTGGGATCGGCCTTGACCGCGAGCTCGTCGGTGACCTCGACCTCGACGGTGACCCCGCGCGCCGCCGCCTGGGTCTCGACCGCGCTGAGCGCCTGCTCGAACGCCGCGCGCAGGGGTACGCGGCCTAGCTCGAGGCGGTACTGGCCCGCATCGAGGCGGGACAGGTCGAGCAGGTCGGCGAGGATCCGCGCGAGCCGCTCGGCATTGCGGTGCAGACCATCGATCAGCCGCGCTGCGATCGCCGGATCGTCCTTCGCGCCGGAGAGCAGCGTCTCGGCGTTCGCCCGGATCACCGCGACCGGAGTCCGCAGCCCGTGCGAGACGTTCGCCACGAAGTCCCGCCTCACGGTCTCGAGCCGTCGCATCGTGGTGACGTCCTCGAGCAGCAGGACGCGACCCTCGCCGCCCCACTTCTGGGCGGAGCGGATCACCGCGCGCACGCCGCTCGCGAGCTGGACCTCGGTGGTCGCGGCCTTGTCTGCCTCGAGGAGCTCGAACAGCTGCGGGACTCGCACGAACTCGATCAGCGGCTCGCCGAGCGGCGAGCTCGTCACCCCGAGCATGCCGCGCGCGGCCTCGTTGAGGAGCTCGATCTTGTGATCGGAATCGACTGCGATCACGCCCTGGTTCAGGCCGTCGGCGATCGCCGAGAGCAGCACGCGCTCGCGGGCGAGGGCGTGGTGGCTGCGGTCGGCATCCTCCGCGAGGAAGTTCACCCACTCGGCGAGCTGACGCGCTTCATCGTGCCGAGGTGCGATCAGCAGCGGGATGCGGCGGCTGGTATCGCGCACCACGTCGCGGGTCACCCGCTCGAGCTCGCGCAGCGATCGGCGCACCGAGCCGATCGCAACCCCGCCCGCGGCGAGCGCGATCACGCCGGCGGCGATCGCCGCGGTAAACGGTGCAGCCGACGCGAACGAGCGCAGAGCGTGCAGATCATCGTCGACGAGCAGCGCCGTGACAATCCCGGTTGTCAGCGCGAGCGCGAACGCCAGCACGAGCACGCGGAGCCGCGCACGCCGGATCAAGCGACCTCGTCGGGCTGATCCTTGAAACGGTAACCGACGCCGCGCAGGGTCTCGATGTACGTGCCGGCCTCGCCGAGCTTCTCGCGGAGCCGTTTGACGTGGGTGTCGACGGTGCGAGTCGTGACCTCGGCCTCGATCCCCCAGACGTCGGCGAGCAGCGTGTCCCGGGTCTGGACGCGGCCCCGGCGCGACACGAACGCGTGCAGGAGCCGGAACTCGAGCGCGGTCAGCGTGAGCTCGGTGTCATCGAGCCACGCGCGGTGGGCATCGCGATCGATCTTGAGCCGGCCGAACCGGATCAGCGCCGGTTCACCGTCGCGGCGCGTCGAGTCGGCACGCCGGAGCAGCGCGCGGATGCGCAACATCAGCTCGCGCACGCTGAACGGCTTGACGACGTAGTCGTCGGCGCCGACCTCGAAGCCGACGACCCGATCGATCTCCTCGCCCTTCGCCGTGCACATGATCACCGGGATGGTGCGCGTGCGCTCTTGATCGCGAAGCCGGCGACAGATCTCGGTGCCCGAGAGGTCCGGCAGCATCAGATCGAGCACGATCAGATCCGGCAGCGGCTCGGCATTCGCGCTCGCGAGGCCGTCGCGGCCGGTATGGGCGAGGCGGACCTGATAGCCCTCAGCGCGCAGGTTGTACTCGACGGTGGTCGCGAGATCGACCTCGTCCTCGATGACCAGCACGAGCATGTCGACAGCAGTAGCACGCGCTCGGTGACGCGGGTGTGACGCGACGATGCCCCGGCAGTGACGATGCGAGATCTCCGAGTTGCGCAAAGCTTCGCGAGTCCGTCACCACACCGTCACCCGGCGAGCGTCAACTGCGACGAGATGCGCAACCACCTGACGATCCTCACCCTGATGGGCCTCGTGTCGGCGGCTCTCGCTCAGCCCACGTCGCCACCACCACCGCCCGAACCGGCCGCGCCGCCACCTGAACCTGCCGCGCCGTCCCCAGCGCCGGTAGACGCGACCACGACGCCGGTCGTCGCGGACATCCCGCCGCCGGTGCCCGCCGAGCTGCCGCCCAAGGCGACGAAGCCGGCAGGCACCGCGGGTTTCGACAAGGGCTTCTTCATCAAGAGCGATGATGGCAAGTTCAGCGTCAAGCTCACCGGCCGCGTCCAGCCGTTCTACGTGCTGACCCGCACGAAGGAGCCACGCGACTACGCGAGCGCCTTCGAGATCCGTCGCGCGCGGCTCGTGCTCGAGGGCAACATCCACACGAAGAAGCTGCTCTACAAGATGCAGTCCGATTTCGGAAAGGGCTTCGTGACGCTGAAGGACTTCCACGCCGATCTCGAGATCGCGGCCGACACCTGGATCCGCGTCGGCCAGTGGAAGCGCCCGTTCTCGCGCCAGCAGATCAACTCGAGCGGCCGGCTCGAGGTCACCGACCGCTCGATCACTGACAAGGCGTTCGGCGCGGGCCGCGACATCGGCATCGCGATCCGCAACGACTACGAGAAGTCGCCGGAGCTCGAGTGGATCGTCGGCGTGTTCAACGGCACCGGTGACGGCTCGAAGATCGTCTCGACGACCACGATCGACGACATGACCGGCGACGCGACAACGGTGACCACGCTGCCGACGAACGTGCCGGCGAAGCTCAAGCCGGCTGTGATCGCCCGCGTCGGGCTCAACCGCGGTGGGCTCAAGGGCTACACCGAGGGAGACCTCGAGGGCGGTCCGCTGCGGTGGGGTGTCGGCGCCAGTGTCTGGCTCGAGGGTGACTACGACGACGACGACAAGTCGAACCAGAAGGTCGAGCTCGACTACATCGTCAAGGCCGAAGGGTTCTCGACGACCGGCGGCGTGTACGCGCAGACCGAGCAGGACGGGACGAGCGTCGGCGATGCGACGAAGTCACTCGTCGGCTTCCACGTCCAGGGCGGCTACATGGTGGTCCCGAAGCAGACGCAGGTCGTGGCGCGTTACGCGCTGGTCAGCGATCTCGTTGCTGATGACAAGACCGCGCGTGATCAGCAGGAGATCTCGGTGGGCGCGAACTACTTCGGGTATGGCCACGACGCCAAGCTCGCGGGTGCGCTGCGCCTGATCAAGGCCGGCGACGGAGGCTTCGGCGACGCCATCGTGTTCGAGCTCGGCACGAACATCGGCTTCTGACGCCGCACGCGACTCAGGCGCCGGCACTGTGGTCGTCGTCACCATCGTCGTCGTCGGGGGGCACGCCGGCGGCGATGTCGGCGGCAGGATTCGCCGCGGCTTTCGGCAGCGTGATCTGCGGGTTCTCGGGGTGCGGCCGGTACAGCACGATCGTGTGGCCGAGCACCTGCGCGACCGCGCTGTTCGTCTGCTCGGCGATCGCCTCGGCTGCCGCGTGACGGTCGACGCCAGCGGCCTCGCCGACCTTGACCTTGATCAGCTCGTGGTCGGTCAGCGCCTGGTTCACGGCCGCGACGAGCCCAGCGTCGATGCCCCCCTTGCCGACGTGCACGAGCGGGTGCAGCGGATGCGCGAGCGCGCGAAGATGACGTCGTTGCTTGCCGGTGAGCACGGGGCTCTATAGCCGAAAACCGCCGCGCCCGTCACGACGCCGCCGGACTACGAAGCCGAGCAGCGCGAGGGCCGCCGCGATGCCGCCGCTGGAGCCGCCGACCTGACAGCCGGCGACCGCGTCATCAACGCCGCCGCCGTCGCCGTCGCCGTCACCGCCCGGCGCAGTGCCGGTGATCGTCACCTCGATGGTCGAGGTCGTCGTGTGGATGCCATCGCTGACGGTGATCGAGATCTCGTGCGCGCCGTCGTCAAGCATCGCGGGCGTCGCGAACTTCCAGGGCGGCGCGGTCAACGAGGCGATGGCGACGCCATCGATCACGAGCTGCGCGAGCGTGATGCCGACGTCGTCATCGGCGGTCGCCGAGACCTCGAAGCCCGCGGCGACGCGTGCGCCATCGTAGGGCACGGTGATCGCGACGACCGGGGGCTCGCGGTCCGCGGCGCCGGCGGCACCGAGCCGCTCGGTCAGCAGCGCGAACGAGTTCTGGGTCGCGCGGCACGACGTGGCGCCGACACCGCACGGCCGCGCGCTGGTCTCGCCACATGCGGCGTCCTGGTTCTGGAAGCTGCGCTTGCCGTTGTGGCTGAGGTACGTCATCGGGTCCGACGCGAGCAGCTCGTGATCCAGGCCGTAGCTGTGCGCGATCTCCTGCGCCTGGATCTCGCAGATCACGCGGGCGTCCTGGGGGACAACGTTGGTGAACGTGAACACCATCGAGTGCTCGACGATCGCGCACGAGGTCGAGAACGGCGAGACCCCAGCGACCCGCGGCGGCAGACCGAGCTGCGCCGGCGAGCCGCCGAACACCGCCTCGAGGTGCGCGACGTTGCCGGGGTCGGTCTCGGTGAAGGTGATGTCGAACGGTGCGAAGATCTCGCGGAGGCAGGTGACGGTGCCGGTCCAGGTGGTCGAGCTGACTACCCACGGCTCGATCGAGGCCTGCTGCGTCGTCACCGAGGATCGGTTCACGCGCGAGTCGTTCGAGCCGGGCGTGACGGTCACGCCGTTGCGGTTGAGGTAGACGACCCGGCTCTTCGCGCGAGCGGCGGTCGCCGTCGGTGCGCCGGTGATATCGCCGAGGTTGTCGTCAGTCGGCACGACCTGACGCGCGAGCTGCAATCCGTCGGGGCGGTCGCCAAGGACCACGTCGGTCCGGCGGTGCGCAGTGTCGGTGACGAGCGGCGCGAGCAGCGCGACGACGGAGGCGAGGATCGTGATCACGGAGGTCGAACCGACCATCGCGACGCGAGCTGTAGGTAGTCAAGGCACCCCGAAAACAGCGGCGCCCGCAGAGACTCTGCGGGCGCTCGGGACATGGGGAGGAGGAAAACCCAGGTCCCTGGGAAATTGACTGAAGGACAGCGAGGCCGTCTGGCCGGTCACACGTGTTACGAGCGGCGACGGCGTCGGAGGAGCCCGACGAGCGCGAGGCCGAGCAGCAGGCTGCTCCCACCACCGGTCGAGCAGCCGCCGGTGATGTCTGCGGAGTCGGTGCCGCCGGTGCCGGTACCGTTGTTGTCGCCGCCCGGAGGCGGCGCGCCGCGGCGGACGGTGACCGCGATCTCGGTGGCCTTGAGGTTCTTGCCGTCGGTGACCTCGATCTTGATCGTGTGCGGTCCCTCGGCGAGCGTGTCGGGCGTGGTGAACGTGAACGGGTCCATCGAGACCGAGCCCGAGGCGACACCGTCGATGTAGATCGACGCCATCGTCACCCCGATGTTGTCGGTCGCGATCGCGGTGACGGCGAAGCCGGGCGGGACGATCGCGCCATTGGACGGTGACGCGATGCCGACGGTCGGCGCGATCGTGTCACCGGGGGCCGACTTCGAGCCGAGCCGCTCGGTCAAGAGCGTGACCGAGTTCTGCTTCGCGCGGCAGGTCGAGCCGTTGATGCCGCACGGGCGGGTGACATCCTCGCCGCAGCTCACGAGCTGGTTCTGGAACGAGCGGTTCGCGTTGTAATCGAGATACGTCATCGGATCGGACGCGAGCAGCTCGTGGTCGAGGCCGAAGCTGTGCGCGACTTCCTGCGCCTGGATCTCGCACGCGAGGCGCGCATCGGCGGGGATCACGTCGGTGAACGTGTAGACGATCGAGTTCTCGATGACCGAGCAGTCGGTGGTGAACGGCGACACCCCGGCAACGCCCGCGGGCAGGCCGAGCTGTTGCGGCGAGCCTCCGAACACGGCCTCGATGTGGGCGACCGTGCCCGGATTGGTCTCGACGATCTGGATGTCGAACGGCGCGAACAGCTCCTTCATGCACGCGACCGTCGCGGCCCAGGTCGTCGCGCTGACGTTCCACGGCGCGATCGTCGTGGTCTGCGAGGCGACCGTCGAGCGGTTCGTGCGGGCGTCGTTGGTGCCCGGCGAGACCGTCACGCCGTTCTTGTTGAGGTAGACGATGCGGCTCAGCGCCAGCGCGCTCGTCGTCGGGCCTACGTTTGGCGGCGGCAGCACCTGCCGTGCGAACTGCAGATCGTTGACGGTCTTCGCACCCATCACGAACTCGTAGCTCTGCGCCGAGCCACTCGGCTTGACGGCCTGAGCGGGGTGCTCGGCAGCAGCGATCGACGGACCCAGGAGAAGCGCGCCGACCACGATGCTGCTGAGCCTCATGGGAGCAGCAATCATCACGGATCGTGCCACTCGGGTCAGTTGTCCCCAGCACGCCGGAATCGGTCGTCGCCGCGCAGAGTTAAGTCGTCTTGCGCATCGAACCCAGGGATCGCGATGGCGACGTGCGGTCGCGGACTTGGAGCGCCGCGATGGGGGTCGCAGTGGGACTGCGGGGAGCGGGCCCCCGGCTCTGCGGACGTCGCGATCACGCGCGCACGCGCCCATGTTCACGCGGGCTTCACGCGAGCGCTCACGCGATCTCACGCCACATCCGCGCAGTGTCGATTTCACCAACCGCCAACCCGGAGTCACTGCCATGAAGACCCTGCTCGCGATCGCCATCGTCACCACCGCCGCCTCCACCTCGTTCGCGCAAGCCCCGGCGCCGCAGCCGGCACCGGCGCCCGAGGACTGCTGCCCGCCGGCCACCCAACCGCCGGCGCCGGCGCAGCCGCCCGAGCTGATGCGGCCGGTCGCCGCCGCCGAGCCCGCGGGCTACATGCCGTCGCGGCAGCGCGAGCAGGTCGACGACAGCGGCTGGCACGCGCCGGTCGGGCGGCGGCTGCTGCATGGCTTCCGCCTGGGCTACACGTTCGTGCAGAACGCCGACAAGCCTACGCGCCTCGATGACACCGGCGAGATGGTGTCGATCAAGGAGAAGTTCGGCCTCAAGACGCCGCACATGATGCTGATCGGCTACGAGGGCTTCTACCGGATCATTGGCCACTCCTGGCTGAACGTCCTCATGGTCGGCAACGTCACGGTCGCGGGCCTCGAGCAGAGCAAGTTCATCCCCGCCGCGAGCGGCCTGATCGGCGCGGAATTCAACGAGAGCTTCCAGGTCGGCGTCGGCGTCAACGTCACGCCCGATCCCGACGCGCCGACCCACATGATCGCGGCGGTGGGCTGGACTCCACGGGTCGGCGCGATCAGCACGCCGGTCCACTTCTTCGTCGTCCCGGACACCGAGGGCAATCACCGCTGGGGCGGCACCGTCGGCGTCACCTGGTAGTCAGCGGCACGCCGCTTCGAGATCTTCGATCTCCTTGGGACACGCCGCTGTGAGGACCTCGTTGCCGTCGGCGGTGATCGCGACGTCGTCCTCGATGCGCACGCCGATGCCGCGGTACTCCGCCGGCACGTTCTCGGCGGCCACGCCGATGTAGAGCCCGGGCTCGATCGTGATCACCATGCCCGCCGCGAGCGGGCGCGGCTTGCCGCCCTGCATATACGCGCCGGCGTCGTGGACGTCGAGGCCGAGCCAGTGTGACGTGCCGTGCATGAAGAACTTCTTGTAGGTCGCGTCCTCGATCCTCGCGTCGACCGGACCCTCGAGGAGGCCGAGCTCGATGATACCGGTGGTCAGCGCGCGCACGCAGTGATCGTGGATGTCGTCGATCGTCGCGCCGGGCTTCGCGATCGCGATCCCGGCCTTCTGGGTCGCGAGCACGAGCTCGTAGACCCGGCGCTGCGCCGGCGAGAACCGGCCGTTTGCCGGCCACGTCCGCGTGATGTCCGACGTGTAGTGATCGTACTCGCAGCCGGCGTCGACGAGGACGAGGTCACCGTCGGCGATCGCGCAGCGGTTCTCGATGTAGTGGAGGATCGTCGCGTTCTCGCCGGCACCGACGATCGACGCGTAGCCCGGGCCGTTGCCGCCGCGGCGCCTGAACTCGTGGTTGATCGCGGCCTCCAGCTCGTGCTCGAACACGCCCGGTCGGCCTGCGCGCATCGCGATGAGGTGGGCATCGCTCGTGATCGCGCATGCCTTGCGCAGTGCCTGGAGCTCCTCGGGTCGCTTGTGGAGCCGCAGCTCGTGGAGCGCGACCCGCGGATCGACGACGGCGCGCGGCGGCCGCTTGCCCTTGCGCTCGGTGCGCCGCAGCCGCTGGATCGCCGCGGCGACGAGCAGGTCCATCTCGCTGTCGAGCCCGAGGCTGTAGTGCAGCTCGTCGAAGTTGCCGATCAGGTCCCCGAGCTTGCTCGCGAGCTCGGCCGCGGGGAAGCTCGCGTCCGCGCCGTAGATGTCCTTCGCACCCTCGAGCCCCGCGCGCTTGCCATCCCAGATCTCCAGATCGGGATCGCGCGGCCGCACGAACATCACGACGCGCTCGGACTCGGCGCCCGGCCGCAGGATCAACGTGGTGTCGGGCTCGACGAAGCCGGTCAGGTACAGCAGATCCGAATGCTGGCGAAACGGATGAAACGCGTCGCCGTTGCGCAGCCGCTCGGGCAACGACCGCACGACCGCCACCGCATTCGGTCCGATCGCGGCCATGTACGCATCACGGCGTGCGGCGAACACGGCGGGGTCGAACATGCGGCGGTTCTAGCACGCCACGCGCGTCACCGACGGCGGCCCTGCACGACGACGACGCACGACGATGACGGCCACGCCGAGGAGCGCGAGCCAGCTGCCGTTGCCGCCGCCCGCCGCGCACGCGCGTCCATGATACTCGGTGTCGTCGCCGGGATAGTCCTCGCCGTACGGCGGCTGCGGGTACGGCTCTCCCGAGCGCGGGCAGCTCGCGAGCTCGGTCTCGGTGTTCGCCCCCTTGGCGCGCAGGTTCGTGACGAACTTGTCGAGCAGCACGAGGTCGGCCGCGATGTCCTCGTCGGCGGTATAGATCTCGCCCCACGTCGAGGCGCTGCGCCGCACCGCGCCGAGCACCGCACCCGCGCAGTTCCAGTCGGTCGTCGCGTAGTCGGTCGCGAGCCGGAACCCGAGGAACATGTTGTACATCGCGTAGCGCTCGGCCATCTCCGGATACGAGAGGTACGGCGTCTCGAGCATCTCCGACGGATCGCGATCGTAGTCGAGCGTCAGCGCCTGCGTGATCCGCTCGGTCGAGCCGGGCTGGCGATACGACAGCGTCAGGTCCGCGACCTTGCCGGCGCTGCTCGTGTGCGGCTCGAGCTGGATGAAGATCATGCTGCCACCACCACGCCGGCCACCGGTGTCGGGGTTCGGCCCCTGGGTGACCCGGCTCGCCAGGAACACCGCGGGGACCTCCATCGATCCGACCTGCGGACCGGCGGTCCACAGCGTCGAGCCGATCACCGACTTCATCTCCCACGTCGTCGGCGTCCGCGCCTCGATCTTGATGTCGAGCGCGAGCGGCGACATGAAGTACGCGAGCTCCTCGGTGAACACCTCGGTCGCTGCGGCCGCGTTCTCGACGTAATAGAAGTTGCCGGCGCCGCGCTCGGCGAGCCCGCGCATCAGCAGCACGTCGAAGTCGTTGCCGACGCCGATCGTGGTCAGGCCGATGCCGCGCGAGATGAAGCCAGTCGCCATCGAGATGATCGCCGACTGCGACGTGATGCCGACGGTCGCCAGGCCGTCGGAGAGGAAGATCACGCGGTTCTGGCGCTCGTTCGGCGGGCTCTCGCCGAGCATGTTGAAGCCGGCGCGCAGGCCGTCGTGGATGTTCGTGCCACCCCGCGGCTGCAGCGCGCTCACCACCTGATGGAGCCGGGTGCGATCGAGCGTCGTCGTGAACGGCGCGTCGATCGTGACGACGTCATCGAACGAGATGATCGCGAGGCGATCCTCGGCGCGGACGTTGTCGATCAGCGAGTGAAGGCCGGTCTTGACCTTCTCGAGGCGCTGGTCGGCCGACATCGAGCCCGAGTGATCGACGACGACCACGAGGTTCATCGGCAGCCGCTGGTACTGCGCCCGATCGACGTTCGTGTTCACCGAGAGCTGGAGGGCCGCCTGGTACTTGCCGGTGATCCAGTCCTTGCCGACCGAGAGGCCGGGCGACAGGCAGAGCGTGCCGCTGCACGTCAGCTCGGGCGGCGCGTTGTAGTGCTCGTTGAAGAAGCCGTTGGCGTCGAGCGTGGTCGGCCCCGGGATCTCGCCGCGATCGAGGATGCCGCGGAACTCGCCGATGTCCTGGGCACCACCGAAGCTGACGCCACCGGCACCGGCGTCCGCGGACGGAGCGCCGCCGGGCCCGGAGCCAACATCTTCGCCTCCACCGCAGGCGGCCACCGAGAGCACGAACGTGATCATGAGGAACGAGCGCATGACCGTGGCTACAGCAATGCCGGGGCCACGCTGCAGAAGCTGCGATTTCGCGAGGCCGGACCATCACTTGCCCCGCCGCGTGCCGTGCGCGACGGCGGCCGGCAGTTTCGGCCGGACCCCCGCGGTCACGACATTGGTGTCGTAGGATGCGCCATGTCTTCGGTCCTCCGGCTCGCACTGCTCGCGACGGTCCTGCTCGCGTGCTCACGCAAACCACCACCACCACCGCCGCCCGCAACCGGCGACGCCGCGATCGCGCAGCCGACGATCACGCCGCCGGCGCCGCCGCCGAGCGACGCGGCACCCGGCCCGAGCTATCGCGATCCCGCGAAGAGCCACGTCGACCCCGCGATCATCGGGACCGGCAAGACGTTCATGGTCGTGTCCGAGGGGCCGCTGGCGTCGAAGATCGGCAAGGACGTCCTCGCGAGCGGTGGCAATGCCGTCGATGCGGCGGTCGCCGTGGCCTTCGCGCTCGCCGTCGAGTGGCCGAGTGCCGGCAACCTCGGGGGCGGCGGGTTCGCCGTCGTGCGCACGGCACCGGGCAAGGCCGTCGCGCTCGACTTCCGCGAGGTCGCACCGGGTGCCGCGACCGAGACGATGTTCCTCGACGACAAGGGCAACCCGACCGACGCCTCGCTCACCGGCCACCTCGCCTCGGGCGTCCCCGGCTCGGTCGCGGGACTCCACGCGCTCCACGTCAAGCTCGGCAAGCAGAAGTGGGGCGACCTGATCGCGCCGGCGATCGCGCTCGCCCGCGACGGCTTCGCGATCGACGAGCGGACGGTCAGTGGCCTCGCGCAGCTCCACACCTCGAAGCGCATGCTGCTGTCGCCCGCGAGCGCGGCGCTCTGGTACCGCGACGGCAAGCCGCTGCCCGCCGGTACGCTCGTCAAGATTCCCGAGCTCGCCGCCACGCTCGAGCGGATCGCCGCGAACGGTCCCGATGGCTTCTACAAGGGGCCCACGGCGGAGGCGATCGCGGCCGAGATGAAGCGCGGTGGCGGCCTCATCACGACCGCCGATCTTGCCGCCTACAAGCCGGTGTGGCGCGAACCGCTGCGCGTCGGCTATCGCGGCCACACGATCACCGCGATGCCGCCCCCGTCGTCGGGAGGCATCGTGCTCGCGATGACCGCCGGCATGCTGCGCGACGTCGACCTCGCGAAGCTCGGCTGGCACTCGCACGCGCACGTGCACCAGCTCGCCGAGGTCTGGAAGCGCGCGTTCGCCGCCCGCAACCAGCTGCTCGGCGATCCGAAGTTCGTCAAGGACATGCCGGTCGCCAAGCTGCTGTCCCCGGCGCTCCACGCCTCGCTCGCGAAGTCGATCACCGACAAGGCGACGCCCGCGAAGGAAGCCAGCGCGCTGCTCGAGGGCACCCACACCACGAACTTCTGCGTGGTCGATGGAAACGGCATGGCGGTCGCGATCACGACCACGCTCAACACCTCGTATGGCAGCGGCGTCACCGTCGCGGGCTTCCTGCTCAACAACGAGATGGATGACTTCACCGCGAAGCCTGGCGCGCCGAACGTGTTCGGCCTCGTCCAGGGCACCACGAACAAGATCGAGCCCGGCAAGCGCATGCTGTCGTCGATGTCGCCGTCGATCGTCGAGGGTCCGAAGGGCGAGCTCGTGATGCTCGCCGGTGCCGCCGGCGGGCCGCGGATCATCACCGCGGTCTGGCAGACCATCTCGAACGTCCTCGATTTCGGTCAACCCGCGAGCGAGGCCGTCGCGAATCGCCGCGTCCATCACCAGAACCTGCCGGACCTCGTGCGCATCGAAGCCGGTTCGATCGACGAGGCCACCGAGCCGGCACTGAAGGCGGCGGGCCACACCGTCGACTGGACGTGGGTGAACCGGGAGTTCGGCACGGCGAACGCGATCGTGCGCAGCAAGGCCGGCTGGGATGGCGCGGCGGATCCACGCGGCGGCGGCGCGGCGCTCGGTGACTGACTGACGGAGCCTCGGCGCGGAGATGCGTTAGGCTCGCCGTCATGAGCAACCGTCGCGAGAAGTCCGACAGCGGCATGCTCGTGTATCCGAAGCTGCCCATCCCGAAGCCCGGTCGCGAGAGCGAGCCGAAGTTTCCGAAGCAAGGTCGCGGTGGTGGAGGTGGTAGCACGCTGCTGTTCGCGGTCGTCGCGTTGCTCGCCGGCGCCGTCGCGGGGTTCTTCGGCGGCCCGCGCCTGATGCCCGATCCGCGCCTCGGCGAGGCCGAGACCCGCGTCGCCGCCGCCGATGTGGAGCTCAAGCGCTTCAAGGACACCGCCACCAAGCTCGAGCAGGACATCACGCAGCTGACCGCCGACAAGCAGGCGATCGAGACCCGGCTCGCCGACGCCGAGAAGATCAAGGAGACGCTCGCGAGCAAGTCCGCCGATGCCCAGAAGAAGGCGAAGGAAGCCGAGGCCGTCGAGAAGAAGCTCAAGGCCGCGCTCGACCGGAACGGCACGATCACCACCGAGGGCGATCAGATCCGCATCGCGATCACCGACAAGGTCCTGTTCAAGCCGAACGACGACGCGCTCACTGCCACCGGCACCAAGGTCCTCGACAAGCTCGCCGGCGCGCTCAAGGATCTCGCGAACAAGCAGATCGTCGTCGAGGGCCACACCGACGATCAGCCGCCACCGCAGCCGGCCGCGCCCAAGCCCGCCCCGCCGCCGAAGAAGGGCGCGAAGCCGGTCGCCGCCGCCGTCGTCGTCCCCGTCGTGACCTTCGCGACCAACTGGGAGCTCGCCTCCGCCCGCGCGCTCGCCGTCGTCCACTACTTCCAGGACTCGCACAAGATCGATCCGACCCGGCTCGCCGCACTCGCGCTCGGCCAGTACCGCCCGGTCTCGAAGACCAACAAGGCCGCGAACCGCCGCATCGAGATCGTGCTGTCGCCGAAGCCGAAGAAGTAGCGGGCGAGAGCTCGAAGGTCGAAGAAATGGTCGACACGTTCGTCATCAAGTTCGAGCCCGCCCGGCGCCAGGAGCAAGATCCCGCTCCGCACCCTCGAGTGCGCAGACGCCGAGCACGCTCCGGTCGGCATGGTTGCCTGCACGATCGCGGGGCGCGGCGGGACCACTTCGAGCGAGTTGCTGCTCGTGCGATGGCAGGCGGATGGCGGACGGCGCCGCTCATGTGGTGCGTCGCCGTTCGAGTTCCGATCATTACGCGTCGTCATCTTCGACATGTCGAGGCGCATCCATCCGTTCGTGGAGCACGCGCACGACTTCGATCCATCCGGGCCGAACGACTCGGTAGTACACGACGTGCACGGGTGCCTTGACGTTCCTGACACCAAGCGCGTGACGGACGCGAAGGCTTCGGATCCCGGCACGAAGCTCGGCTCTAGGACGCGAAGATCGCAGCTCTGGTTCGGCAGCCGCCATTCGGATCGCCTTCGTGAGCAACGCTCGATAGCGCGTCATAGCGGCGGTGCCCCAGCGTTCCAGGCTTGTCTCGAGGATGCGCGTGAGATCGACTTTCGCCTGCGCGGAGATGCGGTAGCGCGCCATCAGAAGGCTCGATCAGCGCGGGCCCTTGTTGCGTCGAGCTGGTGTCAGCGATCTCATGAACCCATCGAGCTCGGAATCTTCGACCTCGTCGTAGTCACCTCGGTCGAGCGCGGCGACGCCCTTGTCGATCATCGCGCGAAGAGCTTTCAATCGCAGCGCGTCCTCGCTCCGTCTTTTTTGGAGCGCGCGCAGTGCATCGCGGATCGCCTCACTCGCGTTTTGATACTCCCCCGACTCGACGATCTTCTCAACGAACTCGTCCTGCTGCTGGGTCAAGCTGATGTTGCGAGTCGGCATCTTGCGTCCAGCGTATCATCGATGGCAAAGTTTGCCATCAGGCTGTGTCCCGCGATCACCGACGACAAGGAGGGCGAACCGGAACGAGGCCGCGCAGACCGATCTCGTGCGTCTTGCAGCCGGTACGACGAGGGCAGCGCGTCGCACGTGGAGATGTCATCGGCGAGGTCGGCATGTTTTGGGGATCGGGCGTCGTCGTCCACGTGCACTGGCGCCGCTGTCGACCCGGCTGCGCCAAAGCACTCGATCCGATTCCGCGTACCGCCGGCTGCTTCAAGCGCGGCACCCGCTATCCGCAAGCCAAGCTGGTCTTGACATACCTGCTGCGTTGCTGACGTGGACTCGACGCGCCGCACGGCGCCTTCTTCTCGGAGACCAGCATCAACAAGAACCCAACAACCCAAAATTGAAAAAGGCGGCGCCGACGTCGAGGCAAGCGCGGTCAGCCGTGTGCGGCAGGCGCGGGCACGATAACGACGATCACGCGGGCGCCTGTCCACATGGGTGACGGCGCCGCCCCGAGATCTCCACCGACGGGCGATCGCGATATCGGCGAAATCAACACGTCAGCTCGGCGAGGGCTGGCAGCTCGCTGGGCGCACGGGCTTGGTGTCGGTGACAACCGAGGCCCCAACGCGGCCCGGGCTCAGCGCCCGAGCTTCTCGACGAAGCTCACGAGATCGGAGTCGGCGGCCTGGTAGAGGGCATCGACGGTGGAGCTGGGGACGGTGGCGTCACGCGAGAACACGAGGACCGGAATCTGCTCGAGCTCCTGCTCGGCGCGTAGCTCGCGGGCAATCTCGGTGACGCCGTCGGAGCGGAGGTCGAGCAGGACGGCGCGCGGACGGAGGGCGCGGGCGAGGCGCGAGAGCTGGGCGAGCGCCCGTGTCATCGACACGACGGTGTAGCCGCGTGCGGACAGCATGAGATCGAGCTGCTGGAGGCGCGCGCGCTCGTGCTCGACGATCAGGACGACGCCGCGATCCTTGTTCGGAGCCGCGGCCGCGGGAATGCTGTCGAAGGGCAGGGGCTGGCTGATGCTCTTGTGGGCGTCGCGGGAGCGGTAGACGGCGAGCGCGACCTTGTTGAGGAGCTCATCGACGTTGAACGGTTTCTCGACGACCTCGCTGGCGCCGAGGGTGGCGAGGTTGACCTCGAGGCCGTGCACGGCGGTCATCAGGAGAACCGGGAGCTGCGCGTAGGCGGCGTCGCCGCGCAGGGCCTGGAGGAACTCGCGACCGTTCATGCCCGGCATCATCAGATCGAGGAGGATCGCGTCGGGGCGCGCCGCGTGGACGGCCTCGAGGGCGCTCTCGCCGTCGATGGCGAGATCGACCACGTAGCCCTCCTCCGAGAGGACCTGACCCAGGGTCTCCCGGACCATGGGCTCGTCGTCCACCACCAGCACACGCCCGTCCTTCATTGCCGCTCCTCAGCGTACCACCCGTTCGCGCATGGGGTGTAAAGTCGGTGATCAGATGTCGACATCGTCGACGGTGCCACCGCTGGCACGAGTTTATGAGGCGCTGCGCCCGAAGATCTTGCATCGGTTGCTAGAGCTGCGATCGACGCTCGATCCATCGCTCGGTCGACTCGACGAGATGACCGCGCAGAGCCAGATCGGCGCGGTGCTCGAGCACCTCGGGAATTTCATCGCGACCGGTGACCTCGGGCTGCATCGCGCGTTTCTGCACACGTTCATGGCGATGCGGGCGGCGGAGGCGCAGTCGTCCGCGAACGTCCTCGCGATGCTGGTCGCGATCGGTGATACGGCGGCGCAGGTGGCGCAGGAGGAAGGCGCCGGCACGACCGAGGGTGCCGAGCTGACGCTGCTGCTGACACGGGTGACCGCGACGACGGCCCGTGCGATCAACGATCTGATCGCGGACGAGCTCGCGCGCCGGCAACGATCGTGGGGCGAGCTGGCCGAGCAGGGCAAGCGGTCGTGAGCACCGCAATGCCACCGCCCGGCATGCGGATCGCCGGCGATACCAACGTCGGCAAGGTTCGCACGACGAACGAGGATTCGATGATCCTCGAGCCCGCGCGCGGACTCTACGTCGTCCTCGATGGCATGGGCGGCGCGAATGCCGGTGACATCGCATCGCAGATGGCGCGCGACACGATCCGCGACTACGTGATCCAGCGGCGCCTGACGATGGCGCCCAAGGCGTTGCTCGAGTCGGCGATCCTTGCAGCCTCGCAGGCGGTGTACCAGTCCGCGCAGGTGCATCGCGAGCGGCACGGCATGGGGACCACGGTGGTCGCCGCGCTCGTCGTCGACGCGAAGCACGTGATCATCGCGCACGTCGGCGACAGCCGCGCATATCTGTTACGTGGCGGTCGTCTGCAGAGCCTGACGCGTGACCACACGATCGTCGAGGAGCTGGTCGATCGCGGCCTGCTGTCGGCGGACGAAGCCGAGCGCCATCCGTACAAGAACGTGCTGTCGCGCAACCTCGGCGCGCGGCCGGACACCAAGGTCGATGTGCTCGAGCTCGAGCTCAAGCCCGGCGATCGGCTCCTGCTGTGCTCCGACGGGCTCTACGGCTACGCGGCGGCCGAGGGCATCCAGTATCTGCTCGGGTCCGGCGACGAGCCGCAGCACGTGGCGCGTGATCTGATCGACCTCGCGCTGCGCGGTGGCGGTGGCGACAACGTGACGACGATCGTGATCGAAGCACCGCCGGCGGTGCAGACGTCGACGCAGGTCGTCCGCACCAGCGGCGCGATGGCGTGGTGGCAGAAGCGACAGAAGTTCCTGATCGTCGCGAAAGATCGCGGGCTCCCAAGGAACCCGATCGTGCGCGGGCTCGACCCGAAGGAGGCGCTCGATCTCGTCGCGCTCAGCCTGTGCCAGGCGGTGTTCCACGATCTCGAGAAGTCGACGGGCGTGAACGTGTGGACGTTCGCGCAGAACCTCGCCGGCGGCTGGTTCGACCGCGGCGGCGAGTGGGCCGCGGTGCGCGGCATGATGGACATCCTCGGGACCAGTGCGCGTGCGGTCGTCGACGACATCCGCGGTGACGATGCGCAGCTCGGGTTCCTGCTCGACGTCGCGGTGAGCCGCGCGCTCGTGGTCGCGGAGCTCGCGCTCGGTGGTCTGCTCGCCGAGAAGTTGCGCCAGGTCGATGCCGAGCTGATCGAGCTCCATACCGCGCAGCAGGTCGATCCGAACCAGGCGGTCGATACGATGCCCGACGAGGACACCGGTGGGTTCGTCGAGCGAGCGACGATTCCGTTCCTGCGGCCGGATCGCCCGGTAACGAGCTCGGGTGTGTCGTCGGAGGTGATCGACTCGATCGCGAAGACGATCACGATCGCGCGGGCGCGGACCGCACCGCGTGCCGAGCTCGTGAAGCAGGTGCTCGCGGCGCTCGAGAATATCGCGACCGAGGGCAGCACCAACTTCTCGACCGCCGTGATGTCCGCGCGCGAGCTCTACGGCGTGCGGACGATCGACGATCAGGGGATCACGCCGCTGTTCGACGCCCTCGATCAGGCGCGCATCATCGCGGCGGCGAGCGTGCATCAGATCCAGTCGACCGAGAGCAACCGCGCGAAGGTGCTGAGCGCGCTCAGCGTCGCGCACCAGCGGCTCGTCGGCGCGATGACCGGGATCGTGCTCGAGGCGGTCGCGCCGTACAGCGAGCGGCTCGTCCAGGTTCAGGCCGTCACGACCGGGCTGCGCGATCAGGTCGCCGAGGCCGAGAAGCGGCGCGCCGAGCTCGAGCGGCGGTTCGCCGGCAACATCGACGCCAGCCTGCCGTGGGGTTCCCGCGGCACCACGGAATGGTGAACATCATGAATGTCGACATCACCGAAGCGGTCGCAGTCCTCCGGGACGAGGTGCTCGATACCGTCGAGCACGGCGACCGCGATCCGCCCGGCTCCGAGGTCTTCGACGGCGTGCTGCGCGCGCTCTCCGTCGGTGGCGAGTCGGTGCCCGGCCTCGACCTCGCGCTGCACGACTCGGTGTCGCGCCGGCTCGCGTGGGGCGATAGCGAGGAAGCCGTGCTCGCCGACGCCGAGCGGGTGTTCGACCGGCTGTGCGTCGCGGTCGAGCGCGCGTTTCGCGACCCGACCGATCAGATGGTCGTGATCGAGGCGACCACGCAGGTCGCGGTCACCGTATCGCGCGTCGTGTCGCTCGCAGCCGTGGCCCGCGCGTCCCGCGATCGCGCCGCGCGGCTCCGCGAGGAGATGGCGCAGCGGCAGCTCAAGGAAGTGCTCGAGAAGCAGAAGGCGACGATCGATCGCCTCGAGAAGGATCTCGCTTCGCAGTTCAGGTGACCGGGAATTCTGCGGTCATCGCGTCGAGCAAGGCCTCGAGGCCAGCGTCACGCGCGACGAAGCGATGCACGAGATCGCTGTCCCCGCGGCCGGCGCCCCGCACGATCCGGCGCGCGGCGGGCTGCACGTGGCGGACGTTCTCCATGATCGGCGGCAGTCGCTCGTCGTCCTCGTCGAGCTCGGCGACCACCGCGTCGAGCGTGATGCTGCTGACCGCCTCGCTGACCGAGTCCTGGTCGGAGGCGAACAGCACGTCCCAGCCGCTCGTCACGTAGAGCGCCATCGCACCACGCTGGCGGTGATCGTCGCCGACCACGAGCACGCGGAGTCGCTTCGTCGGCTTGTCCTTGCCCGAGATCGAGTTGTGCGCGGCGCTGGCGACCAGGGCGGACCACTCGATCGGCGGCTCGATCACGAGGATGCCGAGAATCCAGCTCGGCGCCATAGCGTCGCGGACGACGTCGCCGATGACCTCGATCGCCGAGCCGTTCCAGGAATCGAACAGCGACAGCGAAAGCCTGGTGCCGACCGGGAACCAGCCGATCGTCGTGCTGAGGCTCATACCCGCCTCCGACACGTCACGCGTGCGACAGACGACGCCTTCGCCGCCGAGAAGCGGCACGGCCGTGACGGCGAGATCGACGCGGTACCGAGGTGAGCGACGTGACAACGCCCTCATCTTGCCATGCCCGGGAGTCGACCGGGTGCGCCGCGAGGCGTTCAGAACCGGCGGGGGTGATTGACCCCGATCGTAGCGTGCGCCAACCTACGCGAATGTCACCACGGTCCTCGCAGCTCGCGATCGTGCTCGCGTTCGGGCTCGTGTCGCGCGTCTCGCTCGCCGAGGAACCATTGCCGCCGTCCGCCGAGCCAGCGCAGCCGCGTGCCGAGACGCCACCCGCGGTGCCCGGCGCAGGTCCGGCGACGGATGACGATCGTCCCGCAGCGAGGATCACGCCGCCACGGCGCGAGATCGTCATCGAGGTACCGGGCGAGCGCACGCGATCGAACATGCTGCTGTGCGGTGGGCTCGTGGGGTTCGGTGTGATCGCCGGCCTGCTCGGCGTGTACTGGCACCTCGATTCGCGTGACGCCTCGGAGGAGGTCTCGACGGATCGCTTCTCGGGACGCGCGTGGACCCCCGCGCATCAGGATCTCGTCGATCGCGCGGATCGCTCGAAGACGCTCGCGACTGGCGCGTACATCGCCGGTGGCGCGCTCGTGGTCGGCGCGGCGCTGACCTTCATCTTCACGGCGCCGACGAGCACGACCGAGGTCATCAGGACAGGCACGACGGTCACGCCCGTGCGCGATGGCGCGATGGTCACCCGGATGTGGAGCTTCTGATGCGGCCCGTGAGCGCCTGCCGCTTACTCACCTGGCTCACCTGGCTCACCTGGCTCACCTGGCTCACCTCGCTCGCCGCGTGCGCGCCCGACATCGCTCCGGGCTCGTACCTCTGCGGTCCCGAGCAGCTGTGCCCGGAGGGCCAGTCGTGCAACGGCCCCGACAACCTCTGCGTCGTCAGCTCCGCGGCGATGCCGTTCGAGTGCGAGACCGCTCTCGATCCACCCGGCGACGACGCACCAGCGACGGCGCAACCGCTCGGGGCGCTCGACTGCGTATCGGTGCTGCGGGTGACGAAGGGCTGCATGTCCGCCGGTGATATCGCCGACTGGTACCAGTTCGACGTCCCCACGAACTGTGTCGCCGTCCAGGTCGAGGCCACGCTGGCGTTTCCGATCGCGTACGAGACGCTCGAGCTCCAGCTCTCGACGAACCTCGGCCCGGGCAGCGTCGTCGAGGGCACCTGCCCGCCGTCGCGGTCGCCCGACGAAGGCGAGGCCCATCGCTGCTTCGAGATGACGGTGACGCCGGGGATGCGCTACGCGCTCGGCGTGGTACCCGACGGCACCGGCGACTGCGACCGCGCGTGCGCGTTCAATCGCTACCGGCTCGGGATGCAGCTCGCGACGCCGTGAGCTCGTAGAGACCCGGCACCCACAAAGAAGTTAAATCGACCGCGGGCCAAGACCCGACGGCGGTCCGGTGCGTCGACGCGAGGATGTCGAGATGCCTTCACCTGGTCCTCCTGCTGTCCACGGTCGCCTGCGAGCATGTCCAGGAGGCGACACCCGCGTCACCGCGGACAGCTCCGGCGCCGGTCGTCGAACCTGTGCCTCCGGTCGCCGCCGAGCCCGCACCGGTTGATCCAATGACCGGCCCGATGACCCACCCGATCACCCGCGCCGGCCCGAAGTGGAAGGGCGTGCGCGAGCGGCCGCGCGTGATCCAGTCAGGCACGAAGTGATCGCGCTGTCGACGCCGAGCCCGCTGCTCGCGCGGTTCGCGGTCGAGCTCGAGCGAACGACGCCGCGTCCGCTGCCCGCCGCGCCCGTGCTCACAGGCCACGCGCTCGCCGATCGCGAGGCGGCGCGACTGGCGTGGGCGAGCCGGATCGTCGACGAGTATCGCTCGGTCGCGGTGTTCTCGGAGTTGCTCGGTTGCCTCGCGGATCTCGAGGCGTCGCTCCCCGCACTCTGCGCGGTGCAGCGGCTGATCGGCGACGAGCTCCGGCACACCGCGGTCACCGCGCTCGTCGTGGACTGGCTCGGCGGGCGCGGCGATCTCACGATCGATCTCGCGGAGGTCGGGCTGCCGGCGCGCGACGTCGACGAGAGCGTGGCCACCCGAGCGTGTGCGATCGTCGCACGCGAGCTCGTGGTCGCGGAGGAGGAGTCGGTGTACGTGCTCGCGGCCTATCGCGACGCCACCACCGAGCCCGCAATCCGGTCGGTGCTCGAGACGATCCTCGTCGACGAAGCCCGGCATGCCGCCGCGGGGCGTGCACTGTTCGCCGAGCTGGCGCCGAGTCCCGACGCCGGGCTACGCGCGCAGATGGCCGCGGACCGCATCGAGTTGCGCGAGGGTTACCGGCGGTCGGCGCGTGGCGGGCCCGGACGGCTGCTCGGAGGGAGTATCGAGGTCGCGGATCTCGAAGCGATCTGGCGACGCGTATAAGCTCGCGCGCGGTGGATTACGCGTGGAACTGGCTGAGCGTGCCGTACCTCGCGTGCGCGCTTTCGCTGATCGCGGTCGGGCTGACGGCAGCGCTCGTCCGTGGCGATCGCGTGATGCGGCTCGGTACGATCGGCGCCGCGACGACGGCGCTGCCGTGGGCCCTGTGCTCGGCAGTCGCGACGTGGACCTCCGATCCGGTGCTCGCCGAGCGGCTGCTGCGGCTCGGCAACGGACCGACCTCGCTCGTCGGCCCCAGCTTGCTGCTCGTGCTGCTCGGCGTCAGTGGTCAGCTCGAGCGTCACCGCTGGATCGCGCGGATCGCCGGCGCGATCGGGCTCGGCTCCCTCGCGATCTGCTGGGGGACGAAGTGGGTCGTCGCCGGCGTCCACGTCATTCCGGCCGGCACCTTCTACATCAGCCCCGGACCGCTCACCGGCCTCCACTTCTCGCAGATCGGGATCTGGCTCGTCATCGGTATCTACGTCGTTCGGCGCGCGACCACCGGCGGGGAGCGGCGGTGGATCCAGGGGATGCTGATCGGCGTGCTGGCGCTCGGCGCGCTCGGCGCGACGGATCTGCTCCTGGTCTACGACATCGCTGGCTACTATCCGATCGCCTGGCTGTCCGTGACGATCGCCGCGCTCGCCGCGCTCCGCCTCGAGCTCAAGAGCGATCTGCTGCGGCCGCAGGGCTTCGACCGCCCAATCTTCATCGAGCTCCTCGGGTTCTTGATCACCGCCGTGATCGTCGGCGTGATCGCGCTGTCGTTCGAGGGCCTCGCCCCGGTCGCGCTCGTGGTGATCGCCAGCATCGTGTGGACCGCGATCCTCGGCATGACGTGGACGTTCGCCCACGACCAGCCGGTGCGGATCGCGCGCGAGCGCGCACTCGAGCACCTGATCGCCGCGCTCGCCGACGTCCACGAGGATGCCGAGATCGGCCGGCGATTGCGGACGCTCTGGAAGGAGGTCTCGATCGAGGTGCGCCATACGTTCCGGGCCCAAGATGGAGCGAGCCAGCGAACGCTGGCGAGCGGGCCCCAAGATGGAGCGAGCCAGCGAACGCTGGCGAGCGGGCCCGACGGTGACGCGCTGGTCGATGTCGAGAGCGGTGAGCGGCGCCAGTTCGATCGCGAGGTCGCCGCGTGGCTCGTCGAGCACGGCGAGATGCTCGCCGCCGGCGATCTCGGCACGATGAGAGTCGGGCCGATCCGGCCGATGCTCGAGGGGCTCTTCGCGCTGCCGCGCGGCGGCACGTCGCTGATCGTCCCGTTGATCGATCGCGGTGCGCTGGTCGGGATCGTCGAGGCCGACCATCTCGCGGCGCTCCGCGAGGACGAGCGCGGGCTGGTGCTCGAATCGGCGCGCGCTGCCGCCCGGGCGATGACGTACGTCGCGCTGTCGCGGGAGGCCGCGCTCGAGGGCGAGACCGCGCGGGAGGTCGAGGTTGCCGAGGCGATGCGGCTGCAGGCATCGGCGAGCCGCGACGACGAGCTCGGGCGGTGGACCGTGGCCGCCGAGTACCGCACCGCCGCGCGCACGACGGGCGCTGGCTGGTCGGCGAGCCTGCTCGCCGATGGCCGGCTCGCGGTGCTCGTCACCGAGGCGCAGGCCCACGGCGTCGCCGCGGCGCTCGCGACCGCGGCGCTGACCGGTGCGTTCGCGGCCGCGACCAGCACGACCGCGCCGATCGCGCTCGACGATCTGCTGACGAGCCTGCGCGCGAGCGCCGAGGGCGTGATCCGCGGCGGCGAGCCGGTCGCCGCGTTCGTCGCGATCCTCGATGCCGACACCGGCCGCGTCGAGTGGGCCGCAGCGGGCCATCCCGGCGCGATGGTGGTCGGTCCCGTCGCGTACGACGTCGCGTTTCCGGCCGGCTCGGTCAACGCGGCGCGGCCCAGGACGCTCGCGCTCGGCGGAGGCGGTGCCCGGCTCGGCGCCAGCATGGTGGCCGCGACGCGCGGCGAGACCGCGCTCGACGCCGATTCGTTGCTCGTGATCGCATCGACCGCGGTGCGCGGCGACGACGAGGCGCGTTGGCAGCAGGTGCTCGCCGACCAGGCGCCGGCAGGCTCGCGCCTCGCCTCGGTGCTCGTCGACAGCGTGCTACGCGCCGGCAAGCCGACCGAGGATCTCCTCGCCGTCGTGGTCCGCCAGCGCGCACCCGGCGGCCTCGGCACGCCTGCGCCCACGAGCGGTTGAGCGTGCCGCCTACAGGCGAGCGGTCGACACCGCAGCAGGGGAGCCGCTGTGAGGCGGGTACGCTTGCCGGCGGGGCAAACACCCGGAAAGCTTGCGCCATGAGGCAGGTGTCATGGCTCGCGTTCGGATTCCTCATCGCGTGCGGTGGCGACGATGCGGCAACGCCGCCCGACGCGAGCACCGTGCCCGACGCCTCGGCAGAATTCATGATCGGTTGCAGTGAGGTTCCACAGAGCGCCGATGCGTTCGCGACGGCCGCCGACTTCGGTCCCGTGCCGCCGGGCACGCTCGCCGGCTGGGATCCCGATGGCCGGTGGTTTCTGACCGGTATCCGCGTCGGCGGTGTCTCGAGCTTTCACTTCGAGAAGCGGGGCACGGACGTGGTCGTCGATCGCGACACCGTGAACCTCGGCACGATCGACGACGACCAGCTCTTTCAGCGGACCGTGTTCGCGAGCGGCCAGGACTCGTTCATCGTCGCGAAGCGCGTCTCGTCCCGGCTCCCCGATGGATCGCTGCGCGCCGACCGCGCAGTCTGCGACGGCGCGAACTGCCGGATCTGCACTGCGAAGCTGGTCCGCGCGGAGCGTCATGATCCCGAGGTCTCCGAGAACCTGACGCTCGTCGGCCAGCTCGATGGTGCCGACTGGAGCGATGGCTTCACGTTCAACGTCCGCGTCCGCGGCACGCTCGCGTACCTCGTGCGGATCGACGGGCTGTACATCATCGAGACCAGCAACCCGGCGAACCCCGTCCAGGTCGGCCACTACAAGCGCACCGGCGACGGCTACAGCAACGACGTCAAGCTCGTCGACGCGGCCGGCGGCAAGCGCTACGCGGTGATCGCCGACTATCCGGTCGATGTTGTCGACGTCACGAACCCCGCGCAACCAGTGCTGGCCGCGACGATCGCCGAGGAAGCCCACACCGTGTTCACCGAGGAGCGCGGAGGCGTCACCTACGCGTACTTCGGCAACTACGATGGCAGTACGCCGGTCTATGACATCACGAACCCCGCGCTGCCGGTACGGCTCGGCCGCTTCCAGACCGAGGGCGCGCTCGTCCACGATCTCTCGGTGTCGAACGGCATCGCATACCTCAACGCGTGGGACGCCGGCCTGTTGACCGTCGACTTCACCGTGCCGACATCGCCGCAGCTCCTCGGGGCGTGGGATCCAACGACGCGCGGCGCGAGCCACTCCAGCTGGACCACCAGCGTGGCCGGCCGCAAGATCGCACTGCACGGCGACGAGACGTACGGCGCGCACCTCGACATCGTCGACGTCGATCCGTCGTCACCGACGTTCATGAAGCCGTTCGCGAGCTACAAGACGCGCGACTGGGTCTCGATCCACAACATCATGGCGTTCGGCGCCAAGGCGTACTTCACGTACTACCAGGACGGCGTGCGCGTGATGGATCTCAGCAATCCGGCCGCGCCTCGCCTCGTCGGTTATTACAACACCTGGGATCCGCAGGCAGACTACACGTCGAGCGCGTTCTTCGAGGGCGCGGTCGGGCTCGACGTCGATCTCGCACGCAAGCTGATCTTCGTCGCCGACTCGCCGCGCGGGCTGCTGATCCTTCGCGACGACACTCCGTAGTCGGCTCAGGCGGGTGGCGGCTCGGCGTCGGTCGGTCGCTCGTCATCGATCACGAGGCGCAGGCCGGCGGGCAGCGTGTCGCCGAGCGCGACGCGTTCCTCGCGGGCCTCGAGCGCGACGACCTGTTCGATCAGCACGACCGGCCGCTCGCCGCCGGGCATCGCGCGGACCGCCGCGGCGAGCCTGGTACGCGTCGCGTCATCGAGATCGCGCGTGCGATCGCCGGTGCGTCGCCCGAGCTGCGCGAGCGGAAACGCCGTCTTGTCGGCATCGGGCCAGTCCCACGCGACGAGCTGGCCGATCCACGATGCGACCTTCGACGCCGGCACCACCGCATTGAGCGGACCGTAGAGCGGCACGCGGGCACCCACGCGCGACAGCGCCCACAGGTGCACCGGATCCTCGCGGCCCTTGCGAGTGTCCATCCGCCGCATCAGCTCGTCGCCGAGCTTGATCTTGTGCGCGATCGGCAGCCGCTCGAGGCTCGCGACGACGCGCCACATCTCGGCGAGCTCCTGCTTGCTGGCCTTGAGCTCGGCGAGCTTCTTCTGCTGCCTGGGGCTCGGCAACAGCAGCTGCGCGAGGCGATCGTAGATCTGCTCCTGCTGGCCGTTCGCGAGGCCGCCCGCGATCCGCCGCCACACGATCCACCATGCGAGCTTGTTCGGCTCGACCTTCGGATGCGCGAGGTTCTCGTTGAACACGCCCCACATCACGCGCGCGCGCCAGGTGTCGAGCGGCGCTCCGGTTCCGGGCCGCAGCAGGAAGCCCGCGAGGTTGAGCCAGCGCCCCTCGTGATCCGCGGTCTTCTTGCGATCGGGCGCGACCTCGACGAGCGCGTCGAACAGCGCGCGTGCCGTCATCATCGACCAGTCATCGCGGCGCGCCTCGAGCAGGGTCTCGAGATCGCGGGCCAGCGTCGCGAGCCCGGCGCCGGTGCGGAACCCGACCTGGATCTTCGCCTTCGCCTCCTCGGTCTTCGGGTGCGGCGCGGCATCAGCGGCGCTGTCGACCACCGCGAGCGTTCCGCCGGAGCGCATGTCGAACGCGAGCTTCCAGGTCTCGGCCTGGGCACCGGGCGGTGGCGCTGCGTCGACGCAAAAAATCTCGAGCGCGCCGAGCGCGGTGATGTGAACCTCGAGGCGGACGGTGACCTCGCCACGGCCACGCGCGCGCAGCACGGTGACGATCGGCGGCAGCTCGAGGAGGTCGCTGCCGTCGTCGACGGTGTCGGCCTGGCCATCTCCGATCGGGACCAGCGCACCCGGCTGATCATCACGCGAGGTGGACGAGTAGAGCCGGAAGCTGACCGGCCGATTCGTCACCAGCTTGAAGTCGCGTGCGAGCTGGACACGGGCGCCGTCGTCGAGGCCCGACGGGGCGAGGCACACCGCGTAGCGCGCGGGCTCGCCGTCGGCGCCCGCCTCGGTCGTCGGAACTCGCCGGCGCGCGCCACTCGCATCGACGCCGACGTAGAACGCGCGGGCGGTGCCGCCCTTGATGCGCGTCGCGAGGCCGCGGCGGACGAGGCCGTAGTACGCGGCGCCCTGCGCGACCGCCATCTCGGGCATCGTCGCCGGGAGCTCGCGCGGCGGCGGGCCCTGCCACTGCCCGATCTGGTCGAGCACGCGGGTGCGGAGCGACGCCGGCGTCATCGCGCCGCCGTTGAACAGGATCGCGTCGACGCGCGCGGCGCCGTGGCGCGACAGGAATGCCGCGAGGTGGCGGGTCACCGCGGGATCGCTCGCGTACGGCAGCCCGAACTCCTGGAGGCCGCTGCGGCCTCGCGCGAGCGGTGCGTCCTTCGCGACCAGCGGGAAGAAGCCGTCGTAGAGGATCGCCTCGAGCTCGGTACGGGTGACCTCGTCGCGGAGGTTGCCGCCGATCAGCTTGGCGCCGCGCGACGCGACATTGATCGGGGCGGTGGCCTGCGCGGCGGCCGACGCGTCGTCACCGAGCAGCGTCTCCTTCGCGAGCCGGCAGGCGTGCACGAGGCCATGCCACTGCAGCGCATCGAGCTTCTTGCCGTGCTTCGCGACGACACGCTGCTCGACGATCTTCGCGAGCGTGAGATCGAGGTTGTCACCGCCGAGCAGCAGGTGATCGCCGACCGCGGTGCGCGTGAAACCAAGGCCGTTGCTGTCGACCTCGATCAGCGTGAAGTCGGTCGTGCCGCCGCCGACGTCGAACACCAGCACGCGCTCGCCCGCCGCGAGCCCCTTGCCGCCGTGGGCGCCATCGATCCACGCGTAGAATGCGGCCTGCGGCTCCTCGAGGAGCACGACCGGCGGATACCCGGCGCTGACCGCCGCCTGCAGCGTCAGCTCGCGCGCGGCCTCGTCGAACGACGCCGGCACGGTGACGAGCACCTCCTGCTCCTCGAACGGATCGTCGGCGTGCGCGAAGTCCCAGGCCTCGCGGATGTGACGCAGCACGAGCGCCTGCGCGGCGATCGGCGAGAGCTTCGGCCCGTCGCCCTCGCCCCACGGCAGGATCGCGGCCTGACGGTCGACGCCGGGATGACACAGCCACGACTTCGCCGACGCGATCATCCGCGACGCCATGCGCGCGCCCTGGCTGCGTGCGAGCTCGCCGACGACCGGTCGCAGCAGCGTCGATGTCGCGGCCTGCGGATCGCGCTCGACCTTCGCGACCGGGCGCCATGGCAACGACGTCTCGTGGGGCGCGAGATCGATGTCGCCCGCGAGGTAGACGAACGACGGCAGCTGGCGGCGCGGCGCGACCTCGCCGGGCGCGACGAGCTGCGGCACCTCGAACACGCGGACGCGCGGGTCGGCAGCCTCGCTGTCGACGTACGCGACGGCGGAGTTCGTGGTGCCGAGATCGATGCCGATCAGGTAGCGCGTGGGCACTGCGATGCGTTCGTACCGCATCCGCCGGCGCCTCGCTCCACCCACGGCGCCCGAACGGCCCCGTCGAGCCGCGACTCGGGCGATGATGAGCCAATGCGCCGGGTCGTCTGGTGGCTCGGCCTCGCAGCTTGCGGGCGGATTGGTTTCGACCCGCGCGCGGCCGTCGACGCGGACCCCGACGACGCGCCGCTCGGCGACGCCCTACCGCGCGTGTGCCCAGCCGACCCCAGGCTCCGAAGCTCGCGGCAACGCGGTCGTCCGCGGACGTCTGGGTGCGACCGACCAGCCTCACCGCGCGCCAGATCATCTTCGATCACGATATGCGGTGGGCGCTCGATGTAGCCGCCGGCGGAGGGCTGTTCTGCGAGTCCTCGGGCATCCAGGCGACGAGCACGACCCTGCTCGCGGTCGGCGCGTGGACACACGTCGCGTGCGTACTCGACGTCACTGCGCTGACGATCTACGTCAACGGTCGCGCGGAGGGCTCGGTGGTGGTCCCGGCGCTCGCCGCCAGCAAGCAGCCCGCCGCCATCGCGGGCAACGCGCCCCCGACCGACATCCCGCGGCTCGCGGGACGTGTCGCGATCCGGACCAGAAGCTCGTAGCTACCGAGGAGTTTGTGGACATCGATGGTCGATTCCGGATCGACAGAGCTCCTCCTAGCTCTATGGGACGATCAACGTCGTGGTTAGCGCACCGTCGAACACCTTGACGGTGTGCGACGCGAACGTCGAGCCGGTCTTGGTGGCGCTGATCGCGATCGCACCGGGTGCCGCGTTCAGCATGTAACCGATGCCGTCCGCCGCGGTTGCCGTGGCGCTGCTGCTCGGCAGGCCGTTGGAGCCGTTGTACTTGTACGTTGCCGCGGGCGTGCTCGAGATCGTGGCGCCGGCAACCGGCATCGTCACCGCATCGGTGACGACCAGCGCGACCGTGCCCTTACTCGCCTGCTGCCCGGTCGCGGTCAGCGCGTAGAGATTGCCGTAGTTGGCGGTCGTCAGCATGTTCATCGGCAGCATCGCCATGTCCGCGGTGATCGGCTTGGGCGCGTAGAGGTAGGTCACGACGAAGCCGGCCTTGGTCGCCTTGAGGAAGCCATCGAGGGCAACGCCGCCGGTCGGGACCGAGAGCGTGAACGTGCCGTTGGTGCCGGTCGTCGTCATCGCGAGCGGGGTTGCTTCGTCGGTGTTGCGGTACGCGGCGATCACGGCACCGGCGACCGGCTGCGCCCCGCCCGTCGTCCGCGAGGTCGCGGTCCCGGACAGCGTGATCATCGCGGGCGCGGGCGCGCCATCGACCGCGGCGTCGGCGGTGGCCGAGGTGTCGGTCGCGGCGTCGGTGCCACCGCCACCCCCACTGTCACCACCGCACGCAAACAAACCGAGGAGGAGCAGGGATCTGATGCGCATCCCACATCACTACATCAAAACGAGCCGACCCGGCGCGATCGATCGCACACCACCGCGATCACTCGCGCTCGCGGACCGAGTACTCGAGCTTCCAGCGCCCACGGCCATCGCGTGCCGCGCACCACAGCTCGAGCGTGCCGACCTCGGTGACGTGGGCCTCGAGCTTGACCGGCACCAGCTCGCCGGCCTTGCGCTCGCCGTCGGCGGCGACCAGCTTCTCGACAGGATCGAGCTCGACGAGGCCGTCCGCGTCGGCGTCGATCAGCGCACCGGCTGCGTCTTCCTTGCGGGTCGCGGCGGCGAAGAACCGGAACACCGAGGTCTCGCCGACCACGAGGCCGAGCTCGTCATCGGGCAGCTCGACCGTCGAGCCTTCCTCGAGACCCTGCGGCGCGACGCACAGCGCCTTGACCGGCGGCAGGAAGCCGGGAATCGCCGGCATCGCGCTCTCGATGCCGATGTAATACGCGCGCGCCGTCCCGCCGCGGATCCGGACACCCTTGCCGCGGCGGACCACGCCGTAGTGCGCGGCGCCGAGGGCGACCGCGAGATCGAGATCGGCGCCGGCGAGCACGCGGACGTCGCGCCCGCACCATGCGCGCAGCACCTCGACGATCCGTGCCTGCAGCTTCGCCGCCTTCATCACGCCGCCGTTGAACAGTACGGCGGTCGGCATCCGGCCGAACCGCGAGAGGAACTCGGCGAGGTGGCGCGTGATCGCGGGATCATGCGCGTAGGGCAGGCCCATCTCGCGGAGACCACCGGCACGCCGGCGCTGCGCGGTGGTCGCGAGCTCGACGACCGGGAAGAACCCGTCGACGAGGAAGCCCTCGGCCTGCTCGCGCGTGATGTCGACCTTCATCGTGCCGCCGATCACCTTGCTGCCGCGGCCGAGGATCGAGATCGGCACGGTCTTCGGCGGCTTGTCACCGAGCAGCGTCTCTTTCGCGCGCCGGCACGCGTGCACGAGGCCCCGCTGCTGCAGCGCATCGAGCGTCTTGCCGGCCTCGGTCAGCTGCTTCGTCGCGATCGCGGCGAGCGCGAGATCCATGTTGTCGCCGCCGAGCAGGATGTGATCGCCGACCGCGATCCGCTCGACCGCCAGGTTGCCGTCCTCGCTCGCCACCTCGATCAGCGAGAAGTCCGTGGTGCCACCACCGACGTCGCACACCAAGACCACGTCGCCGGGCGCGAGCTCCTTGCGCCACGCATCGCCCTTCGCGGCGAGGTATGCGTAGAACGCGGCCTGCGGCTCCTCGAGGAGCGTGACCCGATCGAAGCCGGCCTCGCGCGCGGCGACAACCGTCAGCTCGCGGGCGACCGGATCGAACGATGCTGGCACGGTGACGAGGACTTCCTGCTCGTCGGCAGGCTCGTCGGGGTTCGCGTCGTCCCATGCCGCTCGCAGGTGCGCGAGGTAACGCGCGGACGCGTTGACCGGCGACACCCGCTCGCCACCCTCCATGGCCTGCTCGAGCTCGCGGTGCGCGCCGCGGAACGGCAGCACCTGCGCCGCGCGATCGATCGCGGGGTTGCACAGCCACGACTTCGCCGACGACACGAGCCGGTGCGGCAGCTCGGCGCCACGCTCGCGCGCGAACGTGCCGACCGCGTAACGCATCGGGCCGGACCACGGGAGCTGGAGCTGCGCGGTCGGGACTTCCTGATCGTTCGCGAGGAGCAGGAACGACGGCAGCGTCGGGCGCTCGGCGACCTCGCCGGGCCCGGTGACCTGGCTGACCGGCACGGCGCGCGCCGGCTGATCGTCGCTGGCGACGGCGAGGGCGGAGTTGGTGGTTCCGAGATCGATGCCGAGGATGCGCGTCATGCGGAGAGCTCCACCTCGGCGGGCGCGATCACCATTCGATCGACGCCCTCAGCGAGGCTCGGAAGCTTGGCGTCGACCACGCGCCAGCCATGGTGGCGAAGCGTGCCGCGATACGGTGCCTCGCCCTTGGCCTCGCCGATCAACCGGATCTCCGCCGGGTCGAAGCCCTTGGGCACCGAGACCTTCGCCTCCTCGGCGCCCGGCATCACCGGCTCGAGCGAGAGGTGCTGCTCGAGCACCTTCTTGCAGCCGCGATGAACGTCACGCGCGGCCGCACCGATGTCGGCATCGCTGTAGGTGTCGAGTGACTCGCGCAGGAAGTCGACGAGCCGCCCCTCGCGCTGGAGGAGGGCGAGCAGCGCGAGCGCGCCGTCCTTGTGGTGCTGCGCGGTCGAGATCTTCGCTGGCTTCTCGATGATCCTCTCGACCGTCACGGTCTTCTCGACCACGCGCTCGGGGAGCTGCTTGGGCCCAAGATGGAGCGAGCCAGCGAACGCTGGCGAGCGGGGCTCGGATCCTTCCGGCAAGAACTTCACGGCATCCGCGGGGAGCCGCTTGCCGACCAGGATCCGGAAGAAGCACAGCCAGGCGAGAAAGAAGCGAGACATCCGGGGCGGATCTAATGAGGGGCGAGGCAACGGCACAAGGAGGCGGCCGTAAAAACCACCCGGATCGGCAGGGTCCGCTCTCGAAAAACTGATGGCCCTTCGCGGGTATGGCTCGCAAGTCCCTGCCACCGCACGGGGTGTCCCGTGGCGCAGCCCTTGCTCCAAGGTCAACCATGCGTTGCCTAGCCCTTGTCGCGCTCTCCCTCGTTGCCGGTTGTGACCTCTATTTCTCGGACGGCGACGACCAGCCGCCGTGTGCGGCCTACGACCTCGCCCCCGCCCAGGAGCTTCGCAACCCACAGACCGGCATGTGCGAAGGCATCGGCTACCCCTGCGACGGAACCTGCGGACCCTGCGCTGCCGACGCGATCGCGCAGCCCGACTGGGGCACCTGCTACAGCATGTGCGAGCAGCTCTCCGAGGACAGCTGCATGGTGACCGCCGGTTGCCGCGTCGCCTACCGCGACTTCCCGACCCAGGACCGCCAGCCCGAGTTCCTCGGTTGCTGGGCGACCGCACCCTCCGGGCCGATCCAGGGCGGCGGCTGCTCGAACCTCGACGCGCAGGCCTGCTCGCGCCACGACGACTGCGCCGCGTACTACGTCGAGCAGACCAACGGGCTCGTCGGTAACGAGTTTGCGATGGAGTTCTGGGCGTGCGGTCCCGAGCCGATCGGCGCGGCCTGCGCGAGCGACCAGGAGTGCGGCCCGAACCAGCGCTGCACCGCCGGTGAAGAGGAGTGCAACAGCCCACCCGGTTGCGGCAACGGCCAGGCGTGCCCGGCGGTCTGCTACGGCCACTGCGTCCCCGACAACAGCTGCGCCAACATCGACTGCGGTCCGGGCGCCCACTGCGAGCAGCAGTGCCACCCCTGCACCGGCACCAGCGGCCCGTGCGATCCGCAGTGCCAGCCGATGTGCGTGCCCGATACCAACGGCTGTCTCGCCGCCGATTGCGCCCCCGGCTACGAGTGCGTCGAGGTCTGCACCGACGGCATGGCCGGTAACCCGAACTGCGGCGAATGCACGATCCAATGCGTGCCGAGCACCGCCTGCGAGGCCCTCCAGACCGAAGCCGCCTGTACGGGACGCGCCGATTGCACCCCCGTCTACCAGGGCGACGACTGCACCTGCTATCCGGGCTACTGCGAGTGCAACGTGCTGACTTACGACCGCTGCCAGACGAACTAGCGCAACGGTCAGGGGCTTTCACCGACTCTCTTTCGCTGGAATGGCGACCCAGGCGTATGCTTTCGGCAATGGGTGCTCGGGGCTCTCCCCAGGATAACGACCAGCCGACGGTCGACCTCGGACCCCGTCCTCCCACGGACGGCGGCGCCGGCATCTACGACGACGGGCTCGAGGGCACCGAGTCGCTCGCCGATCCCGCAGGCGAGCTCGACACCCGCACCATCCAGGGTCCGCGCGACCTTGTCCATACGCTGCCGACCCAGCAGCTCGCCCTCCGCGGCGGCAAGCCAACCGGCCACACCGGCTCGCTGACGCGGATGACCGGCGCGTCGGCGACGACGACCTCGCCGGTCGAGGCGATGCGCCACGACGAGCTCGCGCGCACCCGGGTCTTCCTCAAGGTGGCGGTCGTCACCGCGATCGCCGGCGCGATCGCCGCGCTGCTCACGACCGGCGATCCGATCGGTCGGTGGGCGGTGGTGGTCGGTTGTGGCTTCGTGATCGTCGGCGCGGGACTGATCGTCCCGGTCGTGCGCGACGCCGCGCACTACGTACCGCTCAAGACGCTGCCGGGCGTGATGCTGATCGGTATCGGTGCGATGGGCGGCCTCTACTACTGGGGCGCCGCATCGCCGGTCGCCGCGATGATCGTCTACGGTATCTACTTCTTCAGCCTGGGTTCGAGCGCACGGATCACGCTCGTGCTGTACGTGGCGATCGCGTTGATGCACGGCGCTCTTGTTGTCTGCATCGCCGCCGGTGTGATCGCCGATCGCGGCATCATCCGCATGAGCGGGCTCGACACGACCGATCAGGTCGGCGTGCTGCTCGTGATCGAGTTCCTCTACTTCATCGCGTTCTACACCGCGCGCGTCAGCCAGCAGGTCACGCTCGACGCGATGTCGAAGCTCGAGTCGGCCGTTCGCAGCGTGGCCCAGCGCGACGCGCTGCTCGCCGAGGCACGTGCCGAGCTCGATCGCGCGCTCAAGGTCGGCGGCCCGGGGCGCTACAGCGAGCAGACCGTGGGGTCGTTCCGCCTCGGCATGTTGATCGGGCGCGGCGGCATGGGCGAGGTCTACGAGGCTCACGCCGTCGGCGATCGCACCGAGGCCGCGGTCAAGCTCCTGCACCCCGGCACGCTCGCGGAGCCGACGCACGTCCAGCGCTTCCTTCGCGAGGCTGAGATGGCGTCACGCCTCGACTGCCCGCACGTCGTTCGCGTCCTCGAGGTCGGCACCACCGCCGGAGAGACCCCGTTCCTCGCGATGGAGCGGTTGCGCGGTTTCGACCTCGCGCACCAGCTCCGCCGGCAGCGCAAGCTCCAGCTCCTGCAGGCCAAGGTGTTCGCCGAGCAGGTCGCGATCGGTCTCGAGGCCGCGCGCGAGGCGGGCATCGTCCACCGCGACCTCAAACCGCACAACGTGTTCTTCGCCGAGCAGAACGGCCACCGGCGCTGGAAGATCCTCGACTTCGGCGTCAGCAAGTCCGGTGGTTCGGGCACGCTCACCCAGGGTCACGTCGTCGGCACGCCGGCGTACATGGCGCCCGAGCAGGCGCGTGGCGAGGATGTCGACCACCGCGCCGACGTCTACTCGCTCGCCGCGATCCTCTATCGCGCGGTCACCGGCCACCCCGCGTTCACCGGCAAGGACGTGCCGAGCACGCTCTACGACGTCGTCTACCGCGTCCCGACGCAGCCCTCGATCCTGTCGACCGTGCCCACCGACGTCGACCGCGTCCTCGCGATCGGCCTCGCGAAGCAGCCCAAGGATCGCTTCGACACCGCCGCCGAGCTCGCGCGCTGGTTCTCCGCGGCGGTCGATGAAGCCCTCGATCTCGAGCAGCGCCAGCGCGCCGATGACGTGATCGCGCGCTATCCGTGGGGGACGCGCCCCGGGATCTCGACGACCCCGTAACGATCGGCGTCGTCAGGATCGATCGACATCGCGCACGCGCGCGTGGTACCTGTGGAAAGAGCGGCGCTGCATGGCACGCATCCTCATTCTCTGGAACCAGATCGACGACGATGTGTACGAGCACTATCGTCGTGACGGTCGGCGCGCCCCCGACTGGGATCCGTCGCTCGAGGTCGAGCCGTGGGAGACCGTCGAGGAGGAGATGGTCCTGATCCAGCGCGCCCTCGAGGGCGGCGGTCACACCGTCAAGGTCGTCAACGTCCGCGATCAGTTCCACACGATGCTCGGTGCGCTCGACAGCGAGAAGCCCGACGTCGTGATGAACCTGGTCGAGTTCTTCCGCGACGACCCCGAGCAGGAGCACCACGTGCCGGCCGTGTTCGAGCTGCTCGGCCTCTCGTACACCGGCAACCGGCCGCTCGCGCTGTCGCTGTGTCAGAAGAAACCGCAGGCCAAGGCGCTGCTCCACGCCGCCGGCGTCCCGGTGCCGCGCGGCATCACGGTCGACGCGAACCACCCGGTCCCCGATGATCACGGCCTGCGGTTCCCGCTGATCGTCAAGCCCGCGTTCGACGACGCCTCGGGCGGCATCGACTCCGGCTCGGTCGTCCACGACCGCAACTCGCTCGACAACCGCGTCGCCCAGCTGCTCCGCGAGAACCGGATGACCGCGCTCGTCGAGGAGTACATCGACGGCCGCGAGATCCACTGCGCGATCCTCGGCGACAAGCCGCTGCCGCTCTACGAGATGGCGTTCAAGGGCGGCGTCGACGACCACGGCCGCGAGCTACCGCGCATCATCACCTACCGCGCGAAGTGGGATCCCTACAGCCGCGATCACCACGCGGTCGAAGGCAAGTGCCCGGTCGAGGACCTCGAGCCCGAGATCGTCGAGCGCATCCAGACCGTCGCGCTTGCCGCGTACACCGCGCTCGGTTGCCGCGACTACGCGCGCGTCGACATGCGACTCGACACCGCGACCGGCGAGTGCTTCGTCCTCGAGGTCAACCCGAACCCCGACCTCGCCGACTCCTGCGCGTTCGCCGCCTCCGCCGAGGCCTCCGGCCTCAGCTACGACCAGATGATCTGCGAGATCGTGAACCTCGCCGTCTCGCGCATCAACGCGCCCGTGCCCGCGCAGGCCGGCTTCGATCTGCTGCTTCGCGAGTACCAGGCGAAGAAAAAGCAGCAGAAGACCTAAGCGCTCGGCGCCGGTTCCCAGAGCTCGATCAGCGTCCCATCGGGATCGACGACGTAGCCGAACTTCCCGAACTCGCTGTCCTCGCGCCGATCGAGCACGCGCGCATCCTTCGCACGCAGCTGCGAGAGCAAGCCTTCGAGGTCATCGACCCGCAAGTTGAGCATCACCTCGCGCGTGCTCGGCTCGAAGTACTTGGTGTCGGCCGCGAACGCGTTCCACACCGCGTAGTGGGCGGCGTCGGTCGGCCGCGACCTCAGCACCGCGCCACCCCAGTCCTCGATGTCGACGCCGAGCACGTCGCGGTACCACGCCGCGAGCTTCGCCTTGTCGGGAGACTTGATGAAGAAACCGCCGATACCGAGCACCTTGGCCATGCCCCGAACCTAGCCGCGTTGCCGCATCGTCGTCGAGCCGCGAACGTGACCGTGGCTGGCTTGACACCCCCACCCCCCATACGTCATCTATTAGGCCTTCACATTCCGAAGTAGCTCAGTGGTAGAGCAGTCGGCTGTTAACCGACGGGTCGGGGGTTCGAAACCCTCCTTCGGAGCCAGATAAAGAAGCGAAGCTTCCGCGGGTCGCCCCGATCCGCTTGCGAAAATTGCGCATCA
>JBKJUF010000087.1:0-9988 GCA_046590445.1 Kofleriaceae bacterium
TCGCGGACGACCGCGAACGCCTCGGGCAAGAGCTCGTCGAGCGTCGCGCCCTTGTCGAGCCGCCGCTTGAATTCCGCCGTCATCGCCTTGAGCTCGTCGTCGCTCTTGGGCTTCATCGACGGCTCGAGCTCGGCGATCCGGTTGACGAGCGGCTGGAGCTTCTTCAGCTCGCGTTGGTTCTTGCTGCCGAAGATCTTCTGTAGGAATGCCATGGTGTTCGCAGGGGCCCGCCGCCACTCTTACCACGAAGTCGCTATCGGGCTAGCTGCCTATCCAGCCAGCGGGGCACGCCGCCCGCTCGCCGCCAGGTCACCTGAATGGCTAGCGTTCAGCGCACCGGCCGGAAGCTGCGCAGGAAGCTCCAGAGGTCGTTCTTGACGTCGAACGAGGTCTGGCAGGTCGCGACGCGCCGGTGATCTTCGTCGAGGATCTCCGCAGGTAGCTCGGTGAACGTACGGAGCGGGTCGCGCCAGCGGATGTCCTTCTGGCCGACGAGCTCGTAGGGCTTGCCATCATCACCGACGAACGACAGCTCGTAGCGGATGATGCGCTGGCCGACGGGGCGGATCGTGATCGTGCCCTCGGCATCGACACCCGAGGCGATCGGTGGTGCGTGGACGACGCCGCGAAGTGCCGCCTTGCCATCCCCGAGGTGCTTGCGCGTCGATGCCGCATGCGCCGTGACCTCGAACTTGAACGGCCGTCGCACGCCCGGCTCGGCATCCATCTCGATCGTCCCCGCCATCGTCTCGGAGAACTCGAAGCCCATGCCGTAGCGTACCCCGAAACGTGAGAACCGGCCGTCACCCGCACGAGGTGACGACCGGCACCAAAGAACCTGAAGCCCGAGACCTGAACGAGATCAGTAGCAGGTCGCGAACACGAACGACTCGCAGGTGCAGCCGGTGTCGCCCGACTGGCAGGCCGAACCATCCGGCTTCTTGCAGTTGAGGCCGGTGTAGCTCGCGCGGCAGCCAGCGGCGCCGAAGCAGTCCGCCTCGTGCTGGTAGGCCGGGCAGGTCGGGGCGACGTCACACGTGGTGACCACCGAGCAGGCGCCGGTGTAGCAGCCGTCGGCGCCGGTCAGCGGGACCGAGCCGGCCGCGCAGGCGGGCTTCGTGCCGCATGTAGCCGCGCCGCCACACGTTCCGGCGGGGTCCGCCGGCTCGCACGTCGACCGCGTCTCGTCGCAGTGGTTCCAGCCCTGGGCCTGGGCGCCCGCATCGCTCTCGCAGATGCAGCTCGTCTCGCACGTGCCGTTGGTGCAGTACGCGCCGGCGGCGCAGTCCGCGTTGGTGGTGCAGCTCGGCTCGGCGACCGGCACGCAGGAGTTGCGGTCATCGCACTCGTAACCGGCGGGGCAGTCCGCGTCGGTGTTGCAGAAGCCAGCCTCCTCGCAGGTGCCAGGGCTCGTGGGCGTCGCGCCCGAGCAATAGCAGCCAGCCGCGCAGTCGCGGTTGTCCTCGCAGCTCCAGCCCTCGGGACTGCCACCGGTGTCATCTCCAGAGTTGCCGGAGTCACCGAAGTAGAGCTGACAGCCGGAGAGGCCGACAGAGAGGACAGCCAGCGTGAGTGCAAGGCTGAGGGAGGAGAGCGACTTGGTCATGGGTAGGGATTCCTTTGGAAGCGTGCGGTAGTCGCAGCACGAAGCATTGGTCGTGCCATTCCGGCAGCGCGACTGAACTGGTGGAGAATGCATGAACGTTTCGACCCCTGCGTCCGATCTGTTGGAAGCCGGCGACCAATCCCTGACAAAAATGCCCGAAATATCGCCGCTCCGCAGGACCGGACACTGACACCTCTTGGCGAAGCGCGACGTCGGGCGATCGGCGGCATGTAGGACACGCCGGGCCAAGCCGGGGAGGTGTGGCTCGCCGTTCACAGCTCGTGTATCGAAGCGCCACGGCAGGAGCAGGCAGCCGTCGACGGATCCGTCACGGTCTGGAAGGTTCGATCCCGGGGCCGATCCCCGCGGGAGCGGCGTCATCCGAGCTCGTCGACCGCGTGGATCGTGTCGCGCAATCCGTGGTGTGGCCGGAACCCGAGCTCCGCCGTCGCGCGCCGGCCATCGACCATGCAGACGTAGCGAATGAAGTCGAGCTCGGCGACCGGGAAGCTCGAGAACCCGAGCCGGAACGCGAGCGACAGGAGCGGCTTGGCAAACGGGTGCGGGATCGCGACGGGCTGGCGGTGAAGCTCCTGCAGCACCGTGGACAGCGGCACCTCGCCGGGGCCGACGATGTTGTAGATGCCACGCCGTTCGGGTGCGAGCGCGCTGACGATCGCCTCGGCGACGTCCTCGACGTGGATCAGCTGGACCATCGGATCGAACCCGAGCAGCACCGGCGGCCGCTCGATCCGGAGGTAGTTGGAGGGCGCGTTGTGCACCGGACCGACGATGTGGACCGGCCGCAGGATCACGGTCTCGACCTGGGCCGCACGCCACAGAAACGTCGACACCAGGTGATCGATCTCGACGAGATCGCGCATCTGCGGGAAGCGCTGCGCCGCGAGAAGCGGCGCCTCCTCGGTCAAGAACTGCGGGTTGTCGGGACGCGGGCCGTAGACGTTCGCGCTCGACAGCAGCACGACCTTCGGCACGCGATAGGCCTGGCAATATTCGAGCAGCTTCGTCGTGCCAGTGATGTTCCACGAGTAGAGCTCGGCAGGCCGCGCGCGAGGATCGTGCATGACGCCGAGGTGGATCAGCGCGTCGACATCGCCGGCGCGAAACACGTCGCGCGCCTTCTTGCTGCGCAGATCGACGAGGTGATGCTCGATGTCCTTCGGGCGTCCCGGCATCGGCCGGCGATCGAGGCCGACGATCTGGTAGTCGAGCTCGTGATGCAGCCGGCGCGCGACGATGCGGCCGAGCCGGCCGGAGATCCCCGTGATCACGACCTTGCGGGGGCGCGGCAGCGTTCGCTCGGTCGGCTCGCCGAGCTGGGGACGGTCACCCACGGGGTAACCTCCTCCTGAGGTGATTTCGATCGGCACTGCGTGCCGACCGGAATTCGATCTCAGGTCGTCGGTCACCAGAAGACGTGTTCGCGCTCACGGAGCCCCACGTGGATCATCGACTGGATCCGGTTCTTCACGATCTTGACCTGCTCGTCGAGCACGTCGTCATCGTCGTCGGCGTTACCGGTGAACGTCATCGGCTCGCCGAAGTAGACCCGGTACTTCACGGGGAGCGGGACGAGCGGCACGAACGGCGGGTACGGCACGATCGGGAACGACGGCGTCCGCAGCAGCCGCGCGAGTGGCGCGACATTGATCGCGGGCGCTTGCTCCTCGGCGCCGATCACGGCGACCGGGACGATCGGCGCGCCCATCTCGAGCGCGAGCCGCATGAAGCCCTTGCCGAACTCCGCGAGCTGGTAGCGCTGCGAGAACGGCTTGGAGATCCCGCGCGCACCCTCGGGAAACACCAGCACGGCTTCCTCGGCGGACAGCAGGCGACGGCAATTCTCGGGCGTCCCCGTGATCTGGCCCCACCGCGCGAACAGGTACGACGCGAACGGCACGGTCGGCACGAAGTATTCGACCATCGACCTCACGAGGCGCGGCTGTGCCGGCTCGAGAAAGGTCGCCGCGCCGATCACGAGGCCGTCGAACGGCAGCTGCCCCGAGTGGTTCGAGACAAACAGCACGCGCCCGGTGGCCGGGATGTGCTCGATGCCGAACGCGGTCGCGCGGAAGTAGTGGCGGTAGAGCCAGGTCGCGAGCCGGACCGCGATCTTCAGCGAGTCCTTCGAGAGCCCGAACTCGTCGTAGCCGAACTCGTTACCGCGGACGACGAGTGCCTGGGTGCGGCCGACGAGGTCGTCGTCGGGTGGGTTCCCGCGCAGCTGGCGAAGACGATCGAGTAGGCCCACGCGCGGAGTATGCATCCCCCTGCGTGCGTTATGCTCGGACCGTGATCGAAAGCTTCGTCGACCTCACCTACCGCGGCTTGCCCCTGGGCAGGCGTATCAAGCTGACCCAGGTCAGGCCGAGCACCGGCTACCTCGAGATGCCGACGCCGATGCCGGTCGGCACGTCGATCGCGATCGCCACCGACGACGGCCTCGCGCTCGACGCCGTGGTGACGCAGATCTACGAGCAGGTCGGCGGCTCCGATCGCGTACCCGGGATGATCGTACGCCCCGCGCTCGCCGACGAGACCGCCGCGTCATGGTGGAAGGCCCGGGTCGCGCTCCCGGAAGCGACCGCGCCGACGGCGCCGCAGCGCGCGAAGCCGATGACCGTGCGGCCACGCTCGCACACGGTGCCGCAGCCGATCGCGACGCCACTCACCACCGAGGTCACCGCAACCAAGGAGCTGTCGGTGTACGTCGCGGAGACGCTGACCACCGAGGTCACCGCGACCAAGGAGCTGTCGGTGTACGTCGCGGAGATGCCGTCGGCAGCTGCGCCGGCACCGGAGAGCGGCAAGCGCACGATGGTCATGGACGCCGTGCATCAGGACCTGCTCGCCGAGCTGACCGCGAGCGATAGCGGTGGGCTCGAGCACCTCGTACGGTCGACCGGCGAGCACGAGGTCGTCGATGACGGCAAGCGCACGATGCTCATGGACTCGGTCGATCCGGCGGCGCTCGGCCTCGACGTGTCCACGAGCGGACCTGCGCGCGCGATCAGCCAGAGCGACGTGACGGATGACGAGCCCGACGGGAACGGCGACGGCGACAAGCCGAAGGGCACGCCGCCGAGCGGCGTCCCCAGTGGCGTCAAAAAACGGAAGAAGAAGCGGTGAGCTCGGCCGCGCCGCCGCGGGTCAAGCGCGGACAGACGATCGGCGTCGTGGCGCCGGCGGGTCCGGTCGATGTCGACCGGATGAAGCGTGGCCTCGGGCGCCTCGGCGAGGCGTTCGAGCTGCGGATCGCGGACGGAATCTTCGCCGAGCGCTCGCCAAACGTTCCGAGCTACCTCGCCGCCTCCGATGCGGCGCGGGCGGCCGAGCTCAACGCGATGCTCGCCGATCCGGATGTCCGGGGCATCGTGCTCGCGCGCGGCGGTTACGGCCTCATGCGCATCCTCGACGAGCTCGATGCCGCATCACTCGTTCGCGATCCCAAGCCGATCGTCGGGTTCTCTGACGCGACCGCGCTGCTCGCGTGGGCCCACCACCTCGGCGTTCGCGCGATTCACGGCCCGATGGCGGTGCAACTCGGCGATCTACCGGCCGAGGACGTGGCGCACCTCGTCGCGATGCTGAGCGAGCCGCGCGTGCCGGGCCTGCGCCCGTGGTTCCTCGCGTCGCACGGCACCGGCGTGCACCACGGTCCCCTCGTACCCGCGAACCTGACGCTCGCCTCGATGCTCGTCGGTACGCCGTGGCCGCTGCCACTCGCGGGCGCGATCGCGCTCTTCGAGGAGGTCGGCGAGCGACCGTACGAGCTCGATCGCTACCTGACGCAGCTGTCGCTGACCGGCGCGATCGCCGAGACCCGCGCGGTGATCGTCGGCGAGCTACTGCGCTGCACCGACGCCGCGCCGCCGGCGGGCGGGGTCGATGCGGATGACGCGGCGCTGCGCACCGTCCTCGAGCGGCTCGCTGCCGCCGATCTGCCGGCCGCGAGCGGTGCGCCGATCGGTCACGGCACGCGCAACGAAGCGGTGCCGTTCGGCGCGGCGTGCGTGCTCGATCTCGATCGCAATACGATCGAGATCACCGAAGCGGCCGTCGCCTGACGTCCGTGCTCAGTGAAACACCGGGTCGTCGTCGGTGCCCATGTCGATCGCGCCGAACCGTTCCTCGTAGCGCTCGAGGTTCTTCTGCAGCGCCTGGAGTAACCGCTTGGTGTGCCGCGGTGACGAGATCACCCGCGTGCGGACCTTCGCGCGGCCGTTGCTGGGCTGGATGAAGGCAAAGTCCAGCACGAACTCGTTTTCGGTGTGGTTGACGAGGACGAGGTTCGAGTAGACGCCCTGCGCGATGTCATCATCGATCTGGACCTGCAGCTTGGGCGTGGGGGGCGGCTCGTCCGACATGCCGCCACGGTACCCGACCGCCGATTCGCCCGTGTCGTGGCGCCGCGTTGAATCGCGATCAGGCTGTGATCCGAGACGGGTCATCCGGCACGTCTCCGACGAAGCAGCGTCATCAAGTGGCCAGTAAAGTGGCCACACCGAGTCCCACCGGTGACAGGTCCAGTCGCCGGATGTTCTCGCAAGCGGGATCGGGAGGGCCGGATTTGCCCCGTAAGCGCGTGTTTCCTCGTCGGGACGGTCGCGAGCGAGCGTCAGCGCGAGCTGGCATCGAATCTGCTCATGGAATCAAGCAACCAAACGACAGCTCGCTGGTTCCTGGAAATAGGCCACCAACTGTCGGAGTGGCTGACAACTGAAAAGCTTTCCGCGCGCGACGTAGCAGTCCAACGTTTCGACTCGGTAGATGATCCGCGGTTCCCCCCTCATCCCGCAGGTCTCCCCCACTATCTGAGGCAACAAGTAGGCTCTACGATCTGCGCCCAGGCCCCACTCAGGTCCCCCCTAGTGGGGCCTTTATTTTTTCGGTGAAGGTTCCACTCAGGTCGACTGGCGACTCGGGGGCCTTTATTGTTTCGGCGTTTGGGCAACACTGCCGGGATGCGTGCGCTCGGTCTCGACGTCGGCAGCAAGACGATCGGCATCGCACTACAGGACGAAGCCGGCATCGCGGCGCATCCGCTCACCGTGCTCGCGCGCGCTGGCAATTCGGCTGACGCATCGGCGATCCGCGCGCTCGTGATCGAGCACGCGGTGACCGATGTCGTGGTCGGGATGCCGTTCGAGCTGTCGGGCCGGGTCGGCCACCGCGCGCGTCAGGTCCAGCAGTTCATCGCGACCCTGAAGGCGGCGCTCGGGAGCGCGGCCGCGTGTCACGAGCAGGACGAGCGGTTCACGACGGCCGAGGCCCAGCGCGTGATGATCGCGGCAGACGTCAAGCGCGCGCGTCGCAAGGAAGTGATCGATCAGCAGGCGGCCGCGTTGATCTTGCAGACCTGGCTCGCTTGCCAGCGCACCGCGAAGTAAGTGGTAACTTCGCCGCGATGTCGAAGCGCTCGTTTCGCACCGCGCTGATCATCGTGATCGGCTCGCTCGCGATCGTCGCCGCGATTCTCGGCTTCATGATCCAGCGCGCCCTGGCGTATCCCGACGATCCGCACGACGGCAGCGGCAAGGACGTCGAGGTCGAGGTCGTGTCGGGCATGTCGTTCCCGGCGATCGCGTCGCTCCTCGCGGACGAGGACGTGATCGAGAAGCCGACGTGGTTCCGACTGTTCGCGATGTGGGGCGGCAAGACCACCGAGGTCAAGACCGGAAAATATTTGATGAAGGACAACTGGACGCCGCGCAAGGTGCTCGCCGTGCTGGTCGCGGGCGTCAAGGAGGTGACCGTCAAGGTCACGTTCCCCGAGGGCAAGAACATGCTCGAGTACTTCGAGATCCTCGATGCCGCGGACGTCGCGGACGCGAAGGCCCTCGAGACGCTCGCGCGCGACAAGACGTTCCTCGCGAAGTACGCGATCACCGGTGACACGATCGACGGCTACCTGTTCCCCGACACCTACCAGTTCCGCGTCAACGAGAAGCCCGTCGTCGTCCTCGAGCGGCTGATCAACCGGCACCGCGAGGTCTGGAACGAGCTCGTCAGCAAGCACCCGCGCGACACCGCGAAGCTCAAGGACAAGCTCGGCTGGAGCGATCGCGACATCCTGACGATGGCATCGATCGTCGAGAAGGAAGCGGTCGCCGCGAGGGAGCGCCCGCGGATCGCGCAGGTTTTCATCAACCGGTTGACCTCGCCGACGTTCAAGCCGAAGAAGCTGGAGACCGATCCGACGATCCGCTACGGCTGCCTGGTGCCCGTGCAGAAATCGCCGCCCTGCGTCGCGTGGATCGAGATGTGTACGAAGGTCGGCAAGCAGGCCGGCTGCGAGCGCCTACGGACCGCACAGCTCCGTGACAAGGACAACCCCTACAACACGTACGAGCACGAGGGGCTGCCGCCGGGCCCGATCTCGAACCCCGGCAAGGCCTCGATCGAGGCCACGCTGTCCCCCGACGGCAGCGACTACTACTTCTTCGTCGCGAGCCAGAAGGGCTCCACCGAGCACGCGTTCGCGCGGACGATGGCCGAGCACCAGAGGAACGTCGCGAAGTACGTGTCGAGCGACCCGTGAATACCGCGACTACGGCTTGGGCTTGCAGGCCTTGATATTCGTGCCGGAGACCCCGTTGCAGTCCTGATCGGCCCGGCAGTCGTCGCCGGTCTTGCAGATCTTCACGCACGACACCGCGGCGCCCGAGATCGTGTCGCACACGGCGTTGTCCGGACACTCGTCGGTCGAACCGCTCGTCGTGCAGGTCGTCGAGCAGTAGCCGCCCGGGACCGCGGTATTGCAAGTCAGCCCGTCGTCGCAACCGTCGGTGGCCGTACAGGTGCCGCCGACGTTCGGCGGATCGTCACCTCCACAAGCAACGGTCGCGACGAGGAACACCAAGGAGATCAGGCTGCGCATGGCGAGCACGTTACAGCGCCGGGTTCGGCTGCGCGACGATGTCGATGCGGTTTTCGATGCTGACCGAGAACTCCGAGCCCGCGACCGCGCCGGCCGGGATCACCCGGTTGGTACGGACCAGCCGGAGCTCGTTGGTCTTCGCCTGATCCGGATCGGCGTCGATCGAGCCCGCGGACAGCATGTAGACCTGCTCGTCGGGGATCGAGACCCAGTCGATCTTGTCAGCGCGGATCGCGGTCGAGTCGGCGCTCTCACCGGAGTCCCACGTGACCTTCAGCGGCAGCGTCGAGTCGACGGTCGCGCCGGGCAGCGGCTCCTTGAACGTGTGGAAGTCCGGACCGTCCACGCGGACGCCCGTGACCTCGTGCTCGCCGCTGATCACGTCGAGGATGTAGACCTCGTCGTAGCCGAGGCCGACGCCCTCCCACTTGCCGTTGTCGCCGACGTAGGTCAGTGGGAACTCGCCGCTGTTGCCGGTGATCGTCACGTTGCCGGTGGTGACGCCGACGCCGCCGAGTGTGATGCGCAGCGAGAACTCGGTGGCGAACTCGGCAGCCGCACGTGCGTTGGTGAGGCGCGGGTCGCCGCCGACGCTGCCGTTGACGAGCAGCGTGTTGGTGCCGCCGCCCGGACTGTCGCCGGCGCCGGAATCGAGATCGCTACCGCCGCCGCAGGCGGCAAGTCCGAGAGCCGAGACGAACGAGATCGCGAGAAATGAAGTCTTCATAGATTAGGAACCCCCTAGCGTCCATTGTCTCCGAGCGTGTGCGCGCCGCAAGGAGGGGGAGGTCCCACCCGTGATCTGGATCGTGCGAATACGTCACGCCCGCACAGGTCAGCAGGCTGACAGACGAGAGGAATGTCTCGTGGTAGCGTCGATCCCATGAGTCTCGTGGGACAGATCGCCGAGCTTCAGAACTACGCGACGTACAAGGAGCTGTCGTGGGAGGGCACCTTCGAGGACTACCTCGGGCTGGTTCGCAAGAACCCATCCGTGACGCGCAACGCATATCAGCGGCTGTACGACATGGTGCTCTCGCACGGTGTCGAGGAGTACATCGACAACAAGAAGAAGCTTGTCCGCTACAAGTTCTTCCGAGACGACTCGCACGGCGGACGCGATGCGGTGTTCGGCCTCGATGTCGCGCTCATGCGCCTGATGAACGTGCTCAAGAGCGCGTCGCAGGGCTACGGCACCGAGCGCCGCATCATCCTTCTGCATGGCCCGGTCGGCTCCGCGAAGTCGACCATCGCGCGCCAGATCAAGAAGGGCATCGAGGACTACTCGCGCACGCCCGACGGCGCGCTCTACACCTACTACTGGACGCTGCCGGGCCCGCTGATGGAGCTCGCTGGCGGCAGCGAGGTGTTCCACTCGCCGATGCATGACGAGCCGCTGCGGCTCATCCCGCATGACTGGCGCGAGGACGTCATGCATCGGCGAGTGGAACACCTCGCTGCCGCCAGCGAGCTCCATCAGC
>JBKJUF010000231.1:0-16343 GCA_046590445.1 Kofleriaceae bacterium
CGCAGCTCGAGAAGCGGATGGCGAGCCTCCTCATCGACGAGCGGTTCAGCCAGTACCTCCAGGACGCGTACTACACGCAGCGCGAGGATCGCTACGTGCTGCCGATCCGCACCGACGGCAAGGGCTTCGTGCGCGGCATCGTGCACGGAAGCTCGCAGAGCGGCCAGACGCTGTTCATCGAGCCCGAGGAGATCGTCGATCTCAACAACCGCGCCAAGCTCGCCGAGGCCGATGTACTCGACGAGGTGCGCCGGATCCTCGCGAAGTTCTCGGGCTGGGTCGCCGAGGAAGCCGACGCGTTCGAGGCCGCGCTCGCGACCGCCGAGACGCTCGACGTGATCGCCGCCGCCGCGATCATGGGCGACGACACGGTCAGCGCCGAGCCAATCCTCGACGAGTCGCCGCGGATCGCGCTGCTCCACGCGCGTCATCCGCTGATGTTGCTCGCCGAGCGGCGCTGCGTCGCGAACGACGTCACCGTCGCGGCCGGATCGACGCTCCTGATCTCGGGCCCCAATGCCGGCGGCAAGACCGTCGCGCTGAAGACCGTCGGGCTCGCCGCGCTGATGGTGCGTGCCGGCCTCCACCTGACCGCCGAGAGCGGCAGCGCGATGGGCTGGTTTCCCGACGTCCGCTCCGATATCGGCGACGCGCAGAGTCTCGAGAACGATCTGTCGACGTTCTCCGGTCACATGGTCAACCTCCGCGAGTTGCTCGCGACCGCCGGGTCAGGCTCGCTCGTGCTGATCGACGAGATCGCGGTTGGCACCGATCCCGAGCAGGGCGCGGCGCTCGCGCAGGCGGTACTCGAGGCGCTCGCCGACCGCGGCGTTACCGCGATCGTCACGACCCACTACGAGCGGCTCAAGGAGCTTGGCGCCGTCGATCAGCTGCCGGCAGGCCAGACGACCGATCAGCCGTCGAAGTTCGCGAACGCGTCAGTCGGCTTCGATCTCGCGCGGCTGGAGCCGACGTTCAAGCTGCACCTCGGCGTACCAGGCAGCTCGGGTGCGCTCGCGGTCGCGACGCGCATGGGGATCTCGAATGCGATCGTCGCGCGTGCGCGCGAGCTGATGGGTCCGCAGGTCGCGAAGGTCGAGGATCTGCTCGCGAGCGTCGCCGATCAGCGCCGCCGCATCGAGGAGGAGCGCGGGGCCTTGCTCGCCGAGCTCGAGGCTGCGGAGGCCGAGCGCGCCGCGGCCCGCGCGTTCCGCGAGCGCGCGCAGGCTCGCTTCGAGAAGCAGACCCGCGCGGCACATGGCGAGACGCTCGCAGCCCTCAAGGCAGCGCGCCGCGAGATCGACGAGGTCCGCCGCGAGGTCAAGGCGCGCGCCGCGATGGCCACCGCCGACGACGTCAAGGCCGCGACCCGCCGGCTCGCCGAGCCAGGCTCGACCGTCGCGCGGCTCGAGCCCAAGCGTCCGGCGCTCCCCGGCATGCCGGCTCGTTCGGATCAGCTCACGCCCGGTGCGCCCGTGATCGTGCCGAACCTCGGGCGCGTCGAGGTCGTCGAGCTCCTCGCCGACGACAAGGTCGAGGTCCGCGTCGGCTCGATGCGCGCGACCGTGCCGATCAAGGACGTCCTCCTCGACTCGCATCGCAACGCGCGGCGCGCCGGGCTCGAGACCCGCGCGAAGGCCGAGGCCCGTGCCGAAGCAGGCGGCAACGGCGCACCGGTGCAGCTCGTCGATGGCGTGCCCGCGGGCGGCCGCGCGACCGCGCGTACGCTCGAGACCACCGTCGATGTCCGCGGTCACCGCGTCGACGAGGCCGTGATCCAGATCGATCGGTTCGTCGACGAGAGCCTGCTCGCCGGTCGCGAGGCGATCTTCGTGATCCACGGCCACGGCACCGGCGCGCTCAAGAAGGCGATCCGCGCCCACCTGCAGACCCACAAGGGCATCGACAAGCTGCGCGCCGGCGAGCCGAACGAGGGTGGCGACGGCGTGACCGTCGCGTTCCTCAAGGGGTAGCAGGCGCGGACGGCGTCGCGCCCTCGGCCGGCGGCGTCGTCGGCGTCGCGCCCTCGGCGCCCGGGATCCGCCAGTTGATCAGGTGCTTCTCGGGATCGGTCTCCATGATCTCGATCTTGCGAGTCTCGCCCTGGAACGTGACGTCGCACGTCGCCGGCTTGGCCCGGGTCACGACCAGCACCTTGCGCACGCAGGTCAGCTTGACCTCGTCGGAGCCGATCTTCGCCTGGATGTCCGGCAGCAGCGCCTCGGTGTCGACGATCGTGCCGACGAGCACTGCGCTCACCGTGCCCTTGTCGTCGAGGATCGTGACGTCGATCGTCATCTGCTCGCCGGTCTGATCGATCGCCGTGCACTGGAACTTGGCGCCCGACTTTGCCTCGAGGCCATCCGGGCACGCAGGGGTGACCTGGATGCCCTTCTCGGCGAGCATCTTCTTGATGAGATCCTGCGCCTTGTTCGCATCGATCTTGGTCTTGCAACCCACGGCCGCGAGGGCGAGCAGCACCGCAGCAATCCGACGATCCATCATGCCGCGCATCGTAGCGCGCAAGGGGCCCCGGGTTACGGACCGACGACCCGGAACTGCAGCTTGTAGTACGTGTCCTTCTCCTTGATCGGAGGCAGCGCGATCTTCAGGGCGATCGGCTCGATGCAGCGGTTCGCGGTGTCCCTCTCGGCGGTGGTTATCAACTCGAGGCTCTCGTCCTGCTCGACCGATACACCATCGGGAGGCGCCTGGTAACGCGGGCGATCGCGGGCGGTCTCGCGCGTGCGGGGGCCGACGCGGGTGACCGACACGCGCATCACGAGGTACGGATGCTTCGCGAGGCACGCACGCATCGCCGGCATCGCCTTGCGCACGGCGGGTCGCGCATCCTTCTCGTCGAGCGGTGCGTTGCCGCTCGTGCGATCGACGGTGTCGGGCAGCTGCGCGGTGCGGAGCTCGCGGACGTGATCCTCGGCGCGGCGCCGCCACGGGCTATCGACCGCGACCTTGAGGAAGTGGCGGAAGTAGATCAGCGCGTGCTCGGGGCGCGGGGTCTCGGCGGGGAATGACTCGTACGCGAGGCCGAGCAGGTAGTCGCTCTCGCCGAAGCCCAGCAGCGGCAGCGTCGGGTTCTTCAGCGTCGCCAGGTTGGGATCCGAGGTTCGTGCCTCGCCGGCGGTCGTCTTCGCATCGCTCGGCCGGCGCGCGCGATCGTAGGCAGCAGCGAGCAGCCAGCGCGCGAGTGCCTGCGCGGTGATGTCGGTCTGCTCGATCGCGGACTTCAGCGCGGTGATCGCCTCCTCGAGCCGTCCCATCGCGATCCGGACCTCGCCGAGCCGCATCCAGATCTCGACGCTGTTGACGCCGGTGGCCGCGGCCTCCGCGAACGTGGCTTCGGCGTCTGCGAGCTTGCCGTTGCGGGCCTGGCAGAGCCCGAGCTTGCGGCGCAGCTCCATCGTGCCCTTGCTATCGGGATCGCGGCGCAGCCGGGTCCACGCCGCGTGGAAGTCGGTGGCGCACGTGCCCCAGTCGAGCAGCTGGAGGTGCGCATCGCCGCGCACGCGATACGCTTCGGCCTCGCTCGGGGCCAGCGCGATCGCCTGATCGAGCTTCTTGACCGCGACCTGCGTACTGTCGGCCGTGCGATCGCCGAGCAGCTTCTGCGCTTCCTTGACGAGCTCCGCGTACGGCACCTTGTGCGGATCGGTGGCCTGGTCCCAGAGCTCGGACTTCTGCGCGGCCTCGTCGTCCTTGTCGACGGGAACCGGCGGGTAGTTCTTCGACTGCGCCCACGCGGGGCCGGCCGCGACCAGCGCGAGGACCACGATGACGGCGCCGCGTCTCATCGCATGTCCAGGAACGGATCGACGGGCGACGTCGGGCGCGTGCGCCGCTTCAGGAGCAGGGCGTCGATGTGCTGCTTCGCGCGTGGATGAAACTGCGGGTGCGCGCCGCTGCCGATGTACTGGCGCCAGTAGCCGAGCGCGGCGTCGAGGTGACCGAAGGTCTCCTCGGCGAGCGCGTAGTAATAGAACTTCTCGCCCGCCGGCACGAAGAACGTGTCGCCACGCTCGACGCGATGCTTGAACGTGACAAAGCCGTTCGGCCCCTGCGCGATGATCAGCTGCTTTGCGAGCTCGCCGCGCTCGTCGCGATCGAGCGCGACCGCAGCACCGTAGATCGTCGACACCTCCACGGTGTACGGCAGCTCGCGGTACGCGTTGATCGAGTCCTCGAGCCGGCCGAGCATCATGTACGTCTCGGCGAGGTTGCTCCACGCGTTCTCGATGTTCTCGTTCTTGCCGTCGCTGCGCTCGAGGTAGCGCTCGTAGTCGCGGGCCGCCGCCTCGAGGCTCGGCTGCGTGCCGAGCTTGGTGTGGAGGATCGCGCGATCGAACAGCACGCTCTCGCCCTCGCTCGCGGAGAACCGCGGGTCGAGCGGTGCGCGCGCCTCGGCGGCGATCCACGCGTCGATCGTCTGCTGCGCGATCGCCGGATCGATCTTGTCGGGCGCAGAGCAGTCACGCAGCGGACTCGGCGTGTAGTTGAGCTGTGGGATGGTGAAGCAGCTGTCGAGGTAGAACGAGTTCAGCGTCGCGCCGCTCCTCAAGTACGGCTCGGCCTCCTCGGGGCGCGCGGCGGCGGCGCGGCGATACGCGTCGAGCGCGAGCTGGACCTGGCGCCTGCGCTGCGCGCGTGACGAGCTCTCGACGTTCGCCTGGAGGACGTGCTCGTCGCCATCACGCATCGCCCGCTCGTAGATGTCCTTCGACGGATCCGGCGCGCTCTGCGCGATCGCGTCCGCCCAGGTGTTCGCGCGAGCCTCGGTGACGAGCCCGAGCTGGAGGACGAGCAGGGTGGCCAGCGCGCGCTTCATGGCGTCACCTGTGCGGGCGGGGGATGGCGGCGCAATGCATCGATCGCGGCGATGTGATCGAGCGCGCGGGCGCGCCACGGCGCATCGGTGATCGCGGCGTAGTGCGCCCACTCGGCGCGCGCCTCGACGTAGTGAGCTTGCGATTCGTAGAGCAGGCCGCGGTAGTAATACAGATCGGCCGGATCGGGGAACCGCAGCCTCGCGAGCTCGTTCTGCAAATAACTCATGTACTGCGCGCCGAGCATGGCCTGCATCCGATCGAGCACGCTGAACGCGGCGCCCCGCTGTTCGTCGCGGTCGTAGATCACGGCGAGTGAGAACGACGCGAGCGTGGTCTCGGCCGGGTAGTGGCCGAGCGACGGCGCCGGCAGGGCGTTCGCGAGCGTGTCGATCGCCTGCGCGATCTCGCCGCGCTTCGCGAGCGCGTTCGCGAGGTAGACCAGCGATGGCGCGGTCACCGCCGAGAGCCCGCCGTGGACGAGCCGCAGCCAGCGCACCGCGGTGGTGTGCTCGCCGAGCCGCAGGTAGATCGCGCCGAGCCGGCCGGCAACCTCGGTCATGATGCGATCTGTACCCGCGAGCTCCGCGCACCGCTCGAACGCCTCGATAGCCTCGGGCGTGCGACCGAGCTCGTCGGCCGCGCGGCCGAGCAGCGCGAGCACCTCGAGGTTCTGCGGCGACAGCGTACGCGCGTGACGGAGCATGTTGTAAGCGTCGCGATAGAACCGCGCACGGGTCTCGACGGCCCAGTCGGTGTCTCCATTGATCGCGTTTTCGGGGCGGGCCATCGCGATGCGTGCGTTGGCGACGATCGCGGCGACCTCGGTGCCGTTTGGCTCGAGCACTTCACGCCAGAAGTCGACGCGTGGCGCAGGCGTCGCTGGGCGTGGTGCGCGCCGTCGCAGGATCACGCTGGCCTCGGCCGTCGCCGAGCTGACGATCACCGCGACCGCGAAAACCCAGGGCCAGCGCACGCTTGTCAGTATGCCGGCTGGCATCTCACCTTGCCAGGCTGCATCGCCGCCCACCGCCGGGACCTCGGACCGCGGGCCGGGGGTCGAGTCACCGATCGGGATCGATATGAATCATCGTGTTTGCAGGCGCTTGCACGTCGTCATCGCGTGGCCCGCCACTTGCTAAATCATCCCGGGTGGACCGAGCAGTGATCGCGACGGCTGCCGAGCTCTTCGAAGCCCGCCACTACCCCGGCGTCGTTGCGATGACCTCTGATGCCCTCGAGGACGAGCCGGAGTGCGTCCCGCTCCTGTTGATCCGCGCTCGCGCACATATCGCTCTCCGGCGCTCGCTCGATGCCCAGGCCGATCTTCGCGACATCATCCGGCTCGACCCACGCTGCGGTAGCGCGTTCCGGCTCCTCGGCGAGCTCGCGGCGCGTCGCAACGAGAATCAATCCGCCGCCATCTTCTTTCGCGAGGCACTCCGCCTCGACCCCGACGATCAAGGAGCCGCCGACTGGCTCCACATCGTCGACGTAGCAGCTCGACCAGCCGCGGTAGTAACAACAATCCCGGCACCCGCTACCGCGGCTGGTCGGTTTTCCCTCGACCGCGCGCCGATCGAGCCGGCACGCAGCGGCACCGAACAGCCGCGTTCCCTGAGCGCTCCGGCGCGCAGTAGCTCTCGCCCGGGCAGCCAGCCGCGCTTCGCGAAGGGCACCGCGTCCCCCGAGGAATTCGATCGTCCCACGCGGCCCTTCGCACGTGCCGTCGAGCCCGACAACGACCTCGAGACCTCGTCGCCCCTCGCGCCGCCCCCCAAGCCGAGCGCGCCCGCGTGGGCCGTCGCTCGCATGATCTCGCTCCCTCTCGAGTCCCCTCCCGTGCGCGGCTCCGCGCCCGCCCCTGCGAAGCCCGCTCCCTACGTCCAGCCACGCCCGATCGGCCGCGGCCCGATCCCCGAGCTGCCAGGCTTCGGAGACTACCTCGTCGCCGCGGGTATCCTGACCCGCGAACGCCTCCGCGCGGCGCAGGCCTACCAGCGATCCATGAAGGTCCAGCTCGCCACCGCGATCGTCACCCTCGGCCTCGCAACTCCCCAGCGCATCGAGTGGGCCGCCGTCGCCCATCAGTCCGAGCTCGCCCGCGCCCGCCTGTAGGGTCAGACGCAACTTGCGCAACTTACGATCCGCATCGTCGCGAGATCGTTCGCACGAGGGGGTCAGACGCAATTTACGCAACTTGCGACGAGCAGGACCAGCTGCACGAACCGACCTTTCTCCGCTCCGCGGCGCCAGACGCGTTCGAGCGGGACAAAGTTGGGTTTGTGTCACCGTTAGTTGCGTAAATTGCGTCTGACCCCAACGCGTCAACGAAGTCGCCAGCTTGCAGATCACAAGTTGCGCAAATTGCGTCTGACCCTCTTGGGGTTCGGGGTATAGCGGCGCCGTGGGACTCGGCCGCGGGCTTCGTGATGGCGCCGTCGAGGCGACGGTGGCAGGCGGGGTCGCCGGGATCGTCGAGGCGCTTCGGATCGCGGCGATCGGGGATGGGGCGGTGGAGGCGTTCGCGGTAGTCGCGGCACTCGCGACGCTGGGCGCGATCGCGGTGGCGGCGGTGGTGAGACTCGGGCTGGCGGCGGCAATGCGGATCGCGGGGATCACGCGGTGGAGTGCGGATCTGACGGCGGGTGGCGAGCGGCGCGTGGTGGCGGCGTGGCGCGCGGTGCTCGCGGCATGCGCGGTGGTGGGTTTCGGGGCGGTGAGCTTCGTGCTGATCGCGCGGGCACACGAGGCGTTTCGGTTCAACGACGGCGGTCCGGTCGGGTTCTTGCTTGCGTGCGTGATCGCGCCACTCGCGGTGGCGATCGCGGTGGTGGTGGCGATGCTCGATCGGCGAACCGTGCCGTGGCTACGGCGGCACGGCGAGCTGCTGGCGGGGCGACGCGGGGTCGTGGCCGTGGGGATCGCAGCGGCCGCGCTCGCGTTCGGTCCGAAGCTGCTGATCAACCGCGCGGTGCCAGCCGCGAACGATGCGAACGCGCTGGTGGTCGCGGTTCTCGTGATCAGCGTGATCGCTGCACGCGTGGTGCGCCTCGGCGCGAGACGGCGGGCGCAGGTGGGTGCGCTCGTGGTGCTCGTGGCGGCGATCGGCGGGACCGCGCTGATCGGGCGGATGGAGGGCGCGCGCAGCTTGGTGGTGGTGCACGGCACGCTCGGCAAGCGGGTGGCCCAGGGGCTATGGGCGCTCGCGGATCGCGACGGTGATCGCTACGCGGCGGCGTGGGCCGGTGGCGCGGACTGTGATGACGCGGATGCCGCGCGGAGCCCCGGCAAGCTCGAGGTCGCCGGCAACGGCATCGACGAGAACTGCACGGGCGCGGACGCGGATGTCGCGGGGCTCGCCGAGCGGCTGGCGAACCGGCCGGCGTCGGTGCCAGAATTGGCAGGGCCCGGCGCGGCGCGCCCGAACGTCATCGTGATCTCGGTCGACGCGCTGCGCGCGGATCACCTCGGCGCCTGGGGGTACGAGCGGCGAACGTCGCCCGCGATCGATGCGTTCTCGACGCGCGCTGTGCGCTTCGCATGGACGCTGACCCCGAGTCCGTCGACGCGGCACGCGATTCCGTCGATGTTCACTGGCCGCTATCCATCGACGATCGATCGAGCGGCGCCCCCTCCGAGCCTCGCCGAGGTGCTGCGCGAAGCCGGCTACGAGACCGCGGCGGTGCTGTGCTGCCAGCGGCTGACCGCGCCGCGGGAGCTCCGCGGGTTCTCGTCGGTCGGCACGACCGCGGACGCATCGCGGATGAGCCGGGCGGGGCAGGCCAACGCGGACACGCTCGCGGACGAGGCGATCGGGTGGCTCGAGCGCGCGACTGCGGCGCCACGCGACCGGCCGTTCTTCCTGTGGGTGCACTTCTACGATCCCCACCATCCATATGCCGCGATCGATGGCGCCCCGGACTTCGGTGATACCGACGTCGATCGCTACGACGCCGAGATCGCGTTCGCGGATCGCGGGATCGGTCGTGTCCTCGCCGCGATCGACAAGCTCGCCGCACCGACGATCGTCGCGATCACGGCAGACCACGGCGAAGAGTTCGCCGAGCACGGCCTGCGCTTTCACGCCCGCAGCTTGTACTCGCAGGTGACACGGGTGCCGCTGCTTGTCCGCGCTCCGGACAGCCGGCCGAGTGTCGTCGAGCAGCCGGTCAGTCTCGTCGATCTCGTGCCGACGTTGCTCGACCTCGCGGGCATCGACGGGCCCGCCGGCATGAACGGCAGGTCACTCGCCGGTGCGATCCGCGGCACCGGACCCGCGCCCGACCGGCCGCTGCTCCTCGAGCTCGTACCGGATCGCCAGATCGAACGCGATCTCGTCGCGGTGATCGCACACGGCTGGAAGGCGATCTGGGATCGCGAGGCCAACGCCTGGAGCCTCTACGCGCTCACCGATCCCGAGGACAGCCGCGACCGCGCCGCCGACGAGCCGACCCGGCTCGCCGAGTACCAGCGGTTGCTCCGCGAGCTCCTCGACCGCGAGCTCGCGAGCCACTCGTCGGTACCGGGGACCCCGCGACCCTGACGCAGCCGCTCCCGCGCGGCAACCGCGGTGATAAGGTCCGCGCAATGCGGCACGCTCCTCTCTGGCTCACCTGGCTTGGCCTCGCCGCGTGCTCCGGCACGTCCGCATCTGCGCCCACGACCGCGACCCCGCCCGTCACCGTCGCGGAAAACCCCACCAGCGCCGTGATCCCCACGCCGACCGGACCCCAGCCTCCCGCAGCGCCGGTCATGCCCGGCGTACGCGTCACGCTCGCCGATGTCGGCCTCGAGGCGTCGTCGCTCGATCGCACCGCCGATCCGTGCGGCGACTTCTACCAGTTCGCGTGTGGCGGCTGGCTCGCGCACAACCCGATCCCGAGCGATCGCGCGCGGTGGGCACGGTTCTCCGAGATCGAGGAGAAGAACATCGCCGCGATCAAGACGCTCCTCGAGGACGCCGCGAAGGGCCTCGGCGGCGACGCGTCGACGAAGAAGCTCGGCGACTACTACGCATCGTGCATGGACGAACCGGCGCTCGAGCGCGCCGGCACGACCGCGATCAAGCCTCTGCTGGATCGTGCCGCGAAGGTCAAGGATGCGCGGACGTGGGCCGCGATGGTCGTCGAGCTCCACAAGGCTGGCATCTGGGCCGTGTGGGGCGCGGACGCTGCCGCCGATCTCAAGGAGTCGGTGCAGAACATCACGTACCTCGATCCCGCGGGCCTCGGCCTGCCGGATCGCGACTACTACGTGAAGCCCGAATTCAAGGACAAGGTCGACGCCTACAGGCTCCACGTCGCCCGCATGCTGACGCTCGCCGGCACGCCCGGTCCCAAGGCAGACGCTGCAGCGATCGACGTCCTCGCGATCGAGACCGAGATCGCAAAGCTCACGAAGACCGCGACCGAGAAGCGCGACGTCCCCGCGTCCTACAACCCGACCGACCTCAAGGCGCTCGGCAAGCAGACGAAGTCGGTCGACTGGAAGGCGTACTGGAAGGCGATCGGGATCTCGCCGAGCAAGAAGATCGTCGTCGGTACGCCGAGGTTCTTCGCGAATCTCGACAAGCTGCGTGCGCGCTTCAAGGGGCCGCAGTGGGCGAGCTACTTCACGTTCCACCTGCTCGAGGCGACCGCGTTCGCGCTGCCCAAGCCGTTCGATGACGAGGCGTTCGAGCTGCGCAAGGTGCTGACCGGCGTCGAGACCCAGCTCGCACGCAGCAAACGGTGCATCGAGGCGACCCAGACCGGGCTCGGCGAGCTCGTCGGCGAGCAGTACATTGCGAAGCACTTCCCGGCGACCGCGAAGCAGACCGCGACCGCGCTCGTCGATGCGCTCGTCCGCGCGATGGGCGAGGAGCTTGGTCGCCTCGACTGGATGAGCCCGACGACGAAGCAGATCGCGCAGGCCAAGCTCGCGAAGATCGTCCGCATGGTCGGCTACCCTGACACGTGGCGAACCTACACGTTCGACGTCAAGCGTGACGACTTCGCCGGCAACCACCTCCGCGCGACGAGCTTCGAGATCCGCCGCCGGCTCGGCAAGTCAGGCAAGCCCGTGGATCGCAGTCAATGGCTGAAGAATGCCCAGGACGTCAACGCGTACTACGATCCCACCGCGAACAACACCGCGCTGCTGGCCGGCATCCTGCAGCCGCCATTCTTCGGTCAGGACCGCTCGGTCGCCGCGAACCTCGGCGGCATTGGCATGGTGATCGGCCACGAGCTCACGCACGGCTTCGACGATCAGGGCGCACAGTTCGACGCCGACGGCAATCTCAAGAACTGGTGGCAGAAGGAAGACGCCGCGAAGTTTGAAGCCAAGGCGATCTGTGTCGCGGACCAGTACTCGACGTTCGAGGCTGGGCCGAAGCTGTTCATCAACGGCAAGCTGACGCTCGGCGAGAACATCGCGGATCTCGGCGGCGTCAAGATGGCGTTTCAGGCCTATCGTGCGCTCCGCAAGGATGCCGCGAAGATCTACGTCGCCGATGGCTACAACGAGGACCAGCAGTTCTTCATCGCGGTCGGTCAGGCGTGGTGCAGCAAGGACCGGCTCGCCGAGACCCAGCGGCGACTGACCGTCGATCCGCACGCGCCGCCAAAATTTCGCGTCTATGGATCGCTGCGCAACCTGAAGGAGTTCTCCGAGGCCTTCTCGTGCACGCCGGGGACTCCGATGAACCCGGCCAAGTCCTGCTCGGTGTGGTGAACCCATGAAATCTCTGCTGACTCCGTGTTTTGGTCTCCTCGTGCTCACCGCCGCGTGTGGCCCGTCTCGTCCGCCGACGCAGCCGGCGCCCGATCTGGTCGCCGCGCCCACGACCATGCTCGCGGAGCCCGCCGCCCCCGCGAAGCAACCGCCGGCGGTGCCACCGCTGCCTCCGGGCCCGGCACCGGACGCCGCGTTCCTCGCCGAGTGTCGTCAGCCGATCGCCGACGCGAAGGCTCAGCAGCAGGTGCTGCTCGACGTCAAGGACAAGCGAACGATCGCGAACACGCTGGAGACGTTCAACGAGCTGTCGCGGTTCGTGTCGAATGCCGCCGCGATGGCGAGCCTGACCCAGGCCGTACACCCCGATGGCAAGCTGCGCGATGCCGCGCGCGCGTGCGAGACCGAGGTCCAGGCGTTCGTCACCGAGCTGCTCCTCGATCGCCGGGTCTACGACGCGCTCGTCGCGGTCGACGTCAAGGCCGCCGATGCGAACACCAGGCGGTTCGCGATGGTGACGCTGCGCGAGTACCGACGTGCCGGCGTCGCGCTCGCCGATAAGCAGCGCGCGCGCATCAAGGAGATCGACGAGGAGGTCACCAAGCTCGGCCAGCAGCTCCAGAAGACCGTCGCCGAGGACACGCGGTTCATCGAGGTCACCGACAAGGCGCGGCTCGCGGGGATGCCGGCCGACTGGGTCGCGGCGCACAAGCCCGACGCCAAGGGCGTCATCAAGATCACCACCGACTACCCCGACTACATCCCGTTCTCGACGTACGCGGACGACGACGCGCTCCGCAAAGAGCTCTACATCAAGTTCCGCAGCCGCGGCGATCAGGCGAACGAGCCGCTGCTGCAGCAGTTGTTCGTGCTGCGCGCCGAGAAGGCCCGGCTCCTCGGCTTCAAGAACTGGGCGGACTACCAGAGCGACGACAAGATGCTGAAGGGCGGGGCGGCCGCAGCCCAGTTCATCGAGCGCATCACCCGCCTCGCGCAGAAGCGCGCGACGGCCGACTACAACGAGCTGCTCGTCCAGCTGAAGAAGCGGGATCCGAAGGCGACGGCCGTCGGCGATTGGCAGAAGGCCTACCTCGAGAACCAGGTGAAGAAGGAGAAGTACGCGGTCGACTCGACCATCGTGCGCCAGTACTTCCCGTACGAGAGCTCGCTCGCCGGACTGCTCGACATCACGTCGCTCATGTACGACGTCCAGTACCAGCCCGCGAAGGACGTCAAGACCTGGAACGCCGACGTCAAGGTCTTCGACGTCACGCGCAAGGGCGACAAGCTCGGCCGGATCTATCTCGACATGCATCCGCGTGCCGACAAGTACAAGCACGCGGCGCAGTTCACGCTGAAGGATGGCTCGCTCGGCAAGCAGCTCCCCGAGGGCGTGCTGGTCTGCAACTTCCCGGCGGGCACGGCGCTGATGGAGCACGAGGACGTCGTCACGATGTTCCACGAGTTCGGCCACCTCATGCATCACGTCCTCGGCGGTCACCAGAAGTGGATCCGCCAGAGCGGCGTCGCGACCGAGCATGACTTCGTCGAGGCGCCGTCGCAGATGTTCGAGGAGTGGGGCTGGAACCACGACACGCTGTCGCGGTTCGCGAAGCACCACAAGACCGGCGAGGTGATCCCGAAGGACCTCGTGTCGAAGATGCGCAAGGCCGACAAGTTCGGGCTCGGCACCCAGGTGCTGCAGCAGATGTTCTACGCGGCGATCTCGCTGACGTTCCACCAGGCCGATCCCAAGAAGCTCGATCAGCTCGCGACGGTCAAGAAGCTGCAGACCCGGTACACGCCATTCGCGTTCGTCGAGGGCACGAAGTTCCACACGAGCTTCACGCACCTCGTCGGCTACTCGTCGATGTACTACACGTACATGTGGTCCCTCGTGATCGCGAAGGATCTGCTGACGCCGTTCGAGAAGACGGGCCTGCTCGACACCAAGGTCACCTACCGCTATCGCGACAAGATCCTCGCGGCCGGCGGGACCAAGGACGCCGCCGATCTCGTGCGCGACTTCCTCGGCCGCAAGTACGACTTCAAGGCGTTCGAGAAGTACCTGTCGAGCGCCGAGTGATCAGTACGCGTAGCCGGCAACGACCGAGATGAACTTGATCGAGTCTGTGCCGCCGCTGGCGCGGAACTCGTCGGTCGTCTCGTTGCTCTTGAACGTCCAGCTGTAGCGGTTGAGCGCGCCCTCGAGCCGCATGTCGAACGCACCGAGCTTCATCGCGACGCCGAGTGCGGCGCGCAGGCCGGACGCGCTCGCATCGTCGAACCGTTCGGCGATCGGTCCGCCCGAGAGCACGAGCCGGTTCTCCGCCGCGAGGTACGGCTCGACGGTGCCGAACAGCGCCGACGCGCGCAGACCGACGCGGACCGACTGGTAGTCGGCATCGGGTACGAGCTTGATGTCCGCGGCGTTGCCCGAGAACTGGTACTGGTCGCGCACGTAGCCGCCGCCGACCTCGATCGTCGCCGCGTCGCCGATCCGCCAGCGCTGACGCGCGCTGGTCTCGAAGCTGCGCCAGAACGTCTTCGCGTCGGTCGCCACGCCGGTCATCTTCTCGGTGACCTGCTGCGAGTTCACGCCGTAGCCAAACTTGAGCATCACCGAGAATCCGCGGAGCGCGCGGATCCCGAGCAGCGTGCCCGGCCACACCTCGACGAGCGGGCCGACCAGCACCTGGCCACCCTCGCTCTCCGACGACAGATTGGGAGTCTTCGCGTCCTGGTACTCGAAGTTACGGAACCCGACGTCGAACACCGCCGAGATCGCGACGATTGGACCGCGGCGCGGCTTCGCGGGACCCGTCGTGGTCGCCGTGATGCCGCTGGTCTCGCCGTCCTCTCCGTTCGGTTCCTCGACGGCCGCCGTCTCGGTCGGCCCGGCCTTGGCGCCGCCACCGGTCGACTTCTTCGGCGTTCCCGCGACCTCGACCTCGTCGTTGGCCGCGACCTCGACGAACTCCGATGCGATCTGCTTGCCGTTCAGCGTCAGGATCACGGTGTGCGCGCCGGCGCCGATCTCGATCTTGGTCGGCGCCTTGCCCTTGTCCTCGTCGTCGACCGTGATCCGCGCGCCCGCCGGGCCGGTCACGTTGATCGTGCCGATCGCGGGCTCGAGCTTGTACTTCACCGAGAGCGGCTTCTTCGCCGGCACGGTGAGCTGCTCGAAGATCTGCTTGTGGTTCTCGAGCTCGACGATGATCGGGGTGTCACCCACGGGCGCGTCGATCGTGCACGGCGTCGTGCAGACCGGGCCGTCCTCCTTGGCGTTGAGGTAGACGGTCGCGCCGGTCGGCTCGGTGTCGATCTTGACCTTGCGCTTCGGGGCGGCGTCCGCGGCCGACCCGAGGAAGGCCAGCCAGCCGAACGCCCAGCCAAACGTCAAGAGGACCCGACCCGTCACCGGGCTCATGATAACGCGCACCGTCCGCGCGTGCACAGCCGTATGCGAGGTCGGCCCCCCAGGGCCGTTCTGAAGGGGTTCTCGCGGGGGTTGGCCTCGCAGCTGGGCGCTCGGGTGGTCTAGACTGACCCGCCGATGGAGCGAAGCATCAAGGATCTGCTCGGCGGCGGGCTGAAGCCGAACGATCCGCGGCGGTTCCTGATCGAGGCCATGATCGGGGCGATGAACGCCGATGGCGTTGTCGATCCACGGGAGCTGAAGGTGATGGAGCGCCAGCTTGCCGAGCACGTGCTGTTCAAGGGGCTTGGCGCCGCCGCCGCGCGAACGCTGATCGATCTATCGAACGACGCGATCCAGTTCGCCGGCAAGGCCACCGCGCGCGGCCCGGCGATCGCGAAGGGGCTGCCGGCGCGCATCCACCGGCTCACCGCGTATGGCATGGCGGCCGAGGTCGCGATCTCGGACACCTCGCTGCACGCCGGTGAGCTGACGTTTCTCGAGGCGCTGCGGATCGCGCTGCGGATCGCGCCGCTCGAGTCCGAACAGATCGTCGCCGCCGCGCGCCAGGGCCAGCTCGCGGCCTACCTCGAGGACCGCTACCTGCGGATCAAGAACCTGATCCCGATCGCCTGCGAGGTCTTTGCCCTGCGCGCGCTCGCTCGCGGCATGGCGAACGACGACCAGCGGTTCCGCCTGCGCGACTTCTTTGGCGCGCTACCCGATCTGCTGCTCAGCAGCGACGAGCTCGACTCCGAGCTCTATCGCGCGTTCCGGCGGCCGCGTGCGCCCGACGCGCAGGTGTTCGGCGAGCTCGCACGTGTCGCCGCGGGCCTCCCCGATCCCGTCGATCGCTACTGGATGGTCGTCTACACGCTGGTCGCCGAGATGCCGGCGACGGTCCCGAGCTGGCGCGTGATCCCGTTCATCGGCGTGATGCAGGCGGCGTTTCAGATCACCGACACGGACATGGAGCTCGCCGTCGTCGACGCGCTGACGTTCCCGCCCGCGATGCCGCGCCCGAGTTGATCCTCACTGCGGGCACGCAATGCACGTGCGGAGTTTTGTCAACGGTAGACATGCGGCGATCGGACGCGCGCGAGCGCACGGCGCGTTGTGATTTCATCGTGATCGCTCCCGTGCATAATGATCGACACGCCATGACGACCGACACCATCGAGCTCGTGGAACGCGTTCGTCGTCGCCTCACCGCGCACGAGAACCCTTGCCAGATCGCAGGCCCTGCACCCGAGACCGCGATCTCGGCGGCCGAGGAAGCGCTCGGCGTGACGTTCCCGCCGTCGTACCGCACGTTCCTTCGAACCTGGGGCGGCATCGCGATCCCTTCGCACCTGGGTGTCGTGCACGAC
>JBKJUF010000241.1:0-12081 GCA_046590445.1 Kofleriaceae bacterium
GCGTCCGCTGGCTCGCTCCATCTCGGACACACCCGCTTGCCAAGTGGGCGAAGCCATGGCCAGCTCAACGCGGATGGATCCCGTCGACCGCTCGAACCTCACGATCACCGGTCGCCATAAGGCCGTCACCGGGCAGCACCTTGCGGTCGACAACGACGTCACCGTGATCGTCACCCAGGCCTTTGGCCCACGCGGCGACAACCTGGTCGGCATCGCCGACGGCATCCACTTCGACGGCCACCCGGCCGTCACGATCGGCATCCGCGTGGCGGGCCGCGAGGGCCTCGTGCACCTCTCGCCGATCCACGGCGACGGCCGCAAGTGGAAGCCGTTCGACATCGCCCCCGGCACGCGCTGCGAGCTGTTCTGCCCGGTCTCGAAGCAGCCGCTCGATCTCGTGGGCGAGGTCGAGGATGGCTCGGACGCGCGTTACTACGCGATCTACCTGACGCCGCAGCTCTCGCGTGGCTCGATGGTGATGGTCTCCGACATCTGGGGCCACTACCACTCGCGGATCATCGACGACTTCGAGCTGATCAGCGCCTGGGCCGCTCGCCAGGACTGACGCCCCCGAAGGGGGTCAGACGCAACTTGCGCAACTTACGTTCTGTAAGTCCGCATGCGCGATTCGCGTCGTTAGCAGTTACGCACCGCAAGTTGCGCAAGTTGCGTCTGACCCCGATCACCCCGATCACCCACCGCAAGTTGCGCAAGTTGCGTCTGACCCCGATCACCGCAAGTTGCGCAAGTTGCGTCTGACCCCGATCACACACACCGATCACACCGATCACAGCTCGTAGAGGTAGAAGTACGCACGCAGGTTCGCGTTCGCGAGCGGCTTCTTGACCCGCGGCCTGCCGATCACGTTGAAGAACATCTCCTCGAGGATCGGGCTCGCGGTCAAGAAGCACGCACGCCAGCGCGGCAGCTCGCGCGAATCGGGTGCGCGCGAGAACCGCAAGCAGGTCTGGGCGAGCGCGCCGTAGAGCTTCACGAGGTCCTGCTCGTCGAGGCGCTCGCCATATGGCGGGTTGCACAGGATGAGGCCGCTCTCGATCGTCCGGCCACGCTCGCGCGCGATGTCATGGATGATGTCGGGGCGCAGGTTCGCGACATCGGCGCGCTGCCATACGACCTGCGCGGTGACATCGGCCGCCCGCGCGTTGTCGCGGGCCGCGGCGAGCACCTCGAGATCGAGGTCGCAGCCGATCACGAGCGGGGACGAGTCAGCGAACAGTGGCGCGGCATCGCGCGCGAGCCCGAGGGCCGCGAGGGTTGGTGCCTCGCGCGGCATCGCGCGTGCGGCGTGGACGGCCTCGATCGCGATCGTGCCGGCGCCGCACATCGGATCGACGAGGGTGTCGCGGCGCGGATCGAAGCGCGCGAGCATCAGCAGCACGGCCGCGAGGTGCTCGCGCAGCGGCGCCTCTCCGGCTTCGCGCCGCCAGCCGCGCTGCGAGAGCGACCCACCACCGAGATCGATCGAGACGACGAGCTCGCCGGCCTCGTCGAGGCGGGCGACCCAACGCGTGGTCGGGCGATGCGGATCGACGTGGAGTCGCGCGCCGCGCCGGCCGGCCCCTTCGACGAGCGCGTTCTTCACCGTCCCGACGACCTGGCGCTCGCCCGCCGCGAACTCGTCGACGCGCCGAGCCTCGACCGAGATGCCGTCGCCGTCGCGCCATAGCTTGCGGGTGTCGCCGCGGATGTCGGCCATCAGCTCGTCGAACAGCGGCTCGAGCCGGTTGGCGCGCGTCCGGTAGACGTCCCACACCACACGGGTCGGCGTACGCATGTACGTCACGGCGGCCCACGCGAGCTCGCCATCGAACGGATAGACGAGCTGCCCGAGGCCCTCCTTCCGCGGCTCGGGCGGGCGTCGCTTGAGCGCGCGCTGCGCGATCCGCACGAGCTCGGCGGCCATCACGACGTTCGTCTGCGTCGAGCCGACGATGCGGAGCTCGTCGATGATCATCGGTGCATCCCCCCAGGTCCGTTCAGCGTCGCGAGTAGCCCGGCGTCCGCGAAGAACCGCTTGTGGAGGTAGAGCGCGCGCTGATCGGTGCCCGCGGGGCCCTTCGGACGATCGTGGAGGTAGCGGCGAACGAGGCGCGCGACATCGGGGGTCGACTCGAGCAAGTACCACGAGAGGATCGTGGCGTCGCCGTCACCGACATCCGCGCGGACGAGCCACAGCGTCCGCTGCAACTTCGCGAGCGCGATACTGTCCCCCACGCCGAGGCGGCCGGTGCCGAGCATCGCGATCGCCGGATCCTCGACGACACGCCACGCACCACTGGGCCCGAGATGGAGGGGCCGGGACCCGCGCCAGGCCCCGGGATCGATGCCGACCGGCACGGTCTTGACCTCGACGTCACCGCGCCAGTCCGGCTCGTCGTGACCGCGCTCGACGATGCCGAGCAGCGCGGCAGCACGCAGCCCCCACGCACCCTTGTCGCGGCCACGCGGGCCGAGCCGCACGCCGATCGCGCGATCCGCTGCGGCGAGCAGATCGTCGAGCGTCTCCGGCTCGTCGGCGGGAGCCGCGGCGTTGACCGGTGGTGGGATTGGCCGTGGCCACGCCGACGCTTGCGGATAGAGGCCGCGCGGCGCGGCCTGGACGACGAGGTGACCGCCGAGCACGATCGGCCGGGGCTGGACCGCCTCGCCGACGTCGCCGTCGCCCCGCTCGAGCCGCGCGCCTGCCTCCCACAGCAGCGATCGCAGCTCGGAGGATCGCGTCGCCGGCGCGTTGTCGACGCCGAGCTCGCGCGCGAGGGCCCCGAGCTCGCCGCGCGACATCGCGTTCAGCAGGCCGCACAGATCACTGCCCCATCGCTCGATGACAGCGGCACGGGCCGAGGAGGTGTCGAGCGCATGCAGCCGCGGACTCGGACTCGGTCGCGCGAGAGCACCGACCTGCGCGGGCGCGAAGCGCGGCACCGCCAGCGCCGCGAGGCGCCGCACGGCCTCGGGGGCGAGCTGGCGCGTCATGTACTCAACCGCGTTCACATCGACGACGGTAATCGAGAACGCACGGCCGCGCGAACGTCTGGCGAGGCTGGGCGAGATCGCGTGGTAGCGTGGCGACGTGCGGTGCGCTGTGCTCGTCGTCGTCGCGGTGGTCGCGGGCTCCTGCGCACCCGTGGTCGACGGCCCGGTCGAGCGCCAGCGTGCCGCCGATCGCAGCGATGCCGCGCGGTTGACCGCACAGCTCGCCGCGCTGCCCGGCGTCGTGCGCGCCGAGGTCATGCTACGGCGAGCGACCCGCGATCCGCTCGCGACTGCGCCCGCGACGATGTCCGCCGCTTCGCTCGTGATCATCGTCGACGATCGCGCCGACCGTGGTGCGATCACCGACGCCGCGCGCACGCTGGGCCGCGCGACCGCGCCCGAGCTCGAGCCGGCGATCGTCGTCGAAGTCGGCGCGATCCGCCCGCAGCTCGCGAAGGTCGGGCCGTTCACCGTCGAGGCCAGCTCGCAGGCACCCCTCAAGGCGGCACTCGCGACCGCATTCGCGCTGATCGCCGCGCTCGCCGGCTGGATCGCGGTGCGTCAGCGTCGCGGAAACAGCGCCCAGTAGTCGAGCTCGAGCACGATCCGCGGCTCCTTGGTGCCCGACATCAGAGCCTTGACGCTCGTGAGCTCGTCGGCCGAGACGTTCTTGACGCCCGTGAGGCGCATCCGCAGCGCGCCGACGTCGCGGCGCCCCGGGATCTCGGCGCGCTCGACGACCTCGGTGAACGCGCGGAGCGTATCGCCCGCGAACGTCGGGGCGACGTGCGCACCACCGTTCCACGCGGCAACCTTGAGCATCGTCTGCAAGCCGTTGTACGCGAGTCCGAGCACCACGCTGATCACGTGGCCGCCGTAGACGAGGCGCTTGCCGAACCGCGACTCCGCCATCCCACGCGCGTCGAAGTGAACCTGCGCGCTGTTGTGATAGAGCCGCGTCGCCTGGACGTGATCCGACTCCTCGATCGTCATCGCATCGGGGTGATCGAGGCGCTCACCGGGCTCGTAGTCGTCCCAGCGTGCGGTCGAGCCGAATGCCCATGCCAGATCGGGGAACCGCTGCAGGTTCATCGCCTCGGGAACGGGGAGTCGCTCGGGGCTGACGACGGCGGGCAGCTGCGGGACGTTGTTCACGCCCTTCGCCTGCTCCTTGTCGCGCTTGGGCACCATCACCCAGCGAACGAACGACAGGACCTCCTGGCCCTTCTGGTTCGTCCCGCGCGTGCGCACGTAGACCACGCCGGCCTCGCCGCTCGAGACCTCGCGGAGCCCGATGACGTCGCTCTCGGCGACGAGCGTGTCACCCGGGTACACCGGTCGCATGAAGCGGACGTCCGCGTAACCGAGGTTCGCGGTCGCGTGGTGCGAGATGTCCGGAACCGACTTGCCGAACACGATGTGGAAGACGAGCAGGTCGGGCATCACCTCGCGGACAAAGCCCAGCGAGCGTGCGAGCTCGGTCGACGAGGTCAGTGCCTGGCGTTCGCCGGTCAGCGCCATGTACATCGCGATGTCGCCGCCGTGCAGCGTCCTCGGGATCGCATGGACCATGTGCTGGCCGATGCCGAAATCCTCGAAATAACGTCCCGCGTTGACCTTCCTCATGGCGCGAGGCGGGACCCTATACCGCGTCCGCGGCCCGGACAAGACCGCAGAGCCCCGTCGAGCACATCCGGAAATTCGCCGGCGGGAAGCTGCCGAAACGAAACGAGCCCCGCATCCGGAGGCACGCCGCGAGTGTGGAGCGCCGACGGCTCGCTACTCGGCGAGCAGGTAGCTGTATCCGAAGCTCTGAGGACCGCCGTCCCACGCCGAGAACGTGGCGCCCTTGACGGCCGAGGCCACGCACGACGCGACAGGAGTGCCGGCGAAGACCCCGGTGACCGAGACCTTCTCGACCTTGCCCGAGGGCGCGACGGTCAGCTTGACCTGTGCGGTGCCCTGGGTGCCGTTGAAGCAGGCCTGCGCCTTCGCGGCGACCGCGGACATGCCGGACTTGATGTCGGCGCTCGACAGCGACTTCTTGTCGAGCTTGGGCTTCGCGGCCTTGTGGTCCTTGATGTTCGCTTCCTTGAGCAGCTCCTCGAACGACGGCTCGGTGCCGTCCTCCTTGGTCGTCGGCTTCTTGACCTGCGGCGCGACGACGTCCGGCTTCTTCGTCGCTTCCTGCGCGTCAGCGCTGTCCTTCTTGTCGACCTTCTTCTTCTCGCTCTTCGCGCCAGCCTTCGAGGCCGCGCGCGCGTCGGGCTCGTCAGTTGCTTCCGTGCCGGTGGCGATCGCGAGGCTGTCGCCCGGTGGCGCGGCGACGGGCTCCGGCTCGACCACCGCGGCCGACCCTGCGGTCGCGGTCATCGGGGTCGCCGTGATCTCCTGACTCGCCGGTGGCGACGCCTGGTCCGCGACCGCGACGGCGGGCGCCGCCTCGTCGGACTTCTTCATCTCCATCATGTAGAAGACACCGCCCGCGGCCGCCGCGAGCCCGAGCCCGAGCCCGACGAACAGGCCGGCCTTCGATTTGGATTGCGACTTCTGCTGCCGCTGCGCGAACCCCGCGCCGATCATCGGCCGAGCGTGTGGATCGGCCACCGGCTCGATCTCGGGCACCGCCACGGCAACCGCGATGGCAGGGGCTGCGACCACGGCGACGGGCGGCTGCTTGGTCTCCTTCGCGACCCGCTTCGCGCTCGCGCGATCGGCCTTCGCTGCCTTCTCCTTGTCCTTCTGTGACACTTCGCGCGCGGCCGGCAGGTCGCCGAGCTCGGGCAGCGAGACCATCTTCGCGGGCTCTGGTAGCGCGACGGCCTTCCAGCCCGCCGACGACGACGCCAGGACGTCTTCGTCGATCGGCGGCATCGTCGAGTGGCGCCGCGACGTCAGGCGCAGCTTCGTCGAGCTCGCCATGCTGCGGATGTCGTGCAGCCCCGAGTCCTCGTCGCGATCGTCTGGTGGCACGCCCGTGGCGCCTGACTCGATCGGATTCACCTGCGAGGTTCCGCTGTTTTGAGTCTGCATACCGGTGTCCTCCAGACGCGCCAGCGTCCGATTCGGAAGGCCCTCGAAATAACCCGAGGGGACCTGATCGTCCAGGGTTTTCATCGCGCGGCGCAGGAGGTTGTCCAGATCGTCAGACATGGTGACACATCACTTCGCGACCGTCGAAAGCTCGGAGGTCGCGAGCTTGAGCTTGAGCAATCGGCGGGCCTCGTTGACCCGCCAGGCCACGGTGCCCTCTGGAATTTCGAGGATCTCGGCGATCTGCTTGTGAGGCAGCTCCTCCACTGTGGCAAGCACGAGGGTCACGCGCAACGGCGCAGAGAGCGTCGCGATGGCTTGCAGGACGCGTGTGACTTCGCTGGTCTGGTGCGCCTGCTGCGCAGGAGTTGGAGCGCCCTGCCCGAGCGACTCGGGACGGCCTCCGACGTGCGCCGACTCGGCGTGGCTTCGCTGATTCAGCGCACTGCCGCGCTTGTCCGAGCGGAGCGCGTTGAGCGCGGTGTTGACGGTGATCCGGTAGAGCCAGGTGAAGAAGTCGGCGCGGCCATCGAAGGTCGCGAGCCCGCGATACGCGCGGATGAACGACTCCTGCGTGACGTCATCGGCGTCACTGTGATTGCCGACGATATGAAGAGCTGCGGCGTACACGCGTCTTTGATGGCGCCGAACGAGGCGACCGAATGCTTCTCGGTCTCCTTGGCGTGCCCGGTCGAGGTCGGGGTCCTCGTCAGCCATGTCCGGGCACTATAAGGGGACCACGGATTGGACAACAGCAAGACCGCGAGCTTTGGGTCAGAACGTCAAGCATGGGCCCTACCTGCGCCGGTCCGCTTCGAACAGCTTGGGGACCAGCGCGGCGGCCAGATCGGCCAGCCGGGCCAGTCCACGCGCCGCATCGGCCTGAATGACGAGCCGCTCGCAGACCCGCAGGGCGCCAGCCGGCCCGCCGTCGGACGCACGCTGGCGGATCGTGGTGTCGAGCACGTTGAGCGGATCGGCGCCGCCGAGCTGCGCCCGCAGCGCGACGATCCGGGTCCGTGCCTCGCGCAAGGCGTCGGCGACGTCGTCGGCGAATGCCGGGACCAGATCCGCGCGGCCGCCGATCACCAGCGCGTCGAGCTCCACGAGCGAGAGATCGCGGAGCCGCGCCGACAGCGCCTCGTCGACGTCGACATTCGGGACGACACCACCGCCGATCCCGACGAGCGATCGCGATCCGAGCTCGACGGTCACTTCGGGGTGTCCTTCTGGTCGGCAGGCTTGGCGGTGTCCTTCGTGGTGTCCTTCGTGGTGTCCTTCGCTGCGTCCTTGGCGGCTGGCTTGCCGGCGCCGGCCTCGAGCGCCTTCGGCTGCTGCTTCGCCGCCTTGGCGTCCGCCATCTTCGACTTGAGCTGCGAGAGCGGATCGTCGCTGGCCGGCAGCGCGAGCTGATCGCCGGCGCGCGAGGCAGCTAAGATCTTCGCATCGAGATCGCTGCCATCGCTCTCGCCGCGCATCGCTGCATCGACTTCGGTCTCGATCGCCTCGGAATCGATCCGGTCCTCGGCGGCCTTGAAGCGGTCCCACACCGACGAGTCATTGCCGAACGCGTCGCCACCCGCCGACCGCGCCGATGCGAGCTGCGTCGCGAGCGTGCCCTTGCGCAGCTTCATGATCTGCAGCTTGGTCTCGAATTCCTTGCGGCTCTTGTTGAGCTGGATCGCGTAGCTCGCGGCCTCGTGCTTGTCGCGCTCGATCTTCACGGCCTCGACCTCGGCGTTCTTCTTCTCCTTGAGCGCCGTCCGCGCGGCCTCGTCATCGCCGGCGCGCACCGCCATCATCGCGCGCTTCTCCCACTCGGCCGCCTTCGCCTTGTGGCGCTCGACGTCGGCGTCGAGCAGCCTGGCGGTCGCCTTGTACGAGATCAGCTCGGCCATCGCCTTCTTGCGCCCCTCCTCGAGCTCGAGGATCGCCATCTCGAGCTCTTTCGCCGGATCGATCGCCTTGTCGAGCGCGGCGTTCGCCTTGCTCGAGATGCCACCCTTGATCTTGGAGAAGATGCCCATGGGGCGGAGCTTAGCTCAGTCCTCCGAAACGGATTCCTTCGGCGTGCGGTGTTTCCCATCGGCGCCGCGCGCCGACAGGAAATCGATCGATCGCCTTCAGTCTTTGCCGAGGCCGTACTTGCGGTAGCGCTGCCGGAACTGGTCGTAGGTGATACCGAGCAGGGTCGCCGCTTCCTTCTGCTTGAACCGCGTGCGCTCCAGCGCGTCGCGGCACAGCCAGGCCTCGTAGGAGTCGACGCGCTCGTCGAGCGGCAGCCGTGGATCGTCGGCGAACATCGAGCCTGACGCGGCAGGGGCACCGGCATCCGGCGGCAGCGCGGCGTCGACATCGGAGGCGGACAGCACCTCGCCCTGCGCCATGTACACCGCGCGCTCGACGATGTTCTTCAGCTCGCGCACGTTGCCCGGGTACTCGTACTGCGCGAACCGATCGAGCGCGCCGGCGCTGATCTCCTTGACCGTGATGCCGGCGACCTCCTGGCGGAACCGGCTGAGGAAGTGGACCGCGAGGACGGGCACGTCCTCGATGCGCGCCGCGAGCGCGGGCAGCGTGATCACCTCGAACGCGAGCCGGTCGTAGAGATCGGGCCGGAACTTGCCGTCGGCCATCGCCTGCTTGAGGTCCGAGTTGGTCGCGGCGATCACGCGGACGTTGACCTGGATCGATTCGTTACCCGCGACGCGCTCGAAGCGCTGGTACTCGAGGACCCGCAAGATCTTCGCCTGGAACTCGAGTGACATGTTCCCGATCTCGTCGAGGAACAGCGTGCCGCCGTCGGCGAGCTCGAACTTGCCTTCCTTCTGCTTGGTCGCGCCGGTGAACGCGCCCTCCTCGTGGCCGAACAGCTCGCTCTCGAGCAGGCTCTCGGCGACCGCGGCGCAGTTGATCGTGACGTACGGCTCCGACGCGCGCGGCGACAACGTGTGGATCGCGCGCGCGACCAGCTCCTTGCCGGTGCCGCGGGGGCCGAGCACGAGCACCGGGCGCGGCAGCGGCGCGACCTTCTCGATCTTCGTCATCACCGTGCGCATCGGCTGCGAGTCGCCGACGATCTGCCAGCGCCGGCCAGCCGCCTTGCGCAGCCGCTCGTTCGTGGCGCGCAGCTCGCGATTCTCCTCCTCCAGCCGCTTGCGATCGAGCGCGTGCTGGAGGATGCGCTCGACCTTCTCGACGGAGATCTCGAGCTTGTCCTCGAGGTACGGGTCCTTCGTGATGAAGTCGACCGCGCCCGCCTTCACCGCCGCGACCGCGTCGTCGATCGTGCCGTGCCCGGTCAGGATGATGATCGGCAGGTCGGGAAGCCGCGCGCGCATCGCGCGACAGATCTCGATGCCGCTGCGCCGGTTCGGTCCGAGATCGAGATCGAGGACCGCGAGGTCCGCCTCGTTGCCAACGAGCCACGCGATGGCGTCCTCGCCATCATCGAAGCCGACGACGTTCGAGCCCTTGGCGCGGAACACGTCACCGAGCAGGCGACGGACCTCCGCCTGATCGTCGACGCAGATGATCGTTCCGATCGTCATCGTAGACTCGTCACGCGTGCCGCCTCCGGTCGCGGCGCTCGCTCATGGCGTGCGCTCCGCGACGGTCCACAGCGGTAGTGAGGACAGCCCGATCTTGTCGGTTGGCAGCGTGATCGTGATCGTCGTGCCGCGGCCTTCCTCGGAGTCGACCGTGATCCGGCCGTGGTGCGCGGCGACGACGCGCTCGGCGATCGCGAGCCCGACGCCCGAGCCAGTCTCCTTCGTCGTGAAGCCGGGGACGAACAGCCGGCCGAGGTGCGAGCGCGGGATCCCGGGCCCGGTGTCGACGACGACCAGCTCGAGGATCGGCGCCGCACCACCGCCGGGCGCTGCGATCGACCGCACGCGGACCGAGACCTCGCCGCCGGCGGGCGCGCACGCCTCGGCCGCGTTCGAGATCACGTTCAGCATCGCCTCTCGGAGCAGCATGCGATCGCCGCGGATGTCAGGCAGGCCCGCCATCGTGTCGAGCCGGATCGGCACGTGCTGCGTGCGCGCCTGCGCGGCGACGACGACCTCGTGGAGCAGCGGCGACAGCGTGACCAGCTCGATCGTTGGCGTCGGCGCCTGCATCGAACGCAGGTACTGCGCCCACTCCTCGTAGAGCGCGGTGACATCGGTCTCGAGATCCTTGAGCCGATCGTGGAGATCGCCGCCGCTTTCGGGCCGCCCCTCGGCGACCTTGCGAGCCGATCGCGTGCGCGCGCCGATGATCCCGAGCAGGTTCTTCACGCGATGGCCATGCGCGTAGACGCCGGCGAGCACGTCGTGGCGCGCGACCTCGGCGGTCGCGGTGACGAGCCGCGGTGCGACGCCACCTGCCGCGCTGCCGGCACCGGGGTTCGCCGCATCGAGCAAGCGTCCGACGACGACACCCAGGCTCGGCGACTGCGCGTCGAGCATCCGCGCCGCGTTGCGCCACGCCAGGCCATGGCTCGAATCGATCCGCAGCGCCCGCTCGATCTCCGCGAGCGCCCCAGCCTGATCGCCGCGATCGAGCATCAAGAGCGCGAGTCGGCACGCTGCGCCGGTGTGGCCCGGCTGGAACGCCAGGCCCTTGCGATACGCGTCCTCGGCGCGATCGCGGGTCGCCGGATCGTCGCCGCACACCGACCCGTAGAGAAACCACATCCGAGCGCGATCGACCGCGGGCAGCTCCTGGCCGGCCGCGATCTCGATCAAGCTGTCGAGCTCGTCGAGGAGGCCTCCACGATCGCCGGCGTGCTTGCGGACGCGGCGTTCGAGGCGACGCAACCGGATCGCGACGCCGGGCAGGCCATCCTCGGGCCAGGTCCCGAAAACGACCGCGTCGAGCTCGGCATCGATCGCGCGATCGGTGACGCCGCTGTCGCCGCCGGCATGGCGCGCCGTGAGCAGCGCCGCAGCGCACAGATGGATGCCGGGATCCGGCCGCTCCGCGCGTGCCCGGACTTCTTCGATCGTGGTCGTCGCGTCCGCGCTGCGACCGTGCGCGACGATCGCGCCGCACAGCTCCTCGATCAGCGTCAGATCGATCGAGCCCTGGCCGACCGCGGCGAGCAGCGCGTCGAAGCCGGCGCCGGCCTGCGCAGCCGCACCGGCGCCATCGCCCTGCCCGTGTGCCGCGCGCGACAGCTCGAGGTGCGCACGCACGCGATCCCAGGCTCCGAGCTTTGGCGAGTCGAGCGCCCCGAGCAGCGACATCCGCGCCCCCGCGAGCTCGCCCGCCGCGAGCTGCGCGCGACCGAGCAGGATCTTGGTCGTCGCGCCCGGCGCTCGTTTCGCCGCCTCCGCCGCGAACGTCCGCGCACCTACGACGTCGCCTTGCGCGAGCGCGATATCGGTCAGCCGCAGCGCGGGCGCGGCATCGTCGCTCTCCGCAAGCGCGCGCCCGAGCGCACTGCGGGCCGCCGCCGGCAACCCTAGGGCCCAGTATCGATCACCTAGCTCCAGCAACGCCGAAGGCATCGCCGCGACGATACCAGGCCTGCAAACCCGCTAGGGGTCCCAGGGGGATTCGATCCTGACGCGTAGGGAGCTTTCCCCAGCGGCGCTGCGCGCCGACAAACATCGATCAAGCGGCGCTAACGAAAATTAACCGTTGCGGGGAGGAAAGTCCGCGAGCTTCGCGCGGCGGTCACCGAGGTGCTTCTCGAGCAGTTCGAGCTGCTCGGCGAGCTTCTCCTTGGCCTCGCCGCGGTAGTCGGCCTGGTTCTGCGCGGCGCGCAGCGTGGCGACCGCCTTGTCGAGGCTCTCGAGGTCCGTCACGGCACGCGCACGTACCGCGTCGTGCATCTCCTTGAAGCTCGTGTAGAAGTCCTGGAGCATGTCGCCGCTGCGGAGCGGCGTGACGATGCCGAGCTGGCCGTTCGCCATCCGGTCGAAGTACATCGAGACCTTGAACAGCGGCCCCGCGACCTTGTGGGTCATGATCAGCAGATACAGCGACAGGATCACGACCAGACCGATGCCGACGCCGACCATCTTGTAGACGAGCGCGCGATCCTCGGACTCGAGGCCGCTC
>JBKJUF010000294.1:0-17510 GCA_046590445.1 Kofleriaceae bacterium
CCCCGAGTACAACAGGATCTGGGAGGACGGCACGCTCGAGGTCGTCGCGATCTTCGGCAAGTACGAGGACGGCGCGACCACGATCCCCGCCTCGGTGCCGACGTCGCCGGGTGTCGCCGCCCCCGACATCGAGTGGAACGCGACCCGCCCCGACGGCAAGAAGATCCACGTCGTCGCGATGCTCACCGACAACGTCAACGCGGGTCTCCAGAACACCGCGTTCCGCCAGCGCTACGAGACGCTCTCCACCCGCGCCGACTACATCGTCTACAACGGTCACGCCGGCCTCGGCACGAACGTCAAGGCGCTCGCCCGCGCAGGCAAGTGGGTCGCCGGTCAGTACGTCGTCGTGTTCATGAACGGCTGCGACACCTTCGCGTACGTCGACGGTGCGCTCAACACGGCGCACCAGAACGTCAACCCCGACGACACCACGGGCTTCAAGTACATCGACATCGTCAACAACGCGATGCCCGCCTTCTTCCACTCGATGTCGGGCGCCTCGATGTCGCTGTTCCGCGGCCTGATGGCGTACGCCGAGCCCAAGACGTACGAGCAGATCTTCGCGGGCGTCGATCGCGCGCAGGTCGTGCTCGTCAGCGGCGAGCAGGACAACCAGTTCACGCCGGGTGGCGGCGGTACGCCGACGGCGTGGGCCGGGTTCGACGAGCGCGGCGCCCTGACGCGCAGCCAGACCAAGACGTTTGCGACGCCGACGCTCGCCGCCGGCACCTACCAGTTCGCGATGACCGGCACCGGCGACAACGACCTCTACGTCCGCATTGGCAGCGCGCCGACCACGACGGCCTACGATTGCCGTCCGTACAAGACGGGCTCGAACGAGACCTGCAGCGTGACGCTCGCGCAGCCCGCGCCACTGCACGTCATGGTTCGCGGTTACGCAGGAACGAGCTCGCAGTTCGAGCTCGTCGGCAAGAAGAACTGATCGACTACTCCCTTAGCTTGGTTTGATCGCGGTCCAAGGGCGCTCCGGCGCCACGGATCGCGCGACGCGGCCCTAGAGCACCCGGTGCTATGGGCCGCGCGACGTTTTCGGCGCGAGAAATCTGGTGGCTCGCCGCCCGGCGATGCCGTATCACCGGTGCGATGACCCGCGTCGCCGCCACGCTCGCCTCGCTCGTCCTGGCAGTACCCGCGCTCGCGGCTGCCAAGCCGATGTACCGGCCTCCTCCGCGCCCGGATCCGGACGTCGGCGGTCAGCTCGGCGAGGCGATCCGCAAGCGCGATGTCCGGCGCGTCAGCGACCTCCTGCGCGACCCCGTCACGACGACCGCGATGTGGTTTCCCGACGCCGCGTGCACGAAGCGGTTCGGCAAGCCCGCCACGATCCGCGGGCGCGAGCTGACCGCACTGGCGCGCTGCCTGGTCGGCCTCACGGTCCTGTCGAGCACGCGCGTCTCCGGGACCGCCGGCGGCGCGATCATCACGTATGAGCCGGGCATCGAGGTCTACCTCAACGCCGCCGCCGGTCGCATTCGCCACATCGGCTTCGAGCACGCGCGGCCCGAGGACCTCGGCCTGCCGACGCTGACCGTCCAGGTCTTCGAGCAGCTCCGCAAGACCGGCTCGACGAACCTCGATGCCGCCCTCGACGCCGCCGTCGATCCGGACGCCGCCCGCCGCGCGCATGACTCCACGCCGGCCTTCGCGTGGATCAAGCTCTGCCTCGACAAGGCCGGCGCGGTCACCAGCAAACGTGTCGTCCAGGCGACGCCCGTCGCGCTCGGCCCGGCCTTCGAGACCGCGATCGACGACTGGACCTTCAAGCCGTTCGTGCATCGCAAGGTGGCGAGGGCCGCGTGCTCGCTCTCGCTGCTGACCTATCCCGCCGCGAAGGCACCGCCGGTCGAGCACCTGCCGAGCGAGGCGCTGCCGACGGTGGCCGACGAGCTCGAGGACTTCGAGGATGGCGAGGAAGGCGGCGTCGCCGGTGGCGGCGTCGGTGGCGTCGTCGGTGGCGCGTACGGCACGAGCCGGCCCCCACCGCCACCACCGCCGCCGTCGCTGATCCCGATGAACGTGCCGCCCACGATGCTCGAGGCGAACCGGATCCGCGGCATCCGGGTGATCGTCCCCGACTCCCACACGATGACCGCGATCGAGAGCTCCGGCCGCACCACCACCATCGCCTCGATCAAGATGTGCCTCGACGACACCGGCACGATCTCGGGCCTCAAGCTCCTCAAGAGCTCCGGCTTCCCCGACTACGATCGCAAGCTCGAGCGCGGCATGCGGACGTGGGCGTACCGCCCCTACACGATCAACGGCCGCAACGTGCCGGTGTGCACCGCGGTCACCTTCATCTATCGCAGCCCGACGCCGTGACATGAGACGCTAGTTGCATGTGGCGGTCGGTGGCGGCGACGGGGTCGGTGGCGGCGACGGCGGCGTTCTTGCTGGCGGTGAGCGCTTGCGGTGGCAAGGCGACGGGGGTGCCGAAGATCGGGATCGATCGCGATTTGCACGACGAGGGCATCGCCCTGCTGGTCGACGCGACGAAGAGCGGTGATGCCCGTGCGATCGAAGCGTTGTTCGATGACCCGCTCGTCTTCGGCGGTATGTGGTTCGAGGACACCACGTGTCGCCGACAGCTCGCGGCTGCCGGCACGGTCGTCGCTGCGGGCCTGCCCGCACTGGCGCGCTGTCTCGCCACGATCCAGCTCGAGCGCAGCACGCGCACGAGTCCGGTCCCCGACATCGCCGTGCTGACCTACGGCCCTGGCATCGAGATCGAGGTGCGGTTCAGGCGTGCGCGCGGCGTGAAGATCCAGTGGATCGGCTACGTCTCCCGGCGCCATGCGAGGGACGCGTTGCCGACGGTGACCCAGGGTTCGCTCGAAGCCTTGCGCGCCGAACCGCTCGCGACATCCGTGACCGAGCCCATCAAACAACAGCTCGACGTCGAGCTCGCCCGGTTGGCGCCGACCAAGGTGCTGGCCTGGCTCAAGGTGTGTCTCGACAGCCGTGGCGCGGTCACGGGTGTGTATCCGCGCATGACCACGTCGGCGCCCGTGCAAGCGGCGTTCGAGACCGCCGCGAGGACGTGGAAGTTTCAGCCCGTCATGCTCGGAGGCCAGCCGTCTCCGGTGTGCTCGTTGATGCATGTCGATTACCCCGCAGGCAGCACGGACAGCGTCCTGTTTCCGGTGCCGGTTCCCGACGAGTACGCAGACGCCGTCGTGGTCCCGAGGAGCGTGCTCGGGAGGCCGATCGGAGGTCTGCGTGGGATCCGACCTGATGGCCGGGTCCGTGATCGCTTGAACCAGCTGCCGAATTCTCCGGTCGTTGGCATCTATCTGGTCTGCGTCGAAGGCACGGGCAAGACCGTGATGGCCTGGATTGCTCGCTCGATCGGCGTCGCCGAGTTCGACCAGGCGCTACGAGCGATGCTTCTGGGCTGGCGCTACAAGCCGTTCGCGTCGCCTGGACAGCCCACCATCAGCTGCGGCTACGTCCGCTACCAGTTCTTCGGCAAGGGCTCTCCTCACATGGAGTGGAACGAGCGATATCGGTGATGGTGACCGACGCCAGGAGTTGGCGGCTTGCGGCGGCACCGGTGGTGTTGGCGAGTCTCGTGCTGACCGCATGCTTTGGACGCGAGGCTGCAGCGCCCGCTGCGCCGGACAGGAAGGACTGGCGCAGCGCGCACGTCGGCCTGTCGGCGTACGAGGGAACGATCCGCGGACGCATCACGCGTGACGGCGAGCCGGTCTCGTACTTCGGCGTGCTCTTCGTGCCGCACGAGCAGCGCCAGATGCTGTTAGACGCGCGCGCGACTGCGGTCCACGCACCGAACGGGCAGTTCGTGCTTCACGTCGCGCCGGGTACGTGGGACGTGATGATCGCGGGCCAGGGTTTGCGCCACGCGTCATTCACGACGTTCAAGTCAGCTCGCGTCGGCTCACCTTGCTGGGGGACCTCACGGTCTCGCGCGGCAACACGATCGAGGGTGTCGTCACGAACGCGTCGGGTCAGCCTATCCACCGGGCGGTCGTGAAGCTCGAGGGGCGCACGGCGCTCGCAACGAATGCGCTCGGAGAGCTCATGCTCGGTAACTTCACGACCACCACGGACTCCCAGGGTCGGTATCGATTCGACGGCATCAGCAGTGCGAAGCGGAGCTTCCTGTCGGCGACATCGTTGCCGCATGACGGAATCTCCCTGCGACAACCGGTTCCGAGGTTCTCTGCGACCATGGACTTGGTCGTCTTGCCGGTCGGCGAGGTCGAAGTCGAGCTCGCCGGCGCATTCGATCGTGCAGCCGTGGTCATCCGCTCGCTCGCGCATCGCGGTTCGTTCTTCCATTGCCGCGTTGATGTCGCGGGACGATGCCGCATCGCGAACGTCCCCGAAGGTAACTACGAAGTCGTGAAGCCTCGAGGCTCGATCGCACCGAGCCAGATCACCGTTGTCGGCGGCCAGACCACGACGGTGGCGGTGACGGTGACGTAGTCAGCGGCACGCGAGGCGCGAGCCGTCGAGCTCGAGGCGCATGATCAGGGTGTCGAAGTTGCGGCGATTGGCGTCGTCGCAGATCTGATCGGCGAGCGCGGCCGTGCCGTACTCGAGGCTCCACACCGGCTTGGATGCGGCGATGAACGGCGAGAGCGTGTCGCACTCGGCGTACGCGAAGCACTGCTCGTTGATCTGCCAGTCGAATTCCGCGACGAGGGCGTCGATCTGCCCGACATCGTTCTTGAGGCCGACGAGCAGGCCACGCGCGTGGGCCTCGCGAGCGAGGAAGCGATTGAAGTCGAGCTGGGTGTCGGAGGTCAGCGGGAAGCCGGTCGCGTTCGCGAAGCCGTCGACGTTGTCGGGATCGACGCCGTCGCAGCCGCGCGACTTCGCGAGATCGAGGCGGGTGGCGAGGATCGAGCGGACGGCGGTCGAGCGGGTGTCGATCCAGAACTCGCCGGGCCACTCGTCGAGCGGCGATCCGACGGCGGCACTCGGGTACGCAGCGGCGTCGCTGCGCCAGTCCTCGAAGCTGCCGGCGCTGAAGTAACAGACGACCTTGCGGCCGGCCGCGTGGAGCGCGTCGATCGAGGCCTGCGACGTGTCGAACAGATCGACGACGTAGACGTCGACGTCGAACGAGGTGTCGAGCGTGCCGCGCAGCTGGATCTGCCAGCTCGTCCCCGGCGTCGGCGGCCACGCTCCGTTACCGGTGTGCGTGCCGGAGTCATCGTCGGACGCGCCGCAGCCAAGCAACGAAAGACCCACGATCACGAGCGCGAGGCGCATGCGACGACCAGACTGCACTACGTGTTCCGCGGTCGATCGTGGACGCGCGTTCACGCGGGCCGACTCGCGAACGTACGCGGGCCCACGCGAGCGGGTCCCGCTGGGGTCAGCTGTGACCATCCGCGACGCCGGGCGTGGGGCGCCGGCTCTCACTGCTGCGAGACCTGGGGGTTGCCGTCGGCGGTGACGGTGCCGGTCGCGGTGTGGGTCGTCAGCCTGCCGTCGCATGCGAGGTCACCGACCGCGGTCGCGGTGAACGTCTTGCCGTCGCTCTCGTAGCTGTACTGGAAGCGGAACGGCACGTCGATCTGGAGCTCGAGCGCCTGCCACACCGGGTCCGCCCAGTCGGCCGCGACCGGCGCGCACTGCTTGCCGGGCTGCTGGCAGCACGCGGTCGCCGGCGTCGGGCCGATCTTGCCGACCGGGTATGCCGCCTTCTCGATGAAGGCCACCTTCGCGGCCTTGCCGATCCGGTTGAGCTGGAGCTTCGCCTCGGCCGACTTCGAGCGCTCGACGTAGCTCTCGAAGCCCTTCATGTAGCAATCGCGGACGTGGGCGTCGTCCTTCGCGGCGAGCACGCAGTCGACCGAGGGATCGCGCTTGCCGGCCTCGAGCGCCTTGCGGCACTGCTCGACGAGCACCTTGCGATCGGCGGCGCCGAGCTCCTTGCCGCGCAGCCGCGAGATCTCGGAGAGCGCGTTCTTGGACTTGTCGATCACGCGCTGACACTCGTCAGCCTGCTTCTTCGAGCAGCCAACCCCGAGCCCGACGACCACGATCAGCGCGAAGAACGAGCGGTGCATGCCCCACGGTACTACGCGCCCTCTGCGCCCCGCCCGCGCCGACCGCGAGCCTGTGGAGCAGGTTTGACATCGTGATGTCATGATGTCAATGTCACGATGGCATGGCGAAGCAGATCACCGTACGCGGTGTGCCCAAGGAGCTGTCGCGCCGGATCGCGAAGCTGGCCGAGGTCCGCAACCAGAGCATCAACGCCACGGTGCTCCAGCTCCTCGAGCGCGCGACCGGGATCGATGGCAGGCGCGAGCGTCTCGCTCAGTACACCACGTGGACCGCCGATGACGTCAAGGAGCTCGACGAGGCGCTCGCGCTGCAGCGAACCGTCGATGAGTCACTCTGGAAGTAGTGATGCGCGTCGTCTTGGATACGTCGGCGTACTCGCATTTTCGTGCGAACCACACCGCGGTCGTCGATCGGATCGCGACGGCCGATCTGGTCTGCGTGCCGACGATCGTCCTCGGTGAGCTCGAGGCCGCGTTTCGCCTCGGCCGGCGCACGGCAGATAATCGCGCGAAGCTCGAGGCGTTCCTCCAGGAAGACTTCGTCTCGGTGATCTCGGTGACGCCGGATGTTGCGCGGCGCTACGGAGAGCTGTTCACGGAGCTGCGCCGGGCGGGCACGCCGATCCCGGTCAACGACATCTGGATCGCGGCGACGGCGATCGATGCAAGCGCGCATCTGCTCACGTTCGACCGCGATTTCGATCGGATCAGCCGCCTGGATCGAACCGTGTTTCAGTAACCGGGGCGAACGGCCGTCGCGGTCGTCGTGGCGGCCACGACGCTGACGTCGTGCGCGCGCAGGGCCATGCCCTTGTAGGTCGCGCCGATCGAGGTCACGCCCGGCGGCACGTTGAACACGAGGTATGTGCCCGCGAGCATCGGCGAGAACATCGACGCGTTGATCTCGGTCGTGCCGGCGACGGCGACGCCGCCCTGCTTGATCTCGAGCACGATGTCATCGGTGTTGGTGATCGGCATGTTCGTGCAGTCGGCGACGGCGAGCACGAGGTTGCCCTTCGCGGGGTCCTGGGTGATGCCGGCGAGCGCCAGCGCCGCGACCGCGTTGTTCGTGAACGTGATCGCCGGGACATTGGCGAAGCCGGTCGTCAGCGGCGACGGCGGGTAGAGCAGCGTCGGCCGGTTGCCGGTCTTCGTGACCTTGAGGTAGACGTCGAACGGCGTGCCGCCGGTCGCGAGCGAGCCGGTGGTGAACGGGCAGCCCGTCGACGGACAGCCGCTCGCGGCGGTGGTCTTGGTGTCGAGCTTGTCGCCACCGGTGCAGTTGTTCTTGCAGGTGTCGATCGTCGCGTTGTGCGAGGCTGCGAGGCTCGGCATCGTGCCGTTGATGACGACCTCGAGCCCGACGCCCGAGATCACGAGGTTCGCGTCCGCGGTGGTCGGCGCGGCGTTGCCGCGGCACGACAGATCGAACGTCGGCTCGAACGCGTCGGGCGGCGAGTCGATCGCCGCATCCGGGATCACGATCACCGGAGCATCAGGGTTGGAGTCGCCGCCTCCGCCGCAGGCGGCGAGAGCGAGGATCGAGACGGTGGCGATGGCGCGGAAGGTCCCCATGGCCGGCGGTCGTACACCCAATCGAACCGAAGTTCCACGGCCATCGTCCTCACGCACGCTCGCACCATCGAGGCGTGCGCGTGGTCACGCTTGTCACCGCCGGCGGCGTCGCAGGACCAGCAGTACGAGCGCGAGGCCGGTGACGAGCTGCGTCGAGCCGCCGCCACCACCACTTGTCGACGTCGAGCAGCCGCCGCCATCGCCTGGCGCGTCTGGGTCCGTCGGGTCAGGCGTCGTCGGGCCGCTGCGCGGGTGCACGAGGATCGACATCGTCTGCTCGGGGCCGAACCACGCGACGCCTTCCTGCACGAGCTGGAACGTCTCGTCGAACTGCGTCGAGACCTCGACCTCGGGCGCGAGCATCGCCCACGTGAAGCGACCGACGACGCCGCTGCCGGTACCGGCCGTATCGACCGCGGTCGGACGATTCGGCGCGAGCCAGTTCTCCGCCTTGAAGAACGCCGACGGGCGATCTTGCGGGCCCTGCGTGCCGACGCGCGTGTTGGTCAGATCCCACGTCGCGCGGCCATCATTCTCGAGCTCCATCCACACGACAGCTTCGTCGCCCGACGTCATCTCCATCGGCGCCTCCATCGCCATGAAGCTCGCCTCATAGCGCGGGCCCGGGCAGTGCGGTGCGTCGCCGGTGCCGGTCGCGCGGACCGCGAGGTGATTGGCGACGACGCGCTGCGTACCGTCGGACGGCACGTTGACGACGCCGGTGCCGGACAGCCACATCGCCGAGGAGCCGCCGCCGTCGAGGTTGACCGCGTCGCGCGCGCCGAGCTCGAGCATCAGCGCGGCGATCTCGTCGCAGGTCATGCCGATCCGGTTCGTGGCACGGCCGTCGATCACCGCGAGGAACAGCTTGTCCTTGGCGGCGCTGAGACCGAGCGCGGTGCGCGGATGACGGGCGCTGCACAGCGAGTCGCCGTTGTTGTCGCGCCGCGCGCCGTTGACGAGCACCGACGGGTGACCGCTCACGACCTCGCGCGCCCACGACGCGACGCCACCGGTGCCTTCGTGCGGCGGCATTGCGACCATCCCCTCGCCGAACTGCACCGGCGAGACGTAGCCATGATCACCACCACCCCACGCGGCGCCGGCATGCATCGACGGACCGTTGGTGCTGTAGTTGCTGAAGCTGAAGAAGTCGCCGTTGATCGCGGCCTGCGCGCCGACCAGCGCGCCGAAGCTGCTGACGGTCCGCTGGCGTTCGCCAGTCGCCGTCGTGCGCACGCTGACGCCAGGCGCGCATAGATCGACGATCAGGACATTGATGTTCTGGTTCGCGGTGACCCGGCGCAACCGGCGAATGCCGGGCGATGGCGTGCTGTAGCTGTCGGCGGCGGTGGCGACCGTGGGGAGCGAGCAGAGGATCGCGAGGACGATGGAGACTACGAGGCGCATTCGGATGCACCTACCGCAAGTGTCAGACCAACCTACACGAGCCGGATCGTCTCCTGTCCTGGCGAAACTGCGAGGCTGCAGTGCCCATCGCAGGCTGCAGTGGGGTCTGGCCTGCGCGGACAATCGTGCGCACCGAGGGCCTGTCCCCAGATCTCCCCCGTTACTTCTGGGCCGAGACGCTGCAGGTATGGCGGCAATCTCGTCGTCGCCTCGGAGCTCGACCGCGGCACGAAGCTCACGTTCGATCTGCCGCGCCGCTTACTTCATGAACGAGACGATGAAAAGAATCAGCGTGAGCCCCATCAGCACCGGGCCCACCTTGCGCAGCAGCTGCTGCGCCCGGCGCACCTTCGGCGAATCGCCGAGCTTGATCACGTCGTAGCCCACCAGTGTGGCGACCGCACCGCCCGCGATCATGAACATCAACTCGAATTGCTCGGCCGTCATCTGCGTCTCCCAAGTTAGCTCGGTGTGCCGTCAGCGCCGGCGCAGCAGCACGATGTGCTCGGCCTTCGGACGCTCCGCGAACACCCGTTTCTCGATCCCGCCGAGCAGCGGCCGCTGCTGCGACGCCCAGGCCTCGAGGACGAGCTCGTCGGTGAGCGCGGCTCGCAGATCGTCGAGCGCGAACACGGCGCGGGTCTTCGCGACCGAGTCGCCGATCACGATCGCGGCGGTCGCGCCGGGTGCGAGGGCGCGCGCGATCGCGTCGAGCGTGTCGGCGAGCGCGCGCTGCCAGAACTGTTGCGCCTCGGCGTTGGTCTCGAAGCTGCGCCGCGATCCGATCTCGCCCTCGTCGAGCTGGCGGTGGCGCAGCGCGAGGAAGTCGAAGCGCAGCCGCTGGTGCTCGGCGTAGTCGTAGGTGCCCGCGTACGGCGGTGACGTGATGACGCCGCCCGCGGTGCCGTCGGGGATCACCTCGGCCATCCGCCGCGCGTCCATCTCGAAGACCTCCGCGGGATGACCGGGCGGAAAGTCGCCGAGCCCCGCGAACAACAGCTCCACGCGCTGCGCGAAGTAGCGCGCCGCCGCGCCGCGCGGGACGTTCTTCTCGACCCACGTCGGATCGGTATCGCTCGTGCGCGACGACACCTTGTAGAGGATCGCGGACAGACACGCGGTCAGCACGTCGGCGAGCTCGGGGTCGTGATCGCGCAGATCGTCGAGCGCCGCGGCGATCATCTCGAGCTCGCGGCGAACGTGCGGCGCGTACCAGCTCGCGAGCCGGCGGTTGCGCGCGTTCGGATCGAAGCCGGTCGGCTTGCGGATCGGCGCGGGCGCGGCGCCGGAGCGACGCGCGGCCTTGCCGGCGGCGAGCGCCTGCCCGCTGATCTCGTGACCCGCGTCGCGGATCTCCTTGCGACGGCGCGCGGGCACCGTGTACGTCTTCGCGCGCGAGACCAGCACCGCGAGCGGGTTGAGATCGATGCCGATCGCGCGCATGCCGGCGGCGCGGATCTCGACGAGCGTCGTCCCCGACCCGCAGAACGGATCGACGATCGGCTGCGGCCGCCGCGCGCTCTGGCCGACGATCTCGACGAGGATGCGCGCGGTCGCCGGGTGGAGCTTCGCGGGATAGCTGTGGAGCGGATGGGTCAGCGACTCCGCGATCGATTCTTCGCCCTGGCGGTCGTCCTGCGCGGCGCGCAGCGCGGCCATCAGTCCCTCGGCGAGATCGCGATCGCCGTCGGCCCAGATCCGACCGGGCGTGCGCGGCATCGACAGGCTGCGGCGCTGGCGAGGGCGTGAGGCCGCTGGCGAGCGAGGAGTACGAGCCGGCGGCACGCGCGTACCGTACAGGCGCACCACCTCGCTGCCCAGTTACGACCGATCGAATCGCCTGGACTTGGCGCGCGAGTTGGCCATGGTCATGACACGGGTCATAATCGACTCACGAGCGAGGTCTCGAAGAGCGTGCTCAAGGCCAAGATGCTCGACGAGTGGCGCGCGAGCTGAGCGCGTGATCCTGCTCGCGCAGCAGGACGCCGAGGTCCGCCGGTTCGAAGGCGTCGAGACGATCTGGTGACATCGGCTGCCGATCTGGTATGCGGACACCATGCCCATGCCCCTCGAGATCATCGGACTCGGTAAGCCCGAGGTGCGCTTCATCTGGGACGACAACTCCGAGGACGTCTATGGCGCCCGCGAGCTCCGGCTTCGCTGCGCGTGCGCGTACTGCCAGTCCGAGGCGACCGGCGAGCGGCTCCTCGATCCGAGCACGGTCCCCGAGGACATCATCATCAAAGACATGAACCTCATGGGCAACTACGGCATCGGCGTGCACTTCTCCGACGGTCACACGACCGGCATCTTCCGGTTCCGCGAGCTCCAGAGGGCGCGGTGAGCGCGGGGGCAAACCCGGACGGTGTCGCCGAGCTCGAGCGCAACTGGCTCGAGCGCCGTAGCATCCGCGCGTTTCGCCCCGAGCCGATCGAGCGTGCGGTCCTCGAGCGCCTGCTCGCGGCGGCGCAGCGCGCGCCGAGCTGGTGCAACGTCCAGCCGTGGCGCGTCATCGTCACCGAGCCGCCGGTGACGGGCGTGCTCGCCGGCGAGCTCCAGGCCGCGGCGACGACGTCGTTGCCGCACGCCGAGGTGCCGTTTCCGCTCGACTATCCGTCGCCATACAAGGAAGCCCGGATCGCCTGCGGGGCCGCGCTGTACCGCGCGATGGGCGTCGCCCGCGAGGACAAGGCCGGGCGCTACGACGCGTGGCTGCGCAACTACGCGCTGTTCGACGCGCCGCACGTCGCGATCGTCGCGTGTGATCGACGCCTCGGTCCGTACGCGTTTGTCGACGTCGGGGTGTGGCTCGGCTACGTGCTGACGGCCGCGGCCGCGCTCGGCATCGATACCTGCCCGATGGCGGCGGTCGCGGCCTATCCGGAGACGCTGCGCGCGCGGCTGCCGATCGCCGAGACCGATGTCGTGCTGTTCGGCCTCGTGCTCGGCCACGCCGACGAGGAAGCCCCCGCGAACCAGTGCCGTACGACGCGAGCGCCCGTCGCTGGCAACGTCACGTTCGTCGGCGCCGTGTGATAGGGTCGCGGTGCTTTTGCGGGCCGAGATGGAAGGGCCAGGATTCACTCCTGGCCCCGGGAGAGAGCTTGATGAAGTCAACGATCTGGTCGTTCATCGTGATGCTGTTCTGTGCGCTCGCGGTCGTGCCACTCATTGTAGCTCCGGCACATGCGCAACCCGCCGATGCGCAACCCGCCGATGCGCTGAAGAAGGCGCAGGCCGCGTTCGATCAGGCGCAGCTCGACTATCTGCAGGGCAAGTACGACGAGGCCGCCGCCGGTTTTCAGGAAGCGTACAACGCGCGCGCGTTCCCGCAGTTCCTCTACAACGTCGGCGCGAGCTTCCACATGAAGGGGAAGAAGACGTCCGACGTCGACTCGTACACCAAGGCCGTCGACTCCTATCGCAAGTACCTCGCAGCCGATCCGCAGGCCGGCGACAAGGGGAAGGTCGAGAAGGCGATCGGCGTCCTCGATGCCGAGATCAAGCGGATCAAGGATGCCGCGGCCGCGAACACCGGCTCGGCGGCCGCGCCGCCACCCGCGGCACCGTCGGCGGAGGTCCAGCAGCTCGGTGACGTCAAGGTGCGCGGCCTCGTCGTGATCGAGAGCGAGCCGGCCGGCGCGACGATCTACCTCGACGACAAGAAGCAGGGCGCATTCGGCACCACCCCGTGGTCGGGCTCGCTCGACGGCGAGCACAAGGTCATCGTCGAGAAGCGTGGCTTCATGGTCTCGGAGTCGACGGTCGCCGCCGATCCGAGCAAGCTGTTCGTGCTGCGCGCGGTGCTCGGCAAGGAAGACTTCCTCGGCTGGATCGAGATCACCTCGAACGTGCCGGGCGCAGATGTCTACATCGACGACAAGTCCGTCGGCGCGGTCGCCAAGACGCCGCACTCGCAGAACATCAAGCCCGGCAAGCACGTGTTCTGGGTGACCACCGAGGGCTACGACGAGTACTCGATCGAGGTCGACGTCGTCCCGGGCGGCACCCACGAGGTCAAGGCGCAGCTCAAGGGCGCGCCCGTCGGCCGGATCAACGTGATCGGCTTCGGCATCGAGGACTCGACGGTCTACATCGACGGCAAGATCGCGTGCGAGCGCGGGCCATGCCTCAAGTCGGCGCCCGCGGGAGACCACACGATCACGGTGACCCGGCCGGGCATGAAGACGTACTCGCGGCGCGTCAACATCCAGGCGAAGACCGAGGCGAACATCAAGGTCACGCTCGCGCCGACGCCGAGCCGCAGCGATGCGGTGTTCGCGTACGTCATCGCCGGCGCGTTCACGGCGGGCGGCATCGTGCTCGGCCTCAAGGCGAACGGCTATCGCGACGACCTCGAGGCGGAGATCGCCGCCGGCGAGCCGCCGCCCGACACCAACGACCCGCGCTACACGAAGGGCAAGATCTTCGCGATCGCCGCGGACGTCACGTTCGTGCTCGCCGGGGTCACCGCGTTGACCGCGGTCTACTACACGTTCCGCGACAAGGGCGCACCGTCGACCGGGCTCATCGATGTCCGCGCAATGGCGCTGACGCCGCAGATCGCGCCCGGCTATGCCGGCGTCGGCATGGAGGTGCAGTGGTGATCGCGAAGACCTTGATGACCAGCCTCGGCCTCGGGGCCTTCGCGGTCGTGGCGAGCAGTGGCTGCAAGTGGAGCGAGTTCGACGACCTCGAGTCCGCGGCCTGGGTCGAGTCGACCGAGAAGCCCGATAACGACTCGGCGAACTGGGCCGTCGCCATCCAGCGCGGCCAGCGTGCGGGCACCGGCGGCAAGCTCGCAGTCCTCGGCGCGAGCCAGGCGCTCTACAACGAGCTCGTCTACACGTCGACCGGCGATGTCTCGGTCGCGACCAACGAGCTCGAGCTCAACAGCCAGTTCGGCCTCGGCAACATCGAGCCCGATCCGATCTTCCTCGCCGATCCAGCGAGTGACGACGTCGCATTCGTGACGAGCGGCGGTTCGGCGAGCATCACCGTGCTGCGCGGCCCGAGTGGCCAGCTCACGCCGCATCAGCTGTTCGGCCCGGGCCGTCCCGATGCCGCGACATACATGGTCGCGCCGAACCTCGACGACGCAGCCGGCGTGCAGGCGTCGCAGACGCTCGTCGCGCAGGACGATCGTGTATTCGGCACGTTCTTCGGGACAGTCCCGAACCCGCAGCCGCGCTGCAAGCTCACCGCAGGCGCGACGCCGATCAACGTGCGTGGCCTCGGCGCGGTTCGCCAGGTTGGCAAGGACTACGACGACGTCGTGGTGTGGACCGCAACCGGCGACCTCTACCTCTGGGATGGCGGCATCTTCAACGGCGCACGGTCCTCGAGGTGTCCGGACCCGACGCCCGCCGACGGCGACAACACCGGCACCTCGGTCGCACCGCTCGCAGGGCCCGTCGCCTCGGGGTTCTCGCCCGGCACCGGCGCGCAGATCCTGACGTTCGGATCATTTGCCGTCCTCCAGGGTCACACCGACGCCGGCGACGGCTTCCTCCAGGTCATCGAGCTCGCGACGCTCGCGACGGTCGGCGCGCCGCGCACCGATCGCCTGCTGCGCACCGCGACCGTGTTCGAGCTCGCCGGCAAGCACCACGTCGTCGCCGGTTATCCGAACGCGATCATCGACGGCACCAACGGCGGCCAGGCGCTCGTGTTCGAGATCTCGACCACTTCCGGCATCAACCCGGCCCCGATGCTCCAGCTGTATGACGCGCAACCGGAGTCGAACCAGCAGTTCGGGCGTGCCGTCGCGGTGATGCCGTTCGACGGCAAGCCGGTGATCGTGATCGCCGCGGACAACGAGATCTTCACGTACTTCCGGACGAACCTGTATCCGGACGCGCGCTCCGGCCGGTGAGCGCGTTCGTCTGCCCGTCGTGTCAGCGGACGTTCGACGAGGCCGGCTTCTGTCCGTTCGATCGCACCGCGCTGGCGGCGGCGGCGGTGGTGGTCCAGCGAACCCAGCTCTCGGTCGCGATGGCCGCGGTCGAGGCGCCGACCGAGCTCGAGCAGCGGCGCAGCACATTACCTCTGTCGCCGACGCCCCCGCTGTCACCGACGCCGTCCGCCGAACCACCGCCAGTCCACGCGGCGCGTACCCGGCCGGCACCTGACTCGCAGATCCGTGCGGTCTCCGCATCGGGCGACGCGGCGGTGGCGCTCGCGGCGTATCAGGGCCAGCGCCCGCGCGAGAGCGGCTACGACAAGCTCGTCGGCCAGACGCTCGATGGCCGCTACTTCGTCGACAAGAAGATCGGCGAGGGCGGCATGGGCGTCGTGTTTGCCGCACGCCACGCGGTGATCGAGCGGCCGCTCGCGATCAAGGTGCTGAAGCGCGAGGTCATGCGCGACGCCGCGACGATCAAGCGGTTCGTCCAGGAGGCCAAGGCGGCGTCGCGCATCGGTCACCCGAACATCGTCGACGTCACCGACTTCGGGACCACGCCCGACGGCATGACGTACTCGGTGATGGAGTTCGTCGAGGGTCCGACGCTCGGGGGCGCGCTCCGCGCCGCGGCGCCATTCCCGATGCAGCGCGCGATCCGGATCGCCGTACAGATCGCGCGGGCGCTCGGGGCCGCTCACGACAAGGGCATCGTTCATCGCGATCTCAAGCCGGAGAACGTGTTCCTCGTCGATCGCGATGGACGTCCCGACTTCGTCAAGATCGTCGACTTCGGGATCGCGAAGGTCGCGCCGCAACCCGGTGCCGCGAACGAGCCCCGGTTGACCCGCGCTGGCTCGGTGTTCGGCACGCCGGAGTACATGGCGCCCGAGCAGGCCGCCGGACGCGGCGACACGGATGCCCGCGTCGACGTCTACGCGCTCGGCGGGATCCTCTACGAGATGATCACCGGCAAGGTACCGCATCGCGGCGACACCATGGTGCGGACGCTCACGATGCAGATGCTCGATCCGGTCGAGCCGCCACGCAAGGTCCGCCCCGATCTCGACATCTCGCCCGAGCTCGAGGGCGTGATCATGCGAGCGCTCGCCAAGCAGCGCGAGCAGCGGTTCGCCTCGATGGCCGACGTGCTCGTCGCGCTCGATCGCCTGCAGACGCCGGTCGGCCAGAGCGTGACCGGCAGCCCGGTGTATGCGCTCGCGCCCCTGCCGCCCGGCGCGGATCCGATCGCTGCCCCGGCCGGAGCGCCGAGCGCGCCCGCCAAGCTCGACGACTCGCTGCCGATCGTCGTCGCGATGCCGGTCTCGGAGGTCATGCCGGCGGCGACTCCGCGCTCGCGGGCACCAACGAATCGGCGGCTCCGCGACGAGCCCGAGTTCGTGGCCCACGAGAAGCCGATCACGTTCGAGCACGTGTTCACCGAGGAGACCCGCGTCATCCGCGGCCGGCGCTGGCCCATCGTGCTGCTGTTCGCGCTGATCCTCGGCGGCGCGGCCGCCGCGATCGGCTTCGTCGTGCACCGCCGCGACCGCGTCGTCACCGCAGCGGCGCACCGCGATGCCGGCGTCACCGAAGCCATTTCCGACGCGGTCGTCGTCGAGGTTCCCGCCGATGCGCTGCTCCGCGAGGCCCCCGCCGACGCGCTCGACATCGTGATCGTCGAGCCGGATGCGGGCCGTCGGATCGCGCGGATACCTGATGCCGGCGTCCGCCCGGTGATCGTCCAGACGCCGAACGGCCGCGGCACGATCTCGATCCAGGTCATCACCAAGCCCGAGGGCGCCACGCTCTACGAAGGCACCGGCTACCGCGGCCCCGGCGGCACCAACGTCGAGCAGCCGTTCGGCGCCAGGCTCGCCATCACGTGCAAGCACCCCGGCTACAAGCCGGGCACCGTGTCACTCGTGTTCGACGGCAAGACCGAGGTCGCGCTCTGCGTCCTCCAGCGCATCAAGATCTGCATCGACAACATCAAGAACCCGTTCGACGACTGCGAGCTCGATCCGAGCAAGCCGATGCCGGGCGAGTAGTACGGCATACCTCGTGCGGCCCGCGAACAAGTAAGCCAATGCGACGCGAGCGGTGCCACGCTCACCGCCGCGCCGGGGTGAAGCGTCGCGAGGCGCGATCTGCTCACCGAGCGCGGCGAGCCGGCGTCCGCGCGCCGAAATGCCTTGCCCCTGGAGTCGACTCCAGCTCTATGGTGCCCTCATGCCGATCGCCAGAGCCGCCGTTGCAGAGCCGACGCTCAAGATCGGCGAGGTCGCCCATCAGGCCGAGCTGTCGATCGATGCGGTTCGCTTCTACGAGCGCGAAGGCTTGCTCGGTCGGGTGCGCAGATCCTCGGCTGGGCAGCGCCAGTACGACGGCGAGGCGGTCCGCCGCCTGGCGTTCGTTCGACGTTCCACGGCGCTCGGATTCTCGCTTGCCGAAGTGAAGGGACTCTTGACCCTGCGAGTATCGGCGCGGATGCCGTGTGACCGCGTTCGCGAACGCGCTCTCTCGAAGCTTGCCGATATCGATCGACGAATTGC
>JBKJUF010000332.1:0-2711 GCA_046590445.1 Kofleriaceae bacterium
CTCGTGCACCGGCGACGCGATCGTCGTCGAGCGCTATCAAGGCAAGTTGCCGCGCAACCTCGCTTCCAGCATCTAGTCCAGCAGTCCAAAGGAGTCACGCCATGGGTCGAGCCATCGTCATCACATCAGGCAAGGGAGGGGTCGGAAAGACCACCACCACCGCCAACCTCGGAGCCGCGCTCGCTCAGCTCGGCCACTCCGTTGTCCTCGTCGATGCAGACATCGGTCTGCGCAACCTCGACGTCGTCATGGGCCTCGAGAACCGCATCGTCTACCACGTGGTCGACGCGATCCGCGGCAAGTGCACGGTCCAGAAGGCGCTGATCAAGGACCGCCGCATGGACAACCTGTGGCTCCTGCCCGCGTCGCAGACCGACGACAAGGACTCGGTGACCCCCGAGGAGATGCGCAGCCTGATCTTCGAGCTCAAGGCGACGCACGACTTCGTGTTGATCGATTGCCCCGCCGGGATCGAGCAAGGCTTCAAGAACGCGATCGCCGGTGCCGACGAGGCCGTGGTCGTTGCCACGCCGGAAGTCTCCTCGATCCGCGATGCAGACCGCGTGGTCGGCCTGCTCGCCGCGGCGGACGTGCCGGCGCGTCTGGTCGTCAACCGGATCTCGGCAGCCCTCGTGAAGCGTGGCGACATGCTCTCGCAGGCGGACGTCATCGAGATCCTCGCGCTCGAGCTGCTCGGCGCGATCCCGATGGACGATCAGGTGATCGCGACGACCAACAAGGGCGTGCCCGCGGTGCTCGAGGGCAAGTCGGTCGCCGCCCGGGAATTCATCTCGATCGCGAAGAAGCTCGCCGGCCACGAAGTCGAGGACCCGCAGGGCGTCGGTTTCTTCACCCGGATCGGCCGTGCGCTCGGCCTGTCCGCGACGCCGGCCTGAGGAATTGACCATGTGGAACGAAATCAAAAACTTCATCGCGGGCAAGTCGAGCAAGGACGTCGCGAAGGGACGCCTCCACCTCGTGCTCGCGCAGGATCGCACCGGCCTCGACGGCGCTCGCCTGCAGGAGATGCGGAACGAGATCGCCGCGGTGATCGCCAAGTACGTGCCGATCGATGCCGAGGCGGTCGAGATCCAGATCGAGACCCGCAGCCGGCAGACCCAGCTGACGGTGTCGAGCGCGATCTCGCCGCGTAACGCGTAGCGGGCGCCGGTCGTTAGCGCGGGGCCGCGGCGATCACTTCGTGGTCATGTCCGCGAGGATGTGGACGCACTCGTCGATCCACGGATCACGCGCGAGCGCGTCGCTCCACTTGACGGCGCGATCGTCGGTCCTACCACCGGGGCCCGGCGCCGTTGGCTTGATCGCCGGATCCTCGATCGCCTTGACCGCGAAGTTCGCGGCGGCGTGCTTGAGGTCCGGCGACGCCGCATCGAGGGCCGCGCGCTGCTCCTTGCGCCGGGTCTCCCAGGCCGGCCGGGCGAGCGGCACCTTGGTCTGCTGCGCGCGTGCCTTGAGGATCTGCGTCGTCGACGCGATCTTCGAGAGCAGTGGATTCTTTGCGACCCGGGTCGCGCTCTTCTGCACGAGCGAGGCGGTCTTCCAGGTCGCCGGCCAGGTGTCGTGCGTCGCCGGCGTCGTCTGCGACCACGCCACGGCGTGCTCGAGCTCGCGCTCGCCCGATTCGATGTGCCCGGCGGGGTCGGGAAGGATGATGTCGGGAACGACGCCCTCGCGCTGCGTCGACGAGCCGCTGATCCGGAAGAACTGCTGGATCGTGATCTTGAGGACGCCAAGCTCGATCTTGCCGCCGGCGGCGCGATCGAGGTCCGCGAGCGTCTGCACGGTGCCCTTGCCGTGGGTCGTGGTTCCGACCACGACCGCGCGCTTGTAGTCCTGCAGCGCGCCCGCGACGATCTCGGACGCCGAGGCGCTGAACCGATCGACGAGGACGACCATCGGCCCGTCGTACTCGAGGCCCCGCTGATCGTCGCCGAGGACCTCGCGCTGGTTGCGGCTGTCCTGGACCTGGACGACCGGACCGCGCTCGATCAGGTGCCCCGTCATCTCGACGGCGTCACCGAGAAGACCGCCGCCATTGCTCCGCAGATCGAGGATCACGCCGGTGACCTGGCGTGTCTTCATCTCGCCGAGCAGCCGGCGCACGTCCTCGGCCGCGTTGCGCTTGGCGTCGCGACCGCCGTAGAAGCTCGGCAGGTGGATGTAGCCGAACGCCGCCTGGCCCTTGCGCTGGAGCACGGCGCCCTTCGCGTAGGCCTCCTCGATCACGACGACGTCACGCGTGATCGCGATGGTCTCCTCGTGGCCCGCGGGCTTCTGCACGCGGAGCCGGACCACGGTGCCCTTCTTGCCGCGGATCATCTTCACGACCTCGTCGATCCGCAGGTCAAACACGTCGACCGGCTCCTGGCCCGCGTTCGAGACCGACAGGATCAGATCGCCGGGTCCGAGGCCACCTTGCCGCCAGCTCGCGCCGCCGGGCACCAGCTCGACGACCTCGGTGTAGTGATCGCGCTCGCGGAGCACCGCGCCGATGCCCTCGAGCGACCCGGTCATCGCGATGTCGAAGTTGGCCTTGTCGGCGGGCGGCAGGTACGTCGTGTGCGGATCGAGCGCCGCGCTGACCGCGTTGACGACGTCGGACGCTGCATCGAGCGGCCCGGGGTTGCGCAGCCGCGCGAATCGACCGGCATACGTCTTCGCGATGTCGGCGCGCGCCTTGGCCTCGCGGC
>JBKJUF010000364.1:0-11743 GCA_046590445.1 Kofleriaceae bacterium
GTGACGATGAGCGACCTCGGTCGCGCCAAGCGGGTTGTGGTCGACAAGGACAACACCACGATCGTCGACGGCGCCGGCAAGAAGGCCGACATCGAGGCGCGCGTGAAGCAGATCCGCAACGCGATCGAGGAGTCCTCCTCCGATTACGACAAGGAGAAGCTCCAGGAGCGGCTCGCGAAGCTCGTCGGCGGCGTTGCCGTGATCAAGGTCGGCGCTGCGACCGAGGTCGAGATGAAGGAGAAGAAGGCTCGCGTCGAGGACGCGCTCCACGCGACCCGCGCGGCTGTCGAAGAGGGCGTCGTCCCCGGTGGCGGCGTTGCGCTGCTGCGCGCGCAGACCGCGCTCGACAAGCTGAAGCTCTCCGAGGAGCAGCAGTTCGGCGTGAACATCGTGCGGCGCTCCATCGAGGAGCCGCTTCGCCAGATCTCGCAGAACGCCGGCGTCGACGGATCGATCGTCGTGTCCAAGGTCCGCGAGGGCCAGGGCCCGTTCGGCTTCAACGCCGCGACGCTCGAGTACGGCGACCTCGTCAAGGCGGGCGTGATCGACCCGACCAAGGTCGTCCGCACGGCGCTCCAGAACGCGGCGTCGGTCGCGTCCCTCCTGCTGACGACCGAGGCGATGATCGCCGAGCGTCCGAAGAAGGAGAGCGCGGGTGCCGGCGGTGGCGGTGGCGGCCATGGCGGCGGCGGCATGGGCGGCATGGGCGGCATGGGCGGCATGGACTTCTAGTCCAGTCACCACGCACGTTTCGAGAACGGCGGCGCCCGCGAGGGTGGCCGCCGTTTTCTTTTGCCCGGTTTGGTTTCAGACTAGCGGCGACGTTCGACCACGATCGCGCGCGGGACGCCGCGCTCGCGCCGCAGCCGCGCGCAGTCAGTCTCCCAGAGCGCGGTCAGCCACACGAGGCCGACCTCGATCGCGTACCAGATCACGATCGCGAGCATCGCCGCGAGCGCGACCGCGTGAATGCCCGGCCAGCCTTCTGGCAGCCAGCCGGTGATCCGCCAGATCACCAGCGGTCCGATCACCGCGGTCAACCCGATCGCGAGGACGCGGCGATAGCGATCGAGCCAGCCGACCCGGCGATCGAGGCGGTCGATCTGCCAGAGCCGCTGCTCGTCGGGCGACAGGTCCGCTGACACGTCTCCATCGTAGCACCGGAGGGTCGGGGCGCAGCTTGCTACTTGCTCGCCGTCGGCTATGGCTTCGTGAGGTCAGCGCACTTGGCGACGGCTTCGGCGGTCTTCGCCGCGATCATGCAGTCGACCTGCTCGTCGTTGTTTGCCGACTGGCACTGGCGCACGAAGAAGTCGACGTCGCCCTCGAGGGCATTGGTGAACTTCGAGAGCTCCTTGTCCCGAGCACCCTTGCGCTCCGCCTCGGGCAGCGCCTCGATCCGGGCGTTTGCCTTCTTCCAGTACATCAGCGTCGCGTAGTTGCGGCTGGCTTGTTCGCACTTCTGAGCGTCACCCTTGCAGGCCGCGAGCGCGAGGAGAACGACGACGAGGACGGCGCGCATGGCTGGCTGCGTACCACGCGGATCGTGGCGATGCGATAGGCTGCGACCATGCGTCGCGCGGCCCGAGATGGAGCGAGCCAGCGAACGCTGGCGAGCGGGGTCGTCTGCCTCGGCCTGCTGCCTGCCATGGCGCACGCGTCGCCGACCGCAGTGACGGTAGAAGGTGGTGCGGAGGCCGACAGTAATCTGCAACGCGTGGAGACCGGCGCGGGCCTCGAGACCGAGCGGCTCGGCGGCTCGGTGATCCGGGTCGGGGCGCGGGTCGATCATCGAGGCGTCGTCGCCGGCGGTGCGTTCGCACTCGCATTGCAGTCGCTTTCGCGGCTGGTTGTAGGTGACGAAGCGACGCCCGAGAACGTGGCGCTGCTGACCGCGGATCTCCGGTGGGTGCACGCGATCGGCAAGCGGCCGGTGTCCGCGGGCATCGGCCTCGTGTTCGCCGATGCGCTGCCGCTCGCGGACGACGTCGGCGCGCGGACGTTTCGCAACCTCGGCGCCGACGCGCTGCTCGTGCTGCGCGGTACCGAGGACCGATCGTTGACCCTCGCGGTCGGGCCGCGTCACTTCGAATACAAGCCGGACCACGACTTCGACTGGATCGGCGCGGCGATCAGCGCGCGCCTCGACCTCACGCTGTGGGAACCGTCGGGTGGCACCCGCGGCGTCGAGCTCGCGACGATCGTCGGCTTCGAGGCGCGTGCGTATGACAGCCGCGCGCGGGCGAGCGCGTGTCCCGACGGTGCACCGCCAAGCCCCGAGTGCTTCGCGCCGACCACGCTCGCGCGCCGCGATCGCTACCAGCGCGCCGGCGTCGAGCTCACCTGGGTCGATCGCGTGGTCGCTGCCGCTGGCTACCAGCTCACGGTGATCGACTCGAACAGCTACGGCCAGTCGATCATCCGGCACCGCGCGACCGTGTCGACGACAAGCGACCTACCGGGCAAGTGGATCGGCACCGCGCTCGCGACGCTGCAGATCGATCAGTATCTCGATGGCGTCGTCGTCCAGAAGGATCTGCAGCACCAGGAGTTCACGAACCTCGACGACGCGAACCGCAGCTCGCTGCAGCTCCGCATCGCGCGCAAGCTGACCGAGGCGTGGTCGCTCGAGGCACGCGGCGCGATCTGGCGCGACCTCGGCGGCACGCTCGACACGTCGTTCCGCCGCGAGCTCGTCTATCTCGGCGGCGTCTATCACCGCTGAGCCGCGCTAAAGCCGCGCGTCTATCACCGCGAAACGGCAGCCTGCGAATGTCGAGGCACGCAGATCGCAATCGGCGAGGCACGCGTCGGAAACATCGACGTCGACGAACTCGTTCCAGCACATCGTGGATAACTGGAGATCGCAGTTGCGAAACGAGCAGCGCACGATCTCAGAGCGTCCGAAGAACGTGCCTGGCATTGTCAGGTTCGACAAGTCCGCATCCGAGACCAGCGTGCGGTGTTGGCGTCCGTCGGTGCAGAACGCTCGGCGGCGCCGTGGATCCTGTGGACACGCGCCGGTGCGGACACAGCCGGCGTCATCGCGCGTGCCCGACAGGCTCCACCGCGCTAGCCCTCGCGCACGCGCTCCGCTTTTTTTATTTTTGGTTTGGTTCGAAGAGTTGAACTGTGTGAAGCGCGCTGTCCGTGAACCCCCCCCCAACCCAAAACAAAGCACCAACATTAGAAACTTCAAAGGGAACGCCGACGCGAGGGCAAGCGCGGTGGAGGCTGTGGGCACGCGCGACAGCGATCCCGTCGCCAGCCGCAGCGCGTGTCCACAGGATCCACGGCGCCACCGAGCGTTCTACTCGATCTATACCTTTTGCTGGTGCGAACGGGTGCTTGACATCTGAGCCGTGACTAATATTATAGCCCTAATCAAGATGGCGGGCGAACAGCAAGAACTGCTTCTGAACAAGCGCACCTGGGGAGGCAAGCGTGCCGGTGCCGGTCGCAAGCAGAGCCGCGACCGACGCGACCCGCTGCATCGCGTGCGACCCGAACACGTCTCTCGGCATCCCGTGCACATCGTGATGCGCGTGCGAAAGGACGTGCCGCGCTTGCGCACCGCGGCGGGCTTCCTCGCGGTCTGCCAAGCGCTCGCGAAGGCGGCCGCCCTGCCAGGCTTTCGCATCGTCCACGCGTCACTGCAGCACAACCACCTGCACCTCATCATCGAGGCCGCGAACAAGGCCGCGCTCGTGAGCGGGATGCGCAGCTTCTCGATCTGCCTCGCGCGCTGCATCAACGCGCGATACGGGCGCACGGGAAAGGTCTTCGCGTATCGTTATCACGCCACGGCGCTCACCACGCCACGCCAGGTCCGCAACACGCTCGCATACGTGCTCAACAACTGGCGCCGTCATCAAGAAGACCTCCGTGGACCGCGTCAACGCGCCGCGATCCTCGACCCCTACTCCACCGCGGTCACGTTCACGGGCTGGGCGGACTACACGACGACGAACCTGCCCGCGAGCTACGTGCCATGGCCATCGGCGTCGCCGGAGACCTGGCTCCTGCGAGAGGGCTGGCGACGCAGCGGCAAGCCGATCCGCACGGGCGAACGCCCCGGACGCTTCGCCATGTGATCAGCCCGCCGAGAATTGCGAAGATCGAGCGTTGCGCGACAATGCCGCGCGAGACTCGACAAGCCCCGCCAGACCCGCCCGCGCCGCGCGGGCTACTTGCGGAGCTGCTTCGCGCGCTGCTCGACGAGAGCACGCTTCTGGCGCAGCAGCTCGAGCTTGGCCTTCACGGCATCGCGCGTCTTCGCGGCCGCCTTGAGGCGCTGCCCGGGGTCACCGGAGCGCTGCGCGCGGCTCAACGTGTCGATCGTGGACGGATCGACGACCTCGGAGAGCACGATCGACGCCTCGGCCTCGAAGCTCGGCGGCGGCTCGGCGCCACCACCGTCGCCGGTGCCGGTCGTGCTGCCATCTTGCGGCGAGGCCTCGTCGGCTCCGAAGCCGCGGCCGTTCGATGCCTGCTGCGGATTGCGGCTCGGCTGGCTGTCGTCGCGGCGGTCGAGGACGATCGCGCGGTCGTGCGACTTGCGCAGCTCGATGACGCGCTCGAGATCCTTGCTCTGCTTCTCGAGGCCGGCGATCTGGCGCTGCAGCTCGGACTCGGCGTTGCGCAGCTCGGAGGCCTGCTGGTCGAGATCCTCGGGGTCCGCGTTCGGATCGACATCGAGGTTCGGCAGCACGATGCGGCGCACCGGGCGCTTCACCTGCGGCACGAGCTGAGACTTCAGGCGGGCAAGCTGCTCGGCGCGCGTGCCGGTGGCACCACCCGAGAGCTCGCTGTCGATCGCGCCGACCAGCACGCGGCGTGCCCTGGCGAGCTGGCTCTGTGCCGTCGCGAGCTCGCGCGTGACCTTGGCGAGCGCGGTTGCGGTCTCGTTGGCCTGTGACAGCCGGTCCTTGAGCTCGCGCTCCTGACGCCACGACTTGCGCTGCTGCTTGAGCCGATCGATGGCGCGGAGCTCGCCTTCCCACCGCGCGTGCAGAGCGTTGCGCTGCGCGTTGAGCGCGAGCACCCGTCGCTCGGAGGCGGTCGCGGCCTCCTGGGCCTGGACCGTCATCGCCGTCGGCGGGCCGGGCTGCGCCCACGCAGTGGCCGAGGCCACCATCAGGACGAGCACGATCCACCACCGGCACATGGACCCTGGAGATAGCAGCCGCCGTGCCACCCTCAAGTGCTCGTCGGAGGCTGGGTAGGACGGGTCCCACACCCCCGAATGTGTTGTGTTCCCGGTCTCACGTCTCAGTTTCCTGAGGGCGCTCCGCCACAAGCCGCATCACCAGATATCGCAGGGCGGCCGTCGCCATGGTCGCCACGACACACAGCGGCTCCTCGCCAGGGCGCTCCCACAGGAGGTAGTCGCGGGCCTCGGCGTCGACCGGCGCGTGGTAGCGCAGGCGGCGCAGCCGAAACCCGCCCGCGAGCTCGAGCGCGTCGCCGGCGACCGGGATCGCCGGGTCGAGCGCGCGCCCGTACCGGGTCATCACGCGGTCGACCGCGGCGACCGAGAGCTCGCCCTCCGTGCCGTCGTCATCGCGGAGGTGGAGATGCGCGCCCCTGGCGGAGGCCCAGCTCTTCGCGTGAGTGCCATCGCTGAGGATCCGCTCGTCGAGAAGCAGCACGGCGCGCATCCTACGCTAAAGTCCGTGGCATGCGATGCGACGGCCGCGTGCTCGTCACGATCACGATGCTCGTTGCCGCCGTCGCCGGGTGTGGCGGCGGGCAGATCCAGGAGCGGTCGGCAGTCGATCTAACGAAGCATCTGCCCGCGAGCTTCGAGATCGATCGGCCCCGCGAGGGCGACGCGCGCACCGTACAGATAAGGGTCTGGGTCGACGCCGGCATCCGTGCGCTGCCGCGCTGGAAGGACGAGATCGGCGACCACATCGACTACGCGAACCAGGTGCTGACGCCGCTCGCCGGCGTGCGCCTCGCGATCGAGGGCTTCAAGGACTGGAACCGCACCGGCGAGCCGCACCAGGCGCTGCAGGCGCTCGCCGCCGAGGACAACGGCGACGGCGTGACCTGGGTGCTCGGCTACATCGCGCCGCCCGATAACGCGACCAAGGCGATGGGCGAGCTGGTCTACGCCGAGCCGCTCACCAAGCACGTGATCGTGCGCGGCTGGGCAGAGCGCCCCGAGGCTGCCGCGCTCGCCGGCTCGCTGCCCGATCTCAAGGACGGCGAGCGTATCGAAGTGCTCGCCGCGCATCGCCGGCACAAGCAGGCGGTCGTGCTGCTGCACGGGGTGGCGACGACGCTCGGCGCGATCGCCGAGACCGATCCGGCGTGGATCAAGCACCCGTCGTACTCGGTCAAGCAGAGCGGATCCTCGGAGCGCAATCGCGAGCTGATCACGCTCGCCCTCGATGCCCGCCAGGCCGAGGAGACCGCGCAGGTGATCGCGAAGAAATTGCTCGAGGCAATCGAGAAGTCCGAGTGGGGCGGCTGGATCCAGGCCGATCGCGATCAGGTCACCGCGCGGATTCGGAACTTGCTCGACGCTGCCAGAGCCGGCAAGACCGCCGCCGAGGTGCCGCCCGCCGCGTACGATCAGTACACGCGGATCAAGGCCCTCGCAGGGCGCGGCGACACCGTGAACGCGCTCGCCGAGCTCGACAATCTATTGTCCGCATATCCTGGCAACGCCGCGATCCACCAGCTGCGCTGCGAGATCATGCTCGGCAAGCCGGGGATCGCCGACAAGGCAACGCGCACCGCGTGCACGCGCGCCAGCGAGCTCGCGCCCGGCGATCCGACGCCGCACCTCGCGGTCGGCACCGCGCTCGTCAAGATCGGTGACATCAAGGCTGCGCGCGCCGAGCTCGTGCAGGCCGAGGGTAAGATCGGCAACTTGCCCACCGGCAAGGAAGACGCTTGGCGCAAGCTGATCGCGACCTACCAGGGCATGGGCATGCTGACGTGGACCGAGGAGGCGATCGCGAAGGCCAAGCTCGACAACGATCCCATCGCCGCGCAGATCGGCCAGGTCCGCGCGCGCTACGGCATCCCCCGCGGCACCAAGCTCGTCGCCCCGACCGACGAGGCATTGCTGGTCGCCGCGATCCGCGCCGCGCTCGATCAGGTCTACGCGAGCAAGTATGGCGACGCCGAGAAGACGCTCGCCGCCGCCGACAAGAAGTGGCCCGGCGCGCCCGGGGTCGCGGCGGCGCGCTGCGATCTCGCGCTGCGGGTCGGTCAGATCGGCGCGGCGCGGGCCGCCTGTCAGCGCGCGCTCGCGGGCGATCCGAACGCGTCGTGGGCGCTCTATCTCTCGGGCGTGATCGCGCTGCGCGACGCGAGCGGCACGCGCGCCGGGATCGAGAAGCTCAAGCAGGCGATCCGCATCGACCCCGAGCTCGGTCAGGCCTGGCGGACCCTCGCGAAGGCCTATGATCGCGCGAAGGACAAGGCCGCCCTCGACCAGCTCGCCAAGGACTACCAGGCGAAGTTCGGTCAGCCCCTGCCGCGCTAGCTAGACGGCGGCGCGCGCGAGCCACCCGCGCGGCGCACGATATACTCGCGAACGGTGACGTTCCTCCGCCGCATGTTCTCCTCGAACTACCGCGCCGCGGTGGCGGCCGAGGCGTCGGGCAACGTCGATCTCGCGGCCGAACGCTACGGCCTCGCCGGCGAGCATGCCGATGCGGTGCGCATGCACCTCGCGCGGGCCGCACGCGCCCCGAGTCGCAACACCGAGCTCGCGGCGTTGCGCGACGCGATGCGGTGGGCCGGCGAGGATCCGGCGCTCCAGCGGCAGGCCGCCGCGTCACTCGGCCGCGCGCTGTGGGAGGCCGCGAAGGCCGAGGGGATCGCGACCGAGCGCGATCGCCAGCGCGTGCGCGAGGCGGCCGGTCTGCTCGTCCGCGGCGACGATCATGCGCTCGCCGGCGAGGCGCTCGAGGCGATCGGCGATCACCTCGCGGCCGCGAACGCGTACTCGGCGGGCGGGCTCGTCGAGCGCATGGAGGCGGCGCTCGCGAAGGATGACGATGCCGCCGGCAAGGCGCGCGAGGAAGCCGACGCGTTCGCCGGCTATCAGACCGCGATGCGCGTGGGCCGGCGCGACGAGGCGCGCAGCGAGCTGGTCCGTGCGGTCGCCGCCACGAGCGCGGCGGCCGAGTACCGCCGGCTCCTCGATCAGCTCGACACCGCGATGCTGACTGCGGGCAAGGTCGAGCTCAAGCGCCGCACCAAGCCGCTGATCGTCGCGTGCGGCGCGCCGAAGCTCGTGCTCGGCCGCGATCAGCTGTGTGACCTGACGCTGCGCGCCGGCGGGGTGTCACGCCAGCACGCCGAGATCGAGTGGTCGGGCGACACGTTCGTGCTCCGCGATCTCGACTCGCGCAACGGCACGTCGCTCGCCGGGCTGCCGCTCGCCGGGCGGGTGCCGCTCGTCGGTAGCGGCCGGTTCGCGCTCGGCGACGAGTGTCTGCTCGACTTCGAGTGCACGGACGGCGTGCTCGTCGTCCGCGCGGCCGGTGGCCTCGATCGCGGGGTCGCGCTGATCGCCGCACGCGATGCGACTCGCTTCGACCTCGCGCCCGTCGGGCTCGGCCTCGACCTCGTGTTCCAGCGCGGGCGTCCCCTGCTCGGCCGTGGTACGTGTCGCGACGTCACGTTCAACGACGAACCGCTCGGCGACATCCGGGTCCAGCTGATCCGCGGTGATCGCGTCGTCGCCGGCGGCGAAGAGATCGACATCGGCTGATGGCGGGCTTCTTCAAGCGGCTGTTCGGACGGCCCGGCGGGAGGACCCTGCCGCCGGTGATCGAACCGCCGGTGGTGCCCGAGCCCGTGCACCTCGGCAGCGAGGACGATGCGTTCCTCGCGCAGCTCGTGGCCGATCTCGCCGAGGGCACGCGGCGCGATCAGATCAGCGGCCCCGACGTGCTGAAGCGAGTCGACGGCGTGTGGAGCTCGGGTCACGAGCGCCTGGCGATCGAGTGGATGGAGAAGCTCCTCAGCATCCCCGAGATCCCGCTGCCCGCCACCGCGCCGCTGCGCGCGAACCTCGTCGAGCGCTACGAGCAGCGCGGCGAGCTCGAGGCCGCGATCGGTCACCTCGAGAAGCTGACCGCCGAGCCTCCGTTCGCGCTGCGCGCGCACTACTTGCTCGCCGAGCACGCGCGCAAGCGGGGCGATCACGAGAGCGCGCTCCGCCACTACGAGGCCGTGCTCGGCCGCAATGTCGATTATCCGAACGTGCGAGTCCGCGTCGATCGGTTGCGCCAGCAGGTCGGCCGCGCCGCACCGGTCGCGGGCGAGACGATCGCGGGTGGAGACGTCGCCGGCGTGCAGGCCGGCGCGCGCTACCGCCTGGTTCGCGAGCTCGGGCGCGGCGCGACCGGCGTCGTCTATCTCGCGCGCGACGCCGAGCTCGACCGCGACGTCGCGATCAAGCTCTTGCATCCGCATCTCGCCGGCACCGAGCGTGCCGATGCGCTCGCGCGGTTCTTCCACGAGGCGCGCGTGATGGCCTCGCTGCGCCATCCGAATGTCGTCGCGGTCCTCGACATGGACGAGGCGTCGCGGCGGATCGTCATGGAGCTCGCCGCCGGCGGCACGCTGAAGGACGTGCTGCGCGAGCGCGGCCCTCGCCCGCTCCGCCGCGCGATCGAGCGCCACGGCCAGGTCCTGTCGGCCCTCGCCGCCGCGCACCGCCGCGGCATCGTCCACTGCGATCTCAAGCCCGCGAACCTGATGTTCCGGCGCGACGTCGATCTGCCCGGCGTCGAGGTGATGCTCGGCGACTTCGGGGTCGCCCACTTGCCCGATGCGACCGGCCAGGTCGGTGCCGTCGCGAAGAAGGAAGCGATCGGCACGATCGCGTACATGGCTCCCGAGCAGCGGCGTGGCGAGCTGTCGCCGGCATCCGATGTCTACGCGAGTGCGGTCGTCCTGTTCGAGAACCTGACGGCGCGGACCCCATGGTCACGCGAGCGCCTCATGGCCGGCATCCGCCGCGCCGAGGACTTCATGCTCCCGGCGTCCGTCCTCGCGCCCTACCCGACCGTCGCCGATGAGGTCCAGCAGCACCTGCTGCGGATCGGCCATCCCGATCCGGCGAGGCGCCCGAGCACCGCACAGGCCCTCGCCGATTCGCAGCGCCTGCGCGAACGACTGATCGCTGCTGGCGCCGTGTGACTCAGGCCTCGTCCTTGACCGGGGTCGCCTTGAGCGCTGCCTTGCCGTCCTTGACGTAGACCGTGAACCGCACGTCCTTGCAGCCGGTCTTCGCGGACAGATCATCGCGGTTGCGGACGAGCTTCTCGGCGAACTTCTCGTAGGTCAGGCCGGCCGTCGGCTCGCCGCAGCTCTGCTTCGTCGAGACGAACTGGTCGTAGACCTGCTTGAAGTAGGGATCGACGGTGCTGCGCCCCTCGGACTCGAAGCCGCCGAGGATGTCATCGTCGAGGGACAGCGGCGCCGAGACCCCGGCCGGCGCCGGCAGCGGGACCGTCAGCGGGGCCGGTGTCGGGTGACGTGATCCGCCGTTCGCGCTCGGCGCGGCGGGGCTGACGCCAGGCTGGGTCTGGACGGCCTTGAACGGTGGAGGCGTCGCGGGTCTTGGCGGCGGCGTACCGGGTCGTGGATGCTGCGGGCCGGATGGCGTTGGACCCGAGCCGCTGAACCGGAACTCCGTCGGCGGCGCGGCCACCGCGGGTGCGGGACCACCAGGTCGAGAGCTCGGCAGCGCGGTCGCGAGCAGATCGATCGTGCCGAGGCTGCCTTCCGGCGCGGGCCCCAGCAGGCCATCGAGATCTTTCTTCGCGGACTTCGCATCGCGCCCGAGCTTGTCGATGGCGATGTTCACGCTGCGGGCGATCGATCCGAACTTGCCGGGGTGGGCATCCTCGGCAAGCCGCTCGGTCTCGCCCTTCGCGAGGCGCACGGCATCTGCGGTGAGGCGGCGCAGCGGGCGGTCCGCCTCGAAGAACATCAGGCCGATGCCGACCGCGAGCGCGATCAGGAACACCGCGCCGACGATGATCCACGGGAAGGTGGCCATCGAAAGATCGCCCTGGCGGACGATCTTCAGCGTCGCGGCGAACCCGAGCTCCTGCGGTCGCTTCGTGTAGACCGTATAGAAGGCCTTCTTCTGCGCGGCCTCGCCGGGCAACCGCGCGACGAGCGCCGTGTAGTCCTCGTTGCCGGCGCGCACCTGGATCGGGTGGGTCGCAGCGCAGTCACCGGACAGATCGCCCTTGAGCTTCGCGACGGCGGCCGACATCGGCGTCATGTCGAGTGCGAGCGTCTTGCTGCCAGCGACCGTGTCACCGCCGAGGTAGAAGCCGACATCGACGCCGAGCGAGCCGACGAGCTTCTTCGAGAGCTCGTTCGTGACCGCATGGCCGAGCACGATGGCACCGACATACTCGACCGGCGGGTCACGCTTGACGACCGGCGATGCGGTCACGAAGTACATCGTGCCGTTCTGGACCCACAGATCGTCGCGGAGATAACCAGCGAGCGCGTCGTCGACGAGCGGCCGACCGGCGAGCACGTCACCGAAGTCGTTCTCGTCGAGCTGGACGCGCGCGACCACGCGACCGCGCTTGTCGATCAGGATCGCGAAGTCGGGCTTCCGGCTGCCCTGGATGGTCTTCATGACACCCTCGCCGACGCTGCGCACTTGCTTCATGCGGGCGTCCTCGAGCTTGTCGGCGCCCGAGGCCGACTCGAGCGCGCCGACGATCTCGGAGGTCCGCGC
>JBKJUF010000273.1:0-2685 GCA_046590445.1 Kofleriaceae bacterium
CGATCATCGTGACCGCCGCGCCCGACGAGGTGCCGCGCCCGTTGATCGACCAGCTCGCCGTCGGCGGGCGCCTCGTGATCCCGGTCGGCGAGGCGGGGCACCAGGAGCTCCAGGTGATCGTCAAGAACGCCAATGGGACGACGTCGGAGACGCTGTTCCCGGTGCGGTTCGTGCCGATGACCGGCGAAGCGCAGCGGCGCTGATCGCGCTCGACACCGCCGAGGTGACCGAGCTCGAGTGCGCGCAGCGGCTCGTCGCCGGCTGGAGCAGCCGGCAGCGCGGGCAACACCACGACGGCGCCAGCACGCGCTACAGCAGGCCGGCGAACTTCACGTTGTTCGCCTGACACCAGCGCCCGAGCGCGGGCTTGAGCTCCTTCTCGAGTCCTTCCGGCAGCGCGTACGTCTTGCCGTTGAACCAGATCCCGCGCGTCCACATCGTGTGCTTGATTTGCTTGATCTGCTGCGGCTCCATCACGAGGCTGCCCTCGCGCTCCTGCACGGCGCGAAACAGCGTGGGCTCGTCGAAGACCGGCGCGGCCTGGCCCGGGGTCGGCGTGCCGAACACCGAGATCGCGGCGCCGACCAGGCCACCGAGCCCCTTGCCGAGCGCCATCGCGAATCCGCCCTTCTGGCTCTCGCAGATGAAGAACAGCCGCGTCTGTGACACGAACAGCTGACCGGTCAGCCGCGTCATCCCGCGCTGCATGATGATCGGAAACGGCCCGAGCGGCGCGCTGCCGGCATACGGCGGCGGATGGCCATGCGGATCTTGCTGCACCGGCGGCGGATAGTCCTGCGGCGGTGGATAGCCCTGTGGACCCGGTGGCGGATAGCCATGCTGCGGCGGCGGCGGCGGATAGCCGTGCTGCTGCGGCGGCGGCGGCGGATAGCCATGCTGCGGCGGCGGCGGCGAATAGCCATGCTGCGGCGGCGGCGGCGGATAGCCATGCGACGGTGGTGGCGGGTAGCCATGCTGCGGCGGCGGATAACCTTGCGGCGACGGGTAGCGCTGCGGTGGCGGCGCCGGCTGACTCTGCTGGGGCGACGGATATCCGGGTTGCGGATGTGGCGGCGGATAACCGTGTTGCTGCGCCGGATAGCTCGGCGGCGGGTAGCTCGATTGCTGCGGCGGCGGATAGCTCGGTGGCGGCTGTCCCGGCGGCCGGCTATTCGCAACGGCGCAGCCACACGCGCCGCAGAAGCCACTGTCGGGATGCAGCATGGTGCCGCACTGGCCGCACGTCATCGTCCCTCCCTCTCGGTTGTCGCATATTCCTCGCGCGCTCGACGAGCGCGACGATGTGGGCACGAGAATATCTGGCGCTGAAGGCAATCGAACTCGGGATGACCATCGCCATCGGCTCTGCACCGAAGCGAGGCGACGACGACCGGTCGTGGACGGCGCACGGCGGCGGCTGAGCTCGCGTCCGGCGGTCGGCGCGCCGACGCGACCCGAGCGAACGGGCTCGGCGACGGGCGATCCAGCCCGGTCACGCCACGCTGCCACAGTCCGGCTCCCAGGCGGGCGCCACGAAGCCCCTCGCCCCTCGGCGGGATGGCACGCGCCACGCAGTAGGTCCGAGCATGCACATTCTCTGGATGCTGATCATCGGCCTCATCGTCGGCGCGCTCGCCAAGTTCATCATGCCAGGCAGGGATCCGGGCGGCATCATCGTGACGATGCTGATCGGCATCGCTGGCTCGCTGATCGCGGGCTTCCTCGGTCGCTCGATGGGCTGGTACGCGCACGGTCAGGGCGCGGGCTTCCTCGCGTCGATCATCGGTGCGCTCATCCTGCTCGCCGGCTATCGGTTCCTCGTCCAGCGTCGCGCAGCCTGACCCGTCGAGCTACTTGGTGGCTTTGGCGGCCGCGAGGTCGCGCTTGAGCTGCGGCCGGCACCATGCACCGTCACACGCGACGAGCGCGAGCTCCAGCGCGGCGATCGCGAGGCGCCGGTCACCCTTCGTGCGCGAGGCGTTGCGGCACCCTCCCATGCTACCGCGTGCGGGCTACGAGTTAGGATGCGGTGATGCAGGAGCTCTGGGGACGACTCGAGGCATGGGCGCAGGCAAACGCGGGAAAATCCCTGGGGCTGCGCCCCGGGCTCGACGAGGGAGCGATCGCGGCGGCGGAGCAGCAGCTCGGTCTGCAGCTTCCAGCTGATTACCGCGCCTCGCTGCTCGCGGCCGATGGCCAGGAGGGCGACGACGTCTTCGAGTGGCTGCCGGGCTGCGGTCCGCTCAAGCCGCTCGCGGCCGTTCTCGAGCGCTGGACCGAGGAGCAGGAGCTCGCCGCGGAGTTCCCGGATCCCGCACATCGCACCGAGGGCCCGCTGCATACGGTGCTCTGGCACCCGCGTCGCATCCCGATCGCCGGCAATCAGTGGTGGGATGGCGACAACACATATCTCGACCTCCACCCGAGCGCGACCGGCACCGCAGGTCAGATCACGACGTTCGTCACCGAGTGCGACCTCGAGTGTCTCGGCTCGAGCCTGCGCGACGCGGTCGAGCGCTACCTCGCGGCGCTCGAAACGGGCGACTGGGTGTACTCGGCGACGAAGCGGTTCGTGATGCCCAAGGACGAGCCCGCGGACAAGTTTCCGAACGAGTCGCGACAGTTCGCCTACTACATCCGCGGCGGGCTCGAGGTCCCGGCGAAGGCGACGGCTATCACGAAGCC
>JBKJUF010000690.1:0-11759 GCA_046590445.1 Kofleriaceae bacterium
GTCTTGCCGTCGAGCTCCGAGCCCGCAGCGATCGTGACCTCGTCGAACCGGAAGCCCCGCTTGTCGCGCAGCATGTCGTCGAGGAAGCGCACCACGGTGGGCCGCAGCATCTCGGAGACGATCCGCATGCTGCCGATGTAGTCGGGCGTGACGACGCCATCCGCACCGACCCGGCGGAGCCGCTCGATCTTCGCGGCCTCCGTGGCGCGCGCGATGATCCGGCCCTTCGCGCCGGCGAGCCGCGCGGAGACGACGATATAGACGTTGTCCTTGTCATCGTGTAGCGACGCCACCAGGCCGCGCGCCATCCCGACGCGCGCGCCTGCCAGCAGCTGATCGTCGGTGGCGTCGCCGACGAGATAGCTGTAATCGGCGCGCGGGAACCGCGTCGCGATGCCGACCAGCGCCGTCACGTTCCTGTCGATCGCGACCACCGGGATTCGCGCGGCGATCAGCTCCTCGATGATGTAGCGACCTGTCGAGCCGGCGCCGCACACCACCACGTGATCGGTCATCTTCGCGATCCGCTTCTTCAGCCGGCCGGCGGAGAGCGCATCCTTGAGGTCGCCCTCGACGACGAACGCGGTGATCGTCGAGGCGAAGAACACGAGGACGCCCGTGCCGAACACGAGCTGCACGATCGTGAATGCGCGCGCGTACTCGACCTGGTCCATGCCCGCGAGCGTCTCGCCGTACCCCACCGTGGTGATCGTGATGACGGTCATGTACAGGCACTCGAACAGCGTCCAGCGGCCACCGCCGAGGATCCAGTAACCGACCGTGCCGGCCGTGATCACGACGAGCACCGCGATCAGCCCGACCAGGAGGCGGCGGCGGATGCTGGACGGAAGGCTCATGCGCCCTCACTCTCGGCGCGCCGGCCGGTCCACGGGATGACCTGCACGACGCCGCGGATCGGCCGGTACAGCTCGCTCATGGCCTCGGCGCGGCGAGACAGCATGATCACGGCGCACGGTGCCTCGACCGCGATCCGCCGGTTCTTCGCGCCGACGGCCATCCGGCCCTGGCGAGATCGTTTCAGGGCGAGGACCAGCAGGTCGCAGCGCGCGGCCGCGGCGAGGATCGCGGAACCGGCGTCATCGCTACGCACGACCTCCACCGTCGGCGTGACCGGGAGCTTCATGTTCGCGATCCGGCCGATCGTGCGCACCGCGTCGGCAACGTCTTCGTCACCGGCGGCAGCAGGAAGCACGGTGAGGAACACGATCTCGCGCGGCAGCTCGCGGCACAGCGTGGCGAGCAGCCGGACGCGCAGCTCGTGCTCGTCGCCGCGCTCGGAGATCGGCACCAGCACGCGCTTCGCGTTGCCGATCCGCCAGTCGTCCGGTGCGCGCATGATCGCGACGTCGCAGTCGACCTGGTTCACGAGCTCCTCGAGCTGGCGATCGAGAAACGCCTCGGCGTTGTTCGGCAGCCCGAGCAGCAGGCTCTCGCAGCCATGCTCGTCAGCGACGCGGCGGATCTCGGCCCACGGCTCGAGCGCCGCGGTGATCAGCGCCTCGGGTGCATGCCCGGCCGCGTAGGACGCGGTCAGCGCCTGGCGCACGGCGTCCTGCGCATCGGCGAGCCGGGCGAGCGGATCGCCCTCGGCGGCATACGGCGCCCGGACGATCGCGAGCAAGAGCACGCGCGCGAACTCCGTAGGAGCGAGTGCGTTCGCGACCTCGACCATCGAGCGTGCGGTCCTCGGGTTGGCGATCGGCAGCAGCACGAGCGGACTCTTGCCGCGGAGCTGGTTCAGCCGCGGGTCGAGCGCCTCGGCGGAGGCATCGGCCGCCTCCGCGCGTCCCTTGAACAGCGCGAAGTAGAGCAGCACGCCGAGGCCGAGCCAGATCACGAGCACGGCACCGGCGTCGGGCACGACGATCGCCTGGAACAGCCCGAGGCCCGCACACGCGAGGCCGCCGACGATCGGCACGATCGGGAACCACGGCGTCTGGTAGCTGTCGTCGACGGGCCGCGGCCCGACCCGCTTGCGGGCCAGGTATGCGGTGAGGTGAGTCAGCGCGAACGCGAGCAGGAAGATCAGGCCCGCCGCGGCACCAGCGGCCGCGAGATCCGAGATCATGAACATGATCGCGACGACGGCGAGCGTGGTCGCGTAGATCGCCATGAGCGGCGTGCCGCGCGTCGGGTGCTTGCGCTCCATCACCGACGGCAACGTGTGATCGTGCGCCATCGCGAACGACACCCGTGACGCGGTCAGCAGATTCGCCTGGAGCGCCGACAGCGTCGCCAGGATGATCGCCACGACGATCAGCCAGTAGCCGGCCTCGCCGAGGAACCGGCGCGCGGCCACCGCGACCACGGTGTCGGGGCTGGTCTTGGCGAGCGCGGCGATGTGCTCGCCGGCGTCGACGCCCGCGGTCGCGACGAGGAACAGGAGCGGCACGTAGACCGCGATCGAGATCGCGAGCGAGATGAAGATCGCGCGCGGTATGGTCCGCTTCGGCTCGCGGATCTCGCCGGCGATCGCCGAGATCATCTCGAACCCCTGTAGCGAGATGAACATCACGCCCATCGCGGTGACGACGCCACCGATGCCGCCGCTGAAGAACGGCTCGAGCTCGGTGCCGATATCGGTCAGTGGCTGGCGGACCAGCGCGACCGCTCCGGCCGCGACGAGCAGCACGAACAGCACCAGCTTGCCGACCGTCGCCCACTGGCCGCCACCCGCGCTCTGCCGCACGAGGCCGATCGCGTACGCGACGGTCGCTGCGGTCGCGACGAACAGCATGAAGTTGCGGCTGCCGAGCCACGCCGAGGCTTCGAAGCCGAGCGCGTCGACGATGCCGCGCAGCAGGATCACCGTGAACGCCGAGAACCCGAGCGCGTAGAGCACGGCAGCGACGATGTATGCGAACCACAGCACCCAGCCGACGGCGAACGCCGCCCGCACCGACAGCACCTTCTTCGCGAACGTGTAGGCACCGCCCGACTCCGGAAACGCTGACGAGATCTCCGCGACGCTCATCGCGGTGATCCACGCGACGACGCCGTTCAGCACGAGCGCGAGGATCGCGGCGGGCCCCGCGCTGTTGAACGCCACCCCCGCGAGGATCAGCAGGCCGCCGCCGAGAATCCCGCCGAGCCCGACGAGGGTCGCTCCGTATACGCCGATCCGGCGCTGGGGGTCCCCCGATGGCTTCATCAGCTGGAGCGACTGTAACGCTCGCGCGCATGGCCGCGCCCGCACGCGGCTGACATTCGTGCGTGACGGCGACCGGTGCCAGACGCATGGCAGCCGTGCCCGGCGATCTCGACGACGATCTCGACGGCGATCGACCGGCGTCCTCCGCTTGTTCGCATGGTCGCGTCGACGGCCGTCCAGTAGGATGCAGCGCTCGCCGTGCCGCAGGCCGTCCAGATCACCGATACGCATCTGCGCGCGCTCGCCGGCCACAGCTACGCGCGGGGCGAGGCGTACTGGCGCGATGGCCGGGTCCGGTCATGCGTCATCGGTGAGGACTCGATCGATGGTGTGGTGGCGGGGTCGGCGATCTATCACGTGCGGGTCTCGGCGCAGGCCGGCGCGCTCGTCAGCGACTGCACATGCCCGGTGCAGTACGAGATCTGCAAGCACGCGGTCGCGCTCGTGCTGAGCTACCTCGAGCTGACATCTCGCGCCGCTCACGTGCCGGTCGCGACGAAGCTCGTCGACGTGTTCGCAGATCGCGCGGAGCTCGAGGCCTTCGTCAGCGAGCACCAGGTCGCACACGTGCTCACGCTCGCCGCCGAGGTGATCGCGCCCGAGCTCGCGCTGTTGCCGCAGGACTTCTGGATCAAGGCGATGCTGGCGCGGCTCGCGCTGCGCGACATCGGATCGCTCGAGGCAGCCGGCCGTCATGCGCGCGCGCGGGGCGTCGACCAGGCGATCGCCCGCGCCGCCTATCACGCGATCCACGCGGCGGCGGCCGATGTCCGCACGGCCCTCATCGAGGAGGCCGATCGCCCGGCGTCGCTGCCGGACCCCGCGCTCGCGTCGCTGTGGTCGCGGCTCGTGCAGCTCCGCGCGAGGCTGCGCACACACGCCTCGCCGCGCTCGCGTGCGACCCGCGCCTCTGCCACGTGGGCCTTCGATCCACACGCGGCGATGATCACGTGGAAGGAGCGCGAGCGCGTCGTCCGCAGCCGCGACTACGGCACCTTCCCGCTCGTCACCCGGCTGACGATGCCGGGCGGCGGCACGCCCCAGCTCGAGTGCAGCTGCGAGGTTCGGGAGGGTGCGTGCACGCACGCCATCGCGCTCGTCGACGCCACGCTCGACGTGCTCGCCGATCCGGCGCGTGCGAGCGAAGCATGCACGGTCGCCGACGAGCTACTGCGGCCGGCCTGGGCGCGCGCGCTGGCCGAGCTCGATCGCATGGAGGCGCGTGCCGTCGAGCCACGGATCGCGATCGAGGTGTGGTGGCATGTCGAGCACGAGCTGGGGACGCCGTCGCTGACGCCGACGGTCAAGAAGATGACCAAGCGCGGCGGCATGAGCGCGGGCCAGCGAATGACGCCGGCGCGGTTACTCGACGACCACGGCGCGAACCTCGCCGAGCAGGATCGCCGGATCGCCGAGGACCTCGCGACGTGGATCCCCGCGAAGAATACCGGCACGTACCCGGCGCGGGCCTTCCTCGCGCTCGTCGGGCATCCGCGAGTCACCAGCGATCACGACGACGAGCCGATCGAGGTCGTGCGCGCCGAGCTCGGCTTCCAGGCGCTCGCCGCCGATGATCAGATCCGGCTCGAGCCCGCGGTCGCCGGGGTACGGTTCAGCCCGCGGCTCCTCGGCGCGCTGCTCCAGACCCACCCGCCCGGCGAGCCGCTGTTCGTGCCGGAGCCCGAGCGCCAGCGCTGCCTGCTCCTCGAGGTCACGGGCGACGCGCGCCAGCTCTGGAAGGTGCTCGACCGCCACGGCGACGCGTTTCCGCCCGAGAGTCACGCGGCGCTGCTCGAACGGCTCGCGCGCATGGAGGGCCGGCTGCCGGTCTCGGTGCCGCACGCGCTGAAGGGCAGGGAGCACGCGGCCGAGATCACGGTGGTCGTCCGCTTGCGGCTACTGCCCGATGTCACGCTCGAGCTCGAGCTGTTCGTGCGTCCTGGTCCGGGCGCACCGCTGTATTCGCCGGGCACAGGTCCGCGCGACGTGATGATCGTGCGCGGCGGCGAGCGCGGCTACGTCCGCCGTGATCTCGGCAGCGAGCTCGCGCACGCACGCGGGCTGTTCGCGCGGCTGCCGATCGAGGACGTGGAGGAGGGTCCGCCGCAATGCTTCCGGATCGGCGGGCCCGAGATGGAGCGAGCAAGCGAAGGCTTGCGAGCGGGGCCCGATGCTGCGCTCCAGCTCGTCGAAGCGCTGCAGTCGCCGCCGGACGGGCTCGAGGTCGAATGGGTGGATCACCCGGTCAGCGTCGGTGGCCTGCTAGCTCCCGACGCGCTGCGCGTGCACGTCGAGAAGAAGCGCGACTGGTTCGGGCTGACCGGCGAGATCAAGCTCGAGTCCGGCCGGCTCGAGCTCGCGGTGCTGCTCGACGCCGCACGTCGCCAGCAGCGCTACGTCCGCGTCGACGAGCGGCGGTGGGTCGAGCTCTCGGACACCTTGCGGCAGCGGCTACAGGCGGTCGCCGATCAGACGTTCCGCGCGCGCGATCACCTCGAGCTCTCGCCGGGTGCGGCGCCCGCGATGCGCGCGCTCGCCGAGGCCGGTGCGCAGGTCCAGGCCGCGGAGCCCTGGCGCGAGCTGACCGAGCGACTCGCGTCGTCGCGCGCGCTGCGGCCTCGCCCACCGGCGACGCTGGTCGCGACGCTGCGCGACTACCAGACCGAGGGCCACGCGTGGCTGACCCGGCTCGCGGCGTGGGGCACCGGTGCGTGCCTCGCCGATGACATGGGCCTCGGCAAGACGATCCAGGCGATCGCCGTGCTCCTCGATCGCGCGAAGCTGGGACCGGCGCTCGTCCTCGCCCCGACGTCGGTCGCGATCAACTGGGTGCGCGAGCTCGCGCGGTTCGCGCCGTCGTTGAATCCGATCCTCTACACCGAGCAGGCCGAGCGCACCATGTCGCTCGCGAAGCTGAAAAAGCAAGACGTGCTGATCGCGAGCTACGGCCTGCTCGTGCGCGACGCCGCCGAGCTCGCGGCGACCCGGTTCGCGACGCTCGTGATCGACGAGGCGCAGGCACTCAAGAACCCGACGACCCAGCGGGCGCGGGCGGCGCGGAACCTCGACGCAGCTTTCAGGATCGCGCTGACCGGCACGCCGCTCGAGAACCACCTCGGCGAGCTGTGGAGCCTGTTCGCGACGGTGTTCCCCGGGATGCTCGGGAGCTGGGAGCAGTTCCGCGAGCGCTACGCCGTGCCGATCGAGAAGGGCAGGGATCCCGACGCCCGCGCCGCGCTGTCGCGCGTGATCCGACCATTCCTGCTGCGCCGCACCAAGCAGGAAGTCGCGCGCGAGCTGCCGTCGCGCACCGAGATCGAGGTGCCGGTCGCGATGTCCGACGAGGAGCAGGCGCTCTACGACGATGCGCGGCTCGCCGCGGTCGCCGAGCTCACCGCGAAGGGCGCGGGCATGCGCGATCAGCAGCGCCGGTTCCAGGTGCTCGCCGCGTTGACACGGCTGCGCTTGCTCGCGTCGCATCCGCGGCTGTACGACGCGACCTCGACGGTGCCGTCGTCCAAGCTGCGCCGCGCGGTCGAGCTCCTCGAGGAGCTGCGCAGCGAGGGCCACCGCGCGCTGGTGTTCAGCCAGTTCACGTCGCACCTCGCGCTCGTCCGCAGCGCGCTCGCCAACGCTGGCTTCAAGGCGCTCTATCTCGATGGCGCGACACCGGCCCGCCAGCGCGCGAAGCTCGTCGACAGCTTTCAGGCCGGCGAAGCCGATGTCTTCCTGATCTCGCTCAAGGCCGGCGGCACCGGCATCAACCTGACCGCCGCGGACTACGTCCTTCATCTCGATCCGTGGTGGAACCCGGCGGTCGAGGACCAGGCCACCGACCGCGCTCACCGGATCGGTCAGACCCGGCCCGTCACGGTGTACCGGCTGATCACGCGGGGCACGATCGAGGAGCAGATCGTCGCGCTCCACCGTGACAAGCGCGCATTGGTCGCGGGGATTCTCGAGGGCACCGACGTCGCCGCTCGGCTGTCCGCCCGAGATCTCATGTCGCTGCTCCAGACCCCGTGACCCGCGCCGCTGAGCCGCGCCGCGCTAACCCTCCAACCTCCGCGGATCCGGGCATCTGCCGGTCGCCTGCACACACCGCGATCGCACGCCGTGCGCGGGCGACGTAGGCACGCTTCTGAGCAGTGCCCTCCCATCGCCGGTGGGGACCCGTGCGCGGGGGCACGCCGCGTGCAGCATGGCCACTCGCACGACATTCACAGGGGGAAAGCCGATGCGTGGTCTGACGACGTTGCTAGCGGTCTGGGTGGTCACGGCGGGCGCCTGTGCGTCCGATCCGGGCGCGCCTGGTGACCCGGCTGACCCGTCCGAGACCACCGGCGAGCCAGACCCGGCGCCTGTCGACCCGACCACTCCGCTCGCGGCCACAGATTGGGCGAGCACCGCGATCCCGTTCGTCGCCTACTTCCACGACGTCAGCGTCGCCTACACGATCCGGTGGACGGCCAGCGCGGACGCCGCGATGACCTCCCCGATCGACGCCGTCGTCGGCCTCGCGAACGGCCGCGTCGACGCGCTCACCGATCTCGGCCCGATCGTCCGCCTGAACCCCGACGGCTTCGTCGATGTCCGCGATGGCGGCACGTATCGCGCGGACGCCGTCGTCGACTACCGCAACGCACCGGTCGCGATCGTGATGTCGATCGACCTCGAGAACCGCCGCTACTCGGTCGAGGCCAACGGCGTCCAGCTCGCCACCAACTATGGCTTCCTCGCCGAGCAGGCCGGGATGTTCCGCGTCGACACCATCGCCTCGCGCGTCGAGACCGACGGCGCCACCATCGAGATCGCGGATCTCGTGGTCGGCCCGGAGTGGTGCTCGGTTGCAGGTCAGGGCTGGGTCAACCTCGAGTTCCCGGCGCAGGACGGCACGTTTCGCGTCCAGTTCGACGCCCAGGTACCCTACGACGCGACCGACGCCGTGATCGGGCTGTCGCCCGGCGCCCCGGCTGCGCAGGCGGATCTCGCCGCGGCCGTTCGCTTCAACCAGAGCGGCAAGCTCGAGGCGCGCAACGGTGGCAGCTACGCCGCATCGCAGCCGATCGGCTACGCTGCGTACGGCATCTATCGCGTCTCCATGGAGGTCGACGTGACCGCGAAGCGCTACTCGGTCAACGTCGCGCCGAAGGACGAAGCAGGGCTCGGCCCGCGGCTCGCCGGCGACTACGCGTTCCGCACCGAGCAGAGCGCCGCGACCGCGCTGACCCGCATCGGCATGCTCGCCGGCGGCAACGGTTACGTCCGGGTCTGCAACGTCATGGTCTGGAACTACTAAACGCCGTTTGCTGTACAAGGAACGATGCTCGAGCCGCGCGCCAGCGTTCCCGGTCATATCCAGGAGAACATCGACGCCGTCCAGCGGATGCGCGAGGAGTCAGAGCGCGAGGTCGGTACGCACCAGCGCGTGATCGAAAGGGGAGCGCGAGCACTCGCACGACCCCGCACGCTCTACGTGCTGATTTTTACGGTAGCCGGCTGGGTCGGCCTGAACCTGTCTCTGATGGCGACGGGCCGGGCGCCCATCGACGCGCCGCCGTTCTTCTGGACGCAGGGCGCGATCGCGCTCTACGCCGCGCTCGTCAGCACGATGGTGCTGATCGCGCAGGCGCGACAGGATCGTGAGGATCAGCGGCGCGCGCAGCTCGAGCTCCACGTCGCCCTGCTCGCCGAGCAGAAGACGACGAAGATCGTCAGCCTCCTCGAGGAGCTTCGCCGCGATCTACCGAATGTGCGCGATCGCGAGGATCCGGTCGCCAATGCGATGCAACAGCAGGTCGATCCGCACGATGTCCACGCCGCACTCTCGAAGTGATCACGAGGCGTGCGACGCGGGTCCGCGCCACTCCCCGATCTCGGGATGACCCGAGTCCTCGTCGAGGCTGCTCGCCTTGTGCGACACCAGGCGGCACGGCTCGCAGCGGAACTCGAAGCGACCGAGGCCCTTCGTCGAGCGATCGCGCACCGGGGTCTGCCACTCGCCGCCGCAGCCGGGGCAGGGCCGGTCCTCCTCGCCGGGGCGGCCCCAGTACCGCATCAGGTAGTAGTACGTGGGAAATCCGATCGCGAGCGCGACATCGCGCGCCAGCTCGCGGCCGTCCTGCGAGAGCTCCGCATGTGGATCCGCGAGCTGGCGATACGCGTCGAGCTCGAGCGGGCCGCAGTCGAGCTGAACCTCGTCGTACATCCGGTACTTCTTCATCCACGAGAACAGCTGCTCGCGGGTCTCCTCGGAGAGCGGTAGCAGGTAGAGCGGGATCGGATCGCCGTCGGTGCCCGCGCACACCGGCGAGGTCTGCTCGAAGACGTGGGTGAAGAAGTAGAGGCTCTTCTCGTCGCGCCAGCTCCGCGGATCCCCGGTGCGATCGTCGACGACGCTCCATTGCGGCGGCTCGGCGCACAGCGCGCGCACGCTCGCGAGCGCGTTGCGGACGTTCGCCGACGCGTGGCGATCATCGAGCGAGTCACAGCCCGGGACCCGACAGGTCACCCGGCGCGCGCCCTCGACCCAGCCCGCGACGTGGTCACCCCAGATCTGGCCGTTCTGGTGGAGCCCCGCGAACAGCGCATCGACCGCATCGACGAGCTCGTCACGCTTCCCGGCGAGCGGGAGAAACGCGTACTCGGCGATCAGGACCAGCATGCAGCTCCACGCTACGCGCAAAGCGCGCTCGCCGTCACGGCACGGCGGCGTTCTAACGGGCCGCGAGCCACCAGGCGATGGCGCGCGTCACCATCGCGCGCGACACCATGTGGTCCCCGTCGAACTCGACGAGCTCGACGTCGTACTTCAGGCGCTCGAGGCGCGGCACGATGCGCCGGCTGGTCCGCGCGATCGGCAGGACCGGATCCGCGGTGCCGTGGGCGATGAAGATCCGCGGCGTCCCGCGACGGCGCGGCGGGTTTTGAAAGCCGGGCGAGAACGCGAGGATCGTGCGAAACAGCGTGCCGTTCGCGATGCCGAGCGTCAGCGCGTACGAGGCGCCGTCCGAGAACCCGCCGATCGCGAGGCGCGCCGGATCGATCGCGTACTCGTCGAACAGCGCCGCGAGGATGGCGTCGAGCTGCGCGACATCGGGGCCGAAGCCACCGTGGATGAGGTCCCAACTCGCGGCAGTGGACTTCGGGGCGATCACGATGAAGCCCGCGCGGTTCGCCGCCTGCTCGAGCCACCCGAGCGGGCCCTTCGGCTTGCCGTTCGCGCCGTGGAGCATGACGAGCGCGCCGACCGGCTTGTCTGGCCGGTAACTCTCGGGGACGTAGATGTCCGCCCCGGCGAGCGAGCGGGCGCCCGTGCCACCGACGGCATCGGCGCGCGGCGCGTGCGGCTCCGTCGCGAGCTGCGCCGCCGCGTGGGCCGCTTCGATCGCGACGTCGAGGACCGCGTACATCCCTCAACCGTGGAAGCGATCGCGCCGACATGCAACCGCCAGCGCCCCCGGATCCGATGAGGAGCCTTTCTCGCCACGTCGTGATCTAGGATGCGCGCCATGCGAACGACCTCGTGGCTCTCCCTGACCGTGATGGTGGCGGCGTGCGGTGGTGGGGACAGCGGGCCTCCACCGCTCGCCGAGGTCTCCGGCAGCCTGCAGCGGCTCGCGATCAACGACACGTCGCTCTTCGCGATCGACACGACCGACAGCAAGGTGATCGAGATCGGGCTCGACGGGACCGTGCGCGGCAAGCTCCCGACGATCGGCGCCGTCAGCGAGGTCGTTGCCGCCGGCGACTGGGTCGCGTGGATCGAGGTCGAGGGCAGCGGCAAGATCATCAACCGTCGCGTCGGGACGGCGATCGAGTCGATGCGGACGTTCGCCCCGCACATCGTCGGATCGACCGAGGGCCTGTTCTACAGCGACACCGGGCTCGTCGCGATCTGGACCGCCGGGAGCGTGCCCGAGCGGATCGCGACGTCGAGCACCGACGCCCGGGTGATCGCGGTCGACGCCTCGTTCGCGTACATGGTCGAGGCGGACACGTCGGTGACGCGGTACCCGCGGCCCGGCGACACCGCCGAGATCCTCCAGCCGACCTCGATGGCGGCGACGGTCAAGGATGGCCAGCTCGCGCATCGCACCGCCGAGGGCATCCGGCTGCGCGACCTGCTCACCGGCTTCGATCGCGTCGTCGGTGCGCCGCCTGCCGCGTATCCGTGCGAGCTGCTGATCGCCGCCGACGGCGTGCTGTGCGGCAAGTACCATGCGATCAACGGCATGCTCGAGGAGCGGCTGCGCGATCCGGTGACCGGCTACGTCGTGACCGGCACCGTCGTGCACTGGGTCACCGCCGAGGGCGGCACCTCGGCGCTCCACCGCACCGACCTCGCCGAAGCCGAATAGCGGCCCGACAGCTCGATCGGCCGCCGTGCGCTACAGTGTCGGGATGCGCAGCGCTCTGCTCGTCGTCGCCACGCTCGCGGCCTCGCTCGGCGCCACGCTCGGGGGCTGTGCGAGCCCACCGCCCGCCGCGCCGCCCGAGGTCGGCACCCGCTACATCACGATCGGGACCGATGCGATCGCGACCGCGCGCGAGGTCGCGGCCGATCACAAAAGCTTCGAGGTGCTCG
>JBKJUF010000258.1:0-14189 GCA_046590445.1 Kofleriaceae bacterium
CGACGGCGACGGCGACGCGAACGTAGACGTTGACCTCGTCACAAGTCGCACATCTTGGTCAGCATCGCGACGACACGCTCAAGCAACTCGATGCCCCGCCGATAGCGATCCGCATCAACGACTGCCATCGCCGTCATCACGTCGAGGTGGGCCGCACACTCCATCGCTGAGCCCCGCGCCATGAAGTAGTGATGGCCGGCATCGGTCGCACTCGAGGTCATCTCGAATTTGCCCAAGGGCCAGGCCGAGTTGGCCGCCCAACTGCGCAGCGCGGCCCAGTCGATCGTGGCCAATATCGCGGAGGGAGCAGGGCGCCGCACCCGGACCACCGCCAGCAGTGGTTGCGTCCACCTCGACGTTGTCCGTCAACGTCAACGTTCGCCGTCGCCGTCGCCGTCGCCGTCGCCGTCGCCGTCGCCGTCGCCGTCAACCTCCACGCCCACGTCGCCGCATTCAAGGAGTCGCGATCACGTACCTTGGATCCACTTCAACGCGATCCTGGTTAGGCGTGGAGCGCCGGGCCGACGTGATACAGCATGAAGTACACGATCACGCCGGTCACCGAGACGTACATCCAGATCGGCCAGCCCCACTTCACGATGCGCAGGTGCTTCGCATAGTCACCGCGCAGCGCGAGTAGAAGGGCGCGCAGCACGATCGGCACGAGCACGATGGCGAGCGCCATGTGGCTGAACAGGATGATCAGGTAGAGAATCTTGTCCCAGCCCGTGCCGGGGTACTTGTGCGCGCCACTCGTCGCGAACCGGATCAGGTACGAGATCAGAAACACCGTGGAGGTCGCGAAGGCCGCGAGCATCAGCTTGCGATGCGCTTCCTGATCGCGGCGCGCGATCGCGAGGCGGCCCAGCACGAGGAGGACCGCACAGGTCCCGTTCAAGGCCGCGTTGATCGCGGGGTGCAGGTGCTCCCAGGTCATCGTCGTTACGCCTAGGCGCGCCCGTCGAGGACCATCACCGCGAACAGCACGGGGAGGTAGATGATCGACGCGAGGAACACGTTGCGCGCCCACCTGGTGTCGCCGTCGCGCACGCCGGCGAGGCCCTGCACGAGGACGAGCGCGCCGAGCACGGCGGCGGTGACGAGATACGGGATGCCGGTGACGCCGAGCGCGACCGGCGCGAAGCTGATCGCGACCTGGACGACGAGGTAGATCGCGATCTCGCGGCGAGCCGCGGCGACCCCGCGCGTACCTGGCAGGGTCTTGAGCCCGGCGCCGTCGTAGTCGCGCTGGCGATACATCGCGATCGCGTGGAAGTGCGGCACCTGCCAGAAGAACAGCACGCCGAACACCGCGAGCCCTGCGAGCTCGATACGGCCGGTCGCCGCGGTCCAGCCCATCAGCGCGGGCATCGCGCCGGGGACGCCGCCGACCCAGACGGCCCAGTGCGAGCGCTGCTTCATCGGCGTGTAGACGCCGACGTAGAGGACGAGCGCGAGTAGGCCGAGCGCGGCGGTGATCATGTTGACCATCGCGAGCGAGGGGATCGCGAGCGCGCCGAGGACCCCGCCGAACACGAGCGCGGAGCTCGCGTCGAGTCGACCCTGCGGCAGCGGGCGGTTCTTCGTGCGCGTCATCAGGCAGTCGATGTCGCGCTCGAGCCACATGTTGAGCGTGTTCGCAGCGCCGACGATGAAGCCGGTGCCGGCGAGCAGCCACAGCGCGTTGCCGAGCGAGGCGGTGCCTGGGGCGAGGGTCATCGCACCCGCCGCGGTGAGCAGCGCCATGACCATGATGCGCGGCTTGACGAGCGCGATCAGGTCGACGGTTTTGGCGGCGAGGGCGGTGCTCATAGCTTGATCGCGACAGCGTGGAGGATCGGGTGATCTGCGCGGGCGCCGGATGACATCGATCGCGACATCCGCGAACGCGTCATACACCACGCCGCCAGCCAGAGCGCCCACAGGCTCGCCGCGCCGGCGAAATGAGCGACCGCGAGGGGCACGGCGCGCATCGTCCATACCGTGAAGATGCCGAGCACGATCTGACCGACGACGAGGAGCGGTGCGACCAGCGCCATCGCACGCAAACCCGACCAGCTCCGCGCCGCGCGATAGACCTTGACCGCCGCGATCGTGGTCACGATGCCGACAACGACGCCAAAGCCACGATGGATCATGTGCAGGTGCTGGACGCCTGCCTCGGGCCACCAGGCACCGGAGATCGTGCAGGTCGGCATCCCGAGGCAGACCATCGCCGCGCCGAGGTGACGGACGAGCGCGCCGATCAGGAGCTGCACGAACACGGCGCCGAGCGCGATCCCGATCCACGTGCGCGCGCGGCCGAGCTCGGTGCGCCGGCGCTGATGCTGCTGGAGCTCGACGACGCTCGGCGCGGGTCGCGTCACGAACGCGGTGTAGACGAGCAGCCCGAAGTAGCTCATCGCGAGGAGCAGGTGCGCGGTCGAGATGTACCAGGGCAGCAGGTACGCGACGGTGATCGCGCCGAGCGCCGCCTGGACCGCGATCATCCCGCCGAGCAGCCACGCGAGCCACTTGAGGTCGGGGCGACGGCGGATCATGAGGACGGTCAGGATGATCTGCAGGAGGCCCACGGTCTGCGCCGCGAGCCGATGGCCATGCTCGTAGAACACGCCGCCGGTCATCGGCGGAAACAGCTGGCCGTGACACACGAAGGTAGGTTCGGGGCAGGCGAGGCTCGAGCCCGTCGGATTCACGGTGCCACCGACCACGAGCAGCACGAAGGTCGCAAAGGCGACGAGCTTGGTGAACCGATGCTCGAGCATGAAACCGCGCCGACGCGTGGGTACCACATCTGATGTCGCGACGACGCTTCCTGCTTCGCGATGCGACAACACACCGCCCCGCCACGACGTCGCCTGGACCCAAGTGAAATCAGTCTGTTACGCAGACCTCGAAGGTTGCCCAGTACACACCGCTGGGCGTACATTGGTCGGCGGCGACGGATGACCAATCCCTGGGTCGAAACCACGTCGATCGGTACGCTCCGATCCGAGGACCTCGCGCGCAAGGACCTGGTCTTTCGCTACAACCGGTACATCTACCGGACCACGGGCCAGCACCTGGCGAACGGCGGCATGGGCATGGTCTACGAGCTCGATCGCCAGGACGAAGGGACCGGTGCCGAGGAGCGCGTCGTCGGCAAGGTCTTCCACGCGACGTACCTGAACCAGCTGCGCACCGACGAGGTGACGCGCCGCGATCACCACAACAACCTCGCCGCGATGGCGCGGATCGCCGCGATCGAGCACCCGAACATCCTGCCAACCTACGTCTCGGCGCCGATCGCCGACAACTACCTGTTCGTCACGCCGCGCATGGGGATGACGCTGCTCGAGGCGATCACCAGCCACAACCTGACGCCCCGCGCGCGCACCAAGCTGCTCGTGCAGGCGCTCGAGGGACTCGGGACACTGCACGCCGCGCGGCTCGTCCATCGCGATTTCACGCTGCGCAACGTCCTCGTCGACGACGGCGCGAACGTCGCCTACCTGTTCGACTTCGATCTTTGCATGTCGCTCGAGGACGTCTCGACCCAGACGTATCGCAGCTACTACAAGGGCCGGATCTTCGGCTCGCCCGGCTGGTCGGTCGCGCCCGAAACGGTCGACCAGGCGCTGATGGACAGCTCGATCACGACCGCGCTGGACATCTATGCGATCGGCGGCGCGATCCACGGGCTGTTCACCGAGCAGCTGCTCTATGGACCCGCCGACGATATGTGGGCGCTGTTGATCCGGATCGCCGAGGGCGTCGTGGTCGGCGGTCGCAGCAAGGTGTTCTACCCCGAAGGCTTTCCGACCGCGCTGCGAGCGGTGATCGAGGGCTGCCTCGAGCGTGACCCGGCACAGCGGTTTCCGTCGGTGCAGGCGGTGGTGCAGGAGCTGCGCAGCGTGCTGCGCGAGCTGCCCGACGAGCGCGTCCGCGAGCCCAAGAAGCGAACGTTGCCGCTCGAGGAGCGCGCGAAGTCGCAAGCGGAGATCGCGTCGACGAGCATCGATCCGAGCATCACCGCCGAGATCGTCGAGTCCGCCGAGCGAGCCGTCAACGAGTGGGGCTACAACGTCGAGCGCGGCCTCGGTCGCGTGCGCGGTCACGCGGTGTTCCTGGCGTCGCCGCGCGCGGACCTCGTCGCCGCCGGCACGTTCCCGGACGCGAACATCTTCCCCAAGCTGGTGACGGTGATCGACCTGACGAAGGTCAAGGATCCGCGTGCGCTGGTCGAGAACTGGCAGCAGTTCTTCTGGCCGATCCTCAAGCGCGTGCGCCAGGGTCTGCTGACCTCGCTGCACAAGGTGATCTACGACGCGAACACGTCGTCGTTGCTGCTGTTCACCGAGTACGTCGACGAGCCGCGGTTCGGTGACCGGATCGCCGAGTCAGACCTCCACGTCGACGGTGCGCTCGCGCTCGGCTTCCTCGTGATCCGGCAGGTCGCCGCGCTGCACGAGCACGGCATGGCGCACCACAACATCTCGCCCAGCGCGCTGCTGTTCAAAGGCGCTGCCGCGACGCGCACCGTGATGCCCGCGATGATCGGCCTCGTCGAGCCGTCGATGGGGCCCGAGGCGATGGCCGGGGACTGCCGTGCGCTGGCCGGTATGATCCTGCAGTGGCTGCGCCCCAACCGGGTCGCCGCGCTGCACATCCGCATCAAGCCGATGTTCGAGGCGCTGCGCACCAAGCTCAGCACGTGGGCGTTCGACAGCACGGTGCGGACGCCGACGATCGACGATCTCAACCAGGTGATCAGCGACGGGCTCGCGCTCGTCGACTTCAACTTCTCGGTGCTGCGAGACTCCGGCGGTGATCTGCAGGAGTACGCGCTGCTGCTGATCAGCCTGCGGCTCTACCACTTGCTATGGCCGAGCGCGGCGAATCCGATGGCGCGACCGTCGCAGCCGCAGGTCAAGTACCGCGGAACCTAGAGGAGGACGGGGCCGCCCCCGCCGCCTTCGCAGCCGTCGGGGTTATCGCATTCGCCGCCGCCGCCATCGCCGCCAGGGCAGCCATCGGGATCCTGGCAGGTCGAGTCGGGGCCACAGTCGCCGCCGAGGCAGTCGTCGCAGAGGTCGACGTGCGAGATCGCGTTCGCGCCCGCACCGCCGGGATGCATGAAGCTCAGCACGTGCGACGGATACGTCTGCGTGCCGGCCTTGACGACGTAACCGACCGAGGGTGCGTTGTCGACGAACAGCGTGAAGCCGACGTACTCGCCGGCCGAGCCGGTCTTCGGAACCCACTCGCCGAGCGTCGCGATCACGCCGCCCATGCGGACGTAGATGCCTTCCGTGCCGAGGCCGGGACCTTCGATCTTGCAGCCGCACTCCTCGGTGGGGTGCGTCCGGTTGCCCTCACTCTCGATGCTGCTGGAATCCGTGAGGGAGCAGCCCGCGGTCAGCGACAGCGCCGCGATCGTCGCGAGGAAGGTGATACGCATGCTCGCCGTAGGTGCAACGAGAAGGCCGCGGGAACGCGCTGCGGCGGTAGTCCAGATCACGTTGATCCATGCACTTGGCCAGCGGCGACCCCACTGGCCCGGGGCCTTGGGTCTCCAGGTGTGCAAGACCCGCCACCCCATGGCGCGCGGCGATGACAGCCTATCGCAGACGGCTCAGACCTCGATCAACGTAACACCGAGGTGGGGCGCGCGTCCGAGCGCCTGCTTCGCGTCGTGGCCGATCGCGTTCGCCGCGAGCCCGAGCTTCATCAGATTTCGGAGGTGCTCGCTCTTCGCGATCGCGAACGCGCCGGCATCGCCGATCTTGTTGGTCGCGAGATCGAGCTGGACGAGCCGGCTCGCGGCCGGTGACTCGGCGATCGCGATCGCGTGGAGGTCGCCAAGGCCGAGCGCGCAGAGCCGGAGCCGGCGGAGGTTCGGCGCGTCGGCGAGGAGCCGCGCGAGGTCGAGCGTCTCGATGCGCTGCACGTTGTCCGCGAGATCAATCGACACGAGCTTCGGGAAGCCTCGCACGATCGCGTGGATGTCGTCGGCGGACAGATCGGCGCTCTCGAGCTGCAGCGTCTCGAGGTTCGGCAGCGCGGCGCCGAGCTCGCGGATGAAGCCCAGGCGTCGTAGCCAGCGGATCCGCAGCGTGCGTAGCGATGCACGAACGGGTGTCTTCGCGAGGTGCTCGAGCGCGAGGCGCCCGTAGAACGGCTCCCCGTAGAAGCCCATCGCGAGCTCGTCGAGTGCAAGTGGCGACGCGATCAACGCGAACAGCTCCTTCTGTGACGGATTGCCGTAGACGAAGCCGAGCCGCCGCACATCGGCAGCGTAGGGTGAGGCCGCGAGCGCGTCGATCTCGCGGATCTTGAGGTGCTCGCTGCGGACCGTGATCTCCTCGATCCCGGCGAGGGCGGTCGAGGCCGCGAGCGCGTCGAGCGTAAGCACGGATAGCGCGCGCAGCAGTGGCGCGGCGACGCGCACGCGGTCGACGGCGTCTTCGTACCCGCCGTTGAACGTCAGGCTCTCGATGAACCCGCGCCGGAATCCGAACTCGCCCCAGAACTTGAGGCGGGTCTCGGCGTCGATCGTCCACGCCGGGCCGTACCCCTTGAGCAGGGCCCGTTCGCGGCTCTCGAGCGGCCCGAGCGGCCCGACGTCCTCGTGCCTGGTGGCGTGGCGCGCGAGCCGGCACTGCACCGCGATCAGCTCGCCGCGCGGATCGCCGTGCTGCATCAGCCAGTCTGCGAACACCATGCGCGGCCGATCGTCGTCGGGCTCGGCGAGGATCTGCACCATGAAGTCAGCTGCCTCGCTCATCGATCACCGTCGATCAGCGTCGTCGGATCCTCGGGCCATGCGTGTTTGGGATACCGGCGCATCAGCTGCTTCCGTAATCCAGGATAGTGCTTGACCCAGAACCCGGGGAGGTCCTGCGTGACCTGGACGGGGCGCTGATTCGGCGCGAGCAGGTGCAGCACCAGCGGTACACGCCCGTCGCCCACTGCGGGCGCTCGCGCGAGTCCGAAGAAGTCTTGCATGCGCGACGCGATCCACGGCGGCTGGTCGATCTCGTAGTGGATCTCGACGCGGCGCCGGCGGGGCAGACCGAGATGCGTCGGCGCGAGCCGATCGACGAGCGCACGGTGCTCGCCGAGGCCGGCATCGAGCAGCGCGAGCAGGCTCGACTTGCGGAGCTCGTCGAACGAGATCGCGCCCTCGCACGCGCGGCCGATCACCTCCGCAAGATGCTCGTCGGTCGGCGCGACGAGCCCGCTGTTCGGCGCGACCTTCGCGACGAGCATGACCCGCGCCCGCCACTGCGCGAGCTCGTCGCGGTCGACGAACTTCTCGATCCCGGCGGCGATCGCCTGGCGCGCGAGCAGCTCGGCGGCGGGGCGGCCCGCACGGCGCGCTCCCTCGACGTCACGCTGCTCGTCGATCGCGAGCCCGTCGTACGTCATCTGGACGATGCGCTCGACGCGCTCCTTCTGCGCGTTCCACACCAGCTCGTCGCGCTCCTCGATCCGATCGAGGTAGAGGTCGAGCAGCCACGACGCCTCGATCGCGCTGGCCCGCCGGATCTGCACGCGGCTCGCGGCGCCCCGCGCGCCGGTCTCCGCGACATCGACCGCGACCATCAGCTCGGCATCGACGACCGCCGAGCTCCCCGCGAGCGTGCCGCTGCCACCGCCGGCGAAGACAATCTCGGCGGACCGTGGCGCCCGCCGCTTGCCGACGCGATCGGGAAACCCGCTGAGGATCGCGATCTGCAGCTCGCGATCGACCGCCTCGTCGGTCGGCGGCGCGGCGCGCTCGTCGCGGGCAATGCGCTCGAGCTGCTTCGCCGTCTTGTCGACGGAGTGCGCGGTCGCGATGTCGAGCCCGTCGCGGCGCAGCCGATCCGCGCGCAGGTGGTGGCTGCGGGCGTCGAGCAGCGCGTCGAGATCCTCGATCAGATCCGATGGTGCCGAGATCTTCGCGGCGCCCTGCGGACCGCGCCGCTCGAGCCGCAGCTCGCGCGCACCGACCAGCGCGGCGATCACGCAGGCTTCCTTCGCGACGCCGCGCGTCTCGGCCTCGCAGACGATCCGTCCGAGCCGCGGGTGCACCGGGAACCGCAGCATGCGCCGGCCGAGCGCGGTGATCACGCCGCCCGCGACCGCACCCAGCCGTGCGAGCAGCTCCTCCGCGGCGGCGGCGGCGACCGACGGTGGCGCCTCGTACCAGCGCAGCGCGCCGAGTCCGGCCAGCCCCGCACCGTGCAGCTCGAGCGCAGCGCCGGCGAGATCGGTGCGCCCGATCTCGGGCACCTCGAACGCGCGGCGGGTGTCGTGATCGTGCTTCGTGTAGAGGCGGACGACCCGGCCCGGCCGCGTGCGACCCGCGCGTCCGGCTCGCTGCGCGCAGCTCGCGCGGCTCACCGGTTCGATCTGCAGCGACGGCAACCCCGACCACGGCGAGTGCCGCGCGATCCGGGCGAGCCCGCTGTCGATCACGCAGACCACGCCGTCGATCGTGACCGAGGTCTCCGCGACGTTGGTCGACAGGATCACCTTGCGCTGCTTCGCAGGCTTCACCGCGCGGTCCTGCTCGTCGACGGTGAGGTCGCCATGCAGCGGCAACACCGCGAGATCGAATGTCGCCGCCACGTCCGCGAGGTCCTCGGTGGCGCGCCGGATCTCGCCGGAGCCCGGCAGAAACACGAGCACGTCACCGTCGAGGTTCGCCTGCGCCACTCGCCGCACCGCGCCCGCGATCTGCTTCCCGAGGTGGCGATCGTCGGGCTGCTCGAGGTGCTCGACGGTCACCGGGAACACGCGGCCCTCGGACCGTACGATCGGAGCCGGCGTCGTTGCTGTGCCGAGGTACGCCGCGACCGGCTCGGCGTCCAGCGTCGCCGACATCACGATCAGCGCGAGCTCGGGACGTCGCGCGCGCAGCCGTGCAACGAGCGCGAGCGCGAGATCACCGTCGAGGTGACGCTCGTGGAACTCGTCGATGATCACGCATCCCACGCCGCGCAGCTCGGGATCCGAGAGCAGCCGCCGCGTCAGCACGCCCTCGGTCACGAAGCGGATCTGGGTCGCCGCGCTGACCTTGCGATCGAAGCGCACCTCGTAGCCGACCTCGCCGCCGAGCTCGACCCGCCGCTCGCTCGCCACCCGGGTCGCCGCGAGCCGCGCCGCGAGCCGCCGCGGCTGCAGCACGACGATCTCGCCGCTCACCACGCTGGCGTCGCGCAGCGCACCCGGTACACGCGTCGTCTTGCCCGCGCCTGGTGGCGCGACGAGCACCGCCACGCGCCGATCTCGCACTGCCGCCACGAGCTGCGGCAGGACGTCATCGATCGGTAACGCGGCGAGCACGGCGCGAACCGTACACCTTGTACATTCGACGCGTGATGCAGTTCCCTCATCCGCCGGCGCCGCAGTTCGCGCCCGAACGGTCCGCGACGGTGGCGTCCGAGCTGCGCTACGAGGACCTCGCGCAGGACGGCCGGATCATGCCGATCGCGCTGCCGCCGACCATGAGCGGCCTCTGGCGGACCACGCTCGCGAAGCACGAGGGCGCACGCAACGCGCTCGCAACCGGCGTGATGCCGATCCTCACGCGGCTCACGCTATCGACGCTCGACCAGCCGATCCGCGTCGACCGCCCGATCGAGACTCACGCCGGCTTCGAGCTCGCCCACGCGCGCGAAGGCGCCGAGGTCACCCGCCTCTTCATGTTGATCTGGTCTGACGTTCGCGGCATCGCCGGTCGGATAGGGCCGCGCCAGGCCGATGGCGCCTTGGCCCCGGTCGGCCGCCTGTTCGCCGAGCACACGTTCACGCGGCCGCTCGCGCCCCCCGACCAGCGCCGCGTCACCCGCCTCGCCGTCGCCGGCTATCCGGAGATCCCCGAGGCGCGCTACGACTTCCCGACGGCGACCAGCGCCGGCGACCTGCCAGCCGGTGCGCGCTGGCTTGACGACCTTGCGGCCGGCCCGACGCCGATCGTGTTCACGCTCGATCAGACCGACTCGAACCAGCACGTCAACTCGCTCGTTTACATCCGAACATTTCTCGATGCCGCGCAGCGCCGCCTCGCCGCCGCAGGCCATCCGCTGCGCGTCCGCTCGCGGGCCGTCGACATCGCCTACCGCAAGCCATGCTTCGCCGGCGATCGAGTCCATTCGCACGTCCGCCTGTTCGACAGCGCGGGCACCATCGGCGCAGCCGGCCTGATCGTGGGCGACGACGGCAAGCCGCGGTGTTACGTGCGCGTGCTGTTCGGGACCTGACCGAAAATCGAGGTTTAAAAACCGCTCGCCTAACTAATCATCGTGGCGGCGCGCGTCAACCCGTTGCGCGCGGCGACTCGGTGGTTATCGAGTTGGTTGTCAAGTCAACCCTTTCTCCCTGCACAGGAGGACTCCATGTCTCTCGTTCGTAATTCTTCCGGTAACGGCAATGGTGGCAATCAGGCGGTTCGCTATCGCGACCCCTTCAGCATGGCTCGCGAGCTGCTCTCGTGGGACCCGCTGTTCGGCGCGCGGCCCGCGAGCGCATTTGCCCCGGCGTTCGAGGTCAAGGAGACCAACGACGCGTTCATCCTGAAGGCAGACGTCCCGGGCGTCGCCGAGGGCGAGCTCGACATCAACGTGCACAACAACGTGCTCTCGGTGTCGGGCAGCCGTCAGGCCGAGGAGCGCAAGGAAGGTGAGAGCTTCGCGCTCTACGAGCGCCAGTTCGGTTCGTTCACGCGCAGCTTCTCGCTGCCCGACATGGCGGACGGCGAGCGCATCGACGCGAACCTCGCGAACGGCGTGCTCACGCTGACGGTCGGCAAGAAGGCCGAAGCGAAGCCCCGCAAGATCCCGCTGAAGAAGTGATCGGGATCAGCCCCACGCGTGGACGTAGGCGTCGAAGAACGCCTTCGCCACGCGCTCGAGGTCTTCACGCGGCACGAGGTTGAGCATGTCCTCGCGCGACGCGGGCTGGTCATCCTTGTACTCGGCGACGACGCGGATCATGTTCACGCCGTCGTTGAAGTACAGCGCGTAGGCGTTCGCGTAGGCGCCGCCGCCGCCGTGGTCGCCGGGCTTGCTCGAGTAGCCGACGTGATAGGTGTACATGACGGTGGTGCCGCCGACGTCGGTTGCACCGAAGTCGAACGTCGTGTCGGGGAGATCCTGTAGCTCGGGTCCGATCAGGACCCTGAGGCTGTCGGCCTTGGGCGTCCATTTCTCGAGCTCCATCGGCAAGCAGTCGAAGCACTTGGTCGCGTTGATCGTCACCGCGATGCGCGGGCGCTCGGTGGTCTTGTAGCGGACGTCGATCCCGTTGTCATCCGCGCGCCGGATGTCCTTGGTGAAGCCACCGAAGTCGAGCTTCTCGGTGACCTCCTTGGACTTCGCGGTGTCGAGCGGCTTCGTCGTCTTGATCGGCGGCGTGTTCGTGAGCGGCGGCAGGATCAGCTCGTTCTGCTTCGGCTTCGCGCTGCCGGCACTGCCGGAGCCGGTCGCGACCTTCTGCGAGCCCGAGCCCGAGCCGGTGGCAGGCACTGCCTTCGGCTTGTCCTTGCAGCCGGTCGAGAACCAGATCACCGCGCTCAGAAAAATGATGACGGTACGCACGCGCCGAGCCTAGCTCGACTCGTCCCGGCGCGCCATCACAGGTGCTCGACGAGGACGCGCACGCCGAGCCCGATCAAGATCAAACCGCCGAGCATCTCGAGCCGGCTGCCCAGCCGCGCGCCCGCCTTCCGAGCGGCGAGGTACCCGAGCGCCGAGGATGCCGCGGTCACGACGCCGATCGCGAGCACCGACAGCCAGGGCGGGGCGGCGATCATCGGCAGCGTGATCCCGGCGGCGGACGCGTCGATGCTCGTCGCGATCGAGAGGAGCAAGTAGAGGGCGACCCCGGGCTCGCGCGCCGGTCGTGCGTTCGGGCCGCCACTGCGCAGCGCATCGACGAGCATCTTGCCTCCGATCGCGACGAGCAGCCCGAACGCGACCCAGTGATCCCACGCCGCGAAGTGTGGTCCGCCCCACACGCCGAGCAGCCAGCCGATCGCCGCCATCCCGGCCTGGAATGCGCCGAACAGCAGCGGCAGGATGAATGCCTCGCGGCGCCGGCCGAGCAGCCCGCGCGCGGCCGCCACGGCGGTCGCGTCCATCGCGAGGCCGAGCGCGAGGACGAGGGCGGCGAGCATGGGTCAGGTGCGCTCGAAAAGACCCGCCGCGCCCTGACCGCCGCCGATGCACATCGTGACGATCGCGTAGCGTCCGCCGCGCCGCCGCAGCTCGTAAAGCGCCGTGGCGGTGAGCTTCGCGCCGGTGCAGCCGAGCGGGTGGCCGAGCGCGATCGCCCCACCATTGACGTTGAGCCGGTCGTCGGGGATGCCGAGCTCGCGCTGGCAGTACACCGACTGGCTCGCGAATGCCTCGTTGAGCTCGAACAGATCGATGTCCGAGACCTTCAGGTTGTTCTTCGCGAGCAGCTTCTGCACCGCCGGCAGCGGGCCGATGCCCATGATCTCGGGATCGACGCCGATCGTGACGAAGCTGCGGAACACGCCGAGCGGCTTGATGCCGAGCTGGTCGGCCTTGGCGCGCGACATCACGAGCGTGGCAGCGGCACCGTCGGAGATCGGCGACGCATTGCCGGCGGTGACGGAGCCGCCCTGCGCGAATGCCGGCGGCAGCTTGCCGAGGCCTTCGAGCGTGGTCTCGGGACGCGGCAGCTCGTCGACGGCGAAGTCGTAGTAGCTGCGGAACGGCTTGTCAGCTGAGCCATCGTACCGGATCGCGCGCACCGGCACGATCTCGTCGGCGAACACGTTCTTCTCGAGCGCCGCCTTGGCCTTCTGCTGCGAGCGGAACGCGAACTCGTCCTGCTGCTGGCGGGTGATCCCGAAGCGCTTCGCGACGTTCTCGGCCGTGATGCCCATCGGCGTGTTCGCCCCGGGCAGCTTTTCCATCAGCTCGGGTGACGCCGAGAGGTGGAAGCCGGTCATCGGCACGTGCGACATCGACTCGACGCCACCCGCCACCACGACCTCGTTGGTGCCGATCGCGATCGAGCCCGCGGCGGTCGCGATCGCCTGGAGGCCGCTCGAGCAGAACCGGTTGATGGTCTGCGCAGGGACGTCGGGCCCGAGGTCGGCGAGGAGCGAGATCAGGCGCGCGACATTGAGGCCTTGCTCGCCCTCCGGCATCGCGCAGCCGAGGATGACGTCGTCGATATGGCCCTTTGCCTGCGGGATCCGGGCGAGCAGGCCGCGGATCACGTCGGCAGCGAGCTCGTCGGGACGCTTCGTCGCGAGCGAGCCCTTGTGACCGCGGCCGACCGCGGAGCGAACAGCTTCGGCAATGACGATTTCGGTCATGTTGATCTCCCGGTTCCTAGTTCTTCGCCTTCGCTTCGCTCCGGCTCGACTGCTGCGGCGTGCTTCGCACGCTCCGTTCGCTTCGCGCCCGGCGGCCGCTTCGCGTCCCGCATCAGTTTCTCAGAGGCTTCTGATGCTGGAGCATGTACTGCATGCGGGCCTGGCTCAGCGGTTCGCCGCACAGCGACAGGAATGCTTCGCGCTCGAGCTCGAGGATCTCGTCCTCGGTGACGGCGTGGGTCGAGCCCGAGACGCCACCACACAGGACGTTCGCGAGCTTCATCGCGATCTTCGCGTCGTGCTCGCTCGCGTAGTTCCCTGCGACGAGCGTGTTGACCATCATGTGAAGCGTCGCGATGCCGCTCTCGCCGGGCAGCTTGTACGCGCGCGGGATCGGCGGGTGATAGCCGGCGCCCGCAAGCCCGATCGTCCGCTGCTTGGTCTCGTGAAGCTGGCGCGCGCGATCGAACGACACGCCATCGGTGCCGCGGAAGTAACCGAACGCCTTGCCCTCCTCGAACGAGGTCGCGACCTTCGCGAGCGCGATGTTCTTGAAGGTCTGTGTCACGTACTCGTACGTGTTCACGTTGGCGCCGTCGGGGATGCCCTCGAGGTTGCGCCAGAGCATGTTGAGCGTGCCTGCGCCGCCGGGGATGAGCCCGACGCCGACCTCGACGAGGCCGCTGTACGTCTCGGAGTACGCCTGCACCGCGTCGCACGCGAAGCAGAGCTCGAGACCGCCGCCGAGCGTCATGTTGTAGGGCGCCGCGACGACCGGAACGTGCGCGTACTTCAGACGCTGGGTCACGTCCTGGTACGCCTTGACCATCGTGCGAACCTGCTCCCACTCCTTTTGCGTCGCCCCCAT
>JBKJUF010000506.1:0-10754 GCA_046590445.1 Kofleriaceae bacterium
CCAGGTACCCGACCGCGGCGGGCGCGAGCGCGGTGGCCACGAGCGCAGCGGCGCCGGTTGCGTACCCGTCGAGGACCACCGCGATGTTCATCGACGCGGCGCCGAGGATCAGGCCGGCGAGCACGGCGGTCTCGGGACCACCGAACGCGGCAAGCTGCTCGAGCGCACCGGCTCCCGCGAGCGCGGCACCGCGCGCCCCCGCGACCTCCGCTCCCACATCGCCAAGCCCGGTCGGGGGTGTGCCGAGCGCCGCACCGAGCAGCGCCGCGGACGCGACGTCGGCACCGACGCCGAGCGCCCCGATCGCGAGGACATCGAGCCCGTCATCGGCAAGCGAGACGGCGAGGGCGATGCCGGCCTCGAGGCCGAGCGCGGCATCGATCACCGTCATCGCCGGTTCGGTCATCAGATCGCGGCTCGGCCCGCGCCCGAGCCGGATCGCGGCGGTCGGCATCGCCGCACCCTCGACGGCGCCGGCATCGACGAGCACGATCGGCGTCTTGCTCGCCCGCGCAACCCCGGCAAGCGCCGCGCTGCCGTCCGCGATCGCGTGGGCTGCGACCACCGTCGGATGCGCTGCCCCGAGCGCCACACCCGGATCCCCAGCGCCGTGATCGCCGGCGCACACCACGATCGTGCGGCGGGCCGCGCGGGGCCGGGCGGTGTGCTGCGCGCCGCCGACGATCCCGGCGAGCCGCTCGAGCAGTGGCGCCCCGGCAGCCGCCACGTTCTGGCGGGCGCCGACCGCGTGGGCCTCGCTCGCCGGTGAGATCGACTCGACGACGTGACGGAGCACGCTCAAGCGCGGCCCCACAGCGCGGCACGCCGCTTCTGACCCACGAGGATCAGCACGAAGAACGGACCGCCGAGCACCGCGGTGACCGCGCCGGTCGGGAGCTGGAACGGCGCCGTGATCGTGCGGGCGAGCGTGTCGCAGAGGGTCAGCAGGATCGCGCCGCCGAGCACCGACGCCGGCACCAGCACGCGATGGTCGGGCCCGAGGATCGCGCGTAGCGCGTGCGGCACGATCAGGCCGACAAACCCGATCGGCCCGGCGAGCGCGATCGCCGCGCCGACCAGCAGCGACGACACCGCGAATACGACGACCTGGGTCCGCGCGACCGCGACACCGACCGAAGCGGCCGCCTCGGACCCGGCAGCGAGCGCGTTGAGCTCGCGGCTGTACGCGATCAGCACGCCGAGCCCGCCGAGGATCGGCAGCGCCGCGTAGCCGACGGGCGACAGCCGCATCGAGTCGAGGCCCCCAAGCATCCACCGCAGCATCCGGCTGACCTCCGCGAAGTCGCTCGTGACCTGGATCAGCACCGACGCCGCCGAGCACCACATCGAGACCGTGACCCCCGCGAGCACGAGGGTCGCGGGCGGCAGCTTCGTGCCGATCCGCGCGAGCCGCCACACCAGCAGCAAGGTGCCGACCGCGCCGAGCAGCGCCGCGCCACCGACGCCGACGCCACCGAGCGCATCCTCGAGACCGATCCGGATCGCGAGCACCGCGGCGAGCGAGCTGCCTGACGAGATCCCGAGCGTGTAGGGCTCGGCGAGCGGGTTTCTGAGCAACGCCTGCAGCGCACAGCCGGCGCCGGCGAGCGCGCCGCCGACCAGCATCGCCGCGAGCACGCGCGGGATCCGGATCCACAGGATCGTGTTCGCTTCGGTGCCGGCGGTGAACGCATCGAGCCCGAGCAGCTCGAGGTGGCGGCCATCGCGATCGAACGAGATCCCGACGAGCGGCGCGACGATCGCGATCACCGCGCACACCACGAGGCACGCGACGAGCGCACCGGCGAGCCGCGCCGGGGTCAGCCGCGCGCCGCGCCCGCTGACGAAGCCGCTCACGACGGCACCGCGAAGCGCTCGCCCGAGGGCAGCGCCCCGACGTGGATCGCGAGCCCGAATGCGTCGCGGGTCGCCACGGTCGCGAGCACGTCCGCCGGCTTGCCACGCGCGACGATGCGGCCATCGGCGACCAGCCACATCGCGCCGCCATAGCGCAGCGCGAGATCGAGATCGTGGGTCACGACCACCGCCGCGCTGCCGGCCTCGCACTGCGTGCGCAGCATCGCGAACACCGCGCGCGCGTGCGCCGGATCGAGCCCGGCCGTCGGCTCGTCGAGGAGCAGGCACTTCGCGCCCTGACACAGCGCCTGGGCGATGATCACGCGGCGCGCCTCGCCACCCGACAGCTCGTCGAAGCGACGCGCACCGAGATCTCCGACATCGCAGGCCGCCATCGCCGCATGCGCCGCCGCGAGATCCGCCGCGCTCGCCATCCCGAGCCCGCGCTGCGACGCGTAGCGGCCGAGCAGCACGACCTCCTCGACGGCGAACGGGAACGCCAGCTCGTACTGCTGCGGCAGGTACGCGAGCTCGCGGGCGATCACGCGACGCGGCGCGCGTGCCGGATCGTGACCGAGCACGCGGATCGTCCCGGTATGCGGCATCACCAGCCCGGCGATCGCGCGGAGCAGCGTGGTCTTGCCCGCACCGTTGGGCCCGACGATCACGACGAGCTCGCCGGCGTCGACCGCGCAGCTCGCGCCGCTGACGACGACGCGCCCACCGAGCGCAACGCTCGCACAGGTCAGCTCGAGCCATGCCATGGCCGTGCCTACCACAGCGCGCGGGGCAGGAAGCCCCAGGGATGGCTTCGCGGTCGCGATCGCAGGCGAAACGCGGTACGCCTGCCCGCGATGCGGCGCCGTAACAACCGCGTGGCGATGAACCTGCCGGTCGAGCTGATCGCGGGGGGCAAGAAGCTCCGCGCGGTGTCGCAAGATCTGTCGCCGTACGGGATGTTCATCCGGCTGTCGCCGCCGCTGCCGGTCGGCACGGTCGTCCAGCTCGTGCTGTCGCCGAACGGCCAGCGCCTCGTGACGACCGGGCAGGTCACCCACAGCCTCACGGAGGTCGAGGCCAGGACGCTCGGGCGGTTCCCCGGCGTCGGCGTCGTGTTTCGCGATCCGGTGCGGCCCGCCGACGACCAGTTCGGAGAGGCCGTGGTGCGGCTCCTCGAGAGTCACGCCTCGAACCAGCCGAACGCGCGGCTGCGGATCGTCGTCGCCGATCCCGAGACCCGCGTCCTCGAGCGGCTGTCGACGGCGCTCGATCACGCCGGCTTCAACGTCGCGACCGCGACCAACGGGATGGAGGCGATCGGCGCGTGCCTGTCGAAGACGCCCGACGTCGTGCTGGTCGAGCGCGACATGCCGGTCGTCGACGGCCTCCACGTGCTGCAGGAGATGGGGCGTCACCCCGAGCTCGCGGCAGTGCCGGTGATGATGATGTCGACCGAGTCGAGCGATCTCGTACGGCTGCAGGCGTTTCAGCTCGGCGCGATGGACTTCATCCCCAAGCCGTTCACCGTGCTCGAGGTGATCCTGCGAGCACGCCGGTGGGCGCGTGCGAGCCTGCGCGATACCGAGCGCGTGCTGCTGCGCGGGACCCTCGACGAGCTCGCGCTGTCGTCGCTGCTCACGATGTTCGAGCAGGAGCGCAAGAGCGGCCAGCTCGCGCTGACCCGCAACCACACCGTCGTGTGGATCGACTTCGTCGCCGGCAAGATCGTCCGTGCGCGCTCGTCAGACCACGAGGCCGACTCGCGCTCGATCCTGATGATCGTCCTCGACTGGAAGGAGGGCTTCTTCGAGCTCTCCGCCGGCATCCCGAACATCGAGGTCGCCGAGCTCGACTCCACGGTCACCCACCTGCTGCTCGAGCACGCACGCCGGACCGACGAAGCCGCCCGCTGACCCTGGTCAGAGACGGCGGGTTCACCTGCTGCGGGTTCTGGGTCGCGTTACTTCACAGACCCCAACAGCTCGACCGCCGTGCGCTCGTGCGCGAGCGGGTGAACGGGCCGCTCAGATTGGAAGGGGCGCGAAGCTTGATGGTGCCGGCGGGAAGCTCGGCGAGAAGTACAGAAAGCCGCCACCGCCGCCGCCGCCGCCGCCACCCGGCCCGGTGTTCGGGGTCGTATTAACCGAGGCTTCGCCGCCTTCGCCCGTGAGTGGCGCGCCGCCGGCGCCGCCGGTCCCGCCGCTTCCCTCGGCCCGCTGCGCGAAGCCCAGCGATCCGGTGGGTTCATTTCCGGGCACCCCTCCGCCGGTGTCGGAGCCGCCGCTGCTGCCGCCACCGCCGAGCGCGAATGCCGTCGCGCTCGTGATCGACTGGAGCGCCGACTCGACGACGATCAAGCCGCCCGAGCCGCCACCGCTCCCACCCTGCTGAACGGCGGCAGCGTTGCCGCCCGCCCCCGACGCATTGATCGTCCCGCTGAACGTCAACATCCCGCCGGTCAACACGTAGACCGCTCCGCCGCCCGCGGCGCCTTTCGGACCCACCTGCGTGGTCGAGCCACCAGCGCCACCGGGGCATCCGCCACGGAACGCGGCCGCCGCGGTCAGCGCGCCATCCGCGCCGCCGCCCTCGGGCCTCGCGACGCTCGCTCCGCCCTTGCCGCCAGCAGCTTGAAACGAGCCACCTGCGCCGCCCGACGCGCCGGCCTGGCTGCCGGTGCTCTGGCCTGCGTTGTCCAGCTTGCAGCCCTGCGGGTTCGCCCCCGCCCCGACGCCGCCGACACGTCGCGACGACACGTCGACGGTGCCGCGGATCGCGAGCTGGGTGGCGCCGAGCAGCATCAGCGGCCGCGCGCCGGCCCCGCGCAGCACCGCACCGGTCTCGACGGCCAAGCTCTCCGCCGCGATCACGCAGAGCTCGCCGCCGGCGAACGGCACCACCAGCGTGCACTGCACGTCCATCGCGGTGTTGATCACCGTAGATCCCGTGAACGTACGCGACTCGTCGAGCGGGAAGGCCGGCGGCAGGCACACCTCCAGGTACGGCGGCGCATCGTGACCGAAACAGCGCGCGGCGGACGGGACGTCGACCCCAGCCTCCGGTCTGCTCGAGCAGTCGGGCTCGCCGGTGGCGCGGCACAGGCCGTCGCCACCACACATCAGCCCGGCAGGGCACTCGGTCGTGCACGCGACCGCACAGACGCCCTCGCGGGCCGGGCTGTAGCAGGCAGTGACTCCGAGGATCAGTGCGACCGCACGCATCTCGTCATTGTGCCCGAGCGCGGGTCACGGCGCGACGACCTTCGCGCCCTGCTTCGTGCAGTCAGCCTCGATCGACGCCCGGGTCGCCGGCGCCAGATACCACGTCGTCGTGCACTGCGAGCCGCGTGCGATCGTGCAGCCGGCGATCACGTCGTCGCGCGGGCACGCGCCGAGCGCGAACAGCCCGGCCTTCTCCAGCGTACAGGTCGCCTGGTACTGCACGGTCTGCGACGCGTTGCCCTCGATACAGCCCCACGGCGCGCCGCCCGGAAGCGTCCCGACGCACGACCACGCAATGTCCTCGCATGTGCCATCGCCGGTCGTGTGCTCCACCGGCGTTGCTCGTCGCGTGCCGGACGACGAGCACGCGACGAGCAGGCCGACCGTGATGAGCAGGCGCATCGCGCGATCCTAACGTCCGCTGGAGAGCTCGTCGCGTAGCTCCGTGAGGATCTTGCCGAGCAGGTTCTGGCCCTTCCATTGCGCCGGATCGAGCGCGCGGGGATCGCTCGCGGCAAGGCCGATGCCCCAGATCTTGTCGTACGGGCTCGCCTCGACGAGCGTCGTCCCACGCGTCGCGAGGAGCTGCTCGAGCAGCGCCGGGTGCTGCGTGAACTTCGCGCGATTGCCGGCCTTCACGATGCCCTCGCGCTCGCGATTCCAGATGCCCGGATCGAAGCCCATGACCTGTCGCCCGAGCGCCTTGTGGGCGCGTGGGTGGTCGGCCGCGAGGATCTTCGCCGCGGTGTCCGCGTCACCGAACAGCACGGCCTTGCCATACATCATGTACTGCTCGGCGCAGTTGAACGTGTGGTCGCCGACGCGGAACGCCGATGGGAACCACTGCGAGAACGGCGATGCCTCGGTGAAGAAGAACGTCAACATAGTGTTATTTATACACCATTAGAGTGGCTGCGCCATCTCGTAGACGGTCATCGTGGCGCGATCGCCTTCGCGAGCGCCTCGAGCGCCTGCTGGACGCGAGGCGATGGCGCGACGAGGAACGGCTCGGACATCGTGACGACGCGGCCCGAGGTTACTGCGGGCACGTCGACGGTCTGCCAGGCGGCGGTGCCCGCGCGCGCCGCATACGACAGATCGAGGATGACCTCGGGCTTCGCGCGCAGCACCTCCTCGAGCGAGATCTTCGGGTAGCGCACGCCCGACGCCGCGAGCACGTTCTCGCCGCCGACCACCGCGAGCAGCTCGTCGACCCAGCTCCCTGGCCCGACCGCGACGAGGTTGCCCAGCCCACCCGCCTCGCGATCGATCACCGCGAGCACGCGCGGCCGTCGCGCCGGCCGCGCGGCCCGCGCCGCGACCAGCGCGCGCTCGATCTGCGCGACCACGCGGTCGGCCTGGGCGGTCTTGCCGATCCGCGCGCCAACGGTGCGCAACGCGCGCTCGACATCGGGCAGCGAGTGGATCGGACACTCGACGGTCGCGAGCCCGGCGTCGCGCAGCGCGGCCGCCGATGGCTTGTGGATGTCGTCGACGATCACGAGCGTCGGCCGGAGCCCGACGATGACCTCGAGGTTCGGGGACAAAAAGCTGCCGACCTTCGGGAGCGTCGCGACCCCGGGCGGAAACGTCGAGTACTCGTCGACACCGACGAGCTCGTCGGTCGCACCGAGCGCCGCGATCACTTCGGTTGCCGACGGCGTGAGCGACACCAGGCGCTGCGGTGCACCAGGCGCTCGCGGGGAGGGGGCGCGCTCCTCGCGGCAGCCCAGCAGCACGAGCAGGCAGATCACAAAGACGCGCACGGCGCTGACGTACCACGATGCGCGATCACCGGCCCCGCTCGCCAGCGTCCGCTGGCTCGCTCCGTTTCCGGCCCCGCGACCCGCATCCGGAGCATCGAGGCGGTATTGTCACGGGGTGGAGTCGCCCGCAGGCAACCTGACCGGCGCCGTCCTCGACGGCCGCTACCGGGTGATCGAGCCGATCGCGGAAGGCGCGATGGGCGTCGTCTACAAGGCCGAGCGCGTGAAGCTCGGGCGGATCGTCGCGATCAAGGTTCTGCACGACGAGCTGCCGAACGAGCTGTCGAGTCGCCGGCGGTTCGAGATCGAGGCGATGGCGATGGCCAAGCTCGAGCACCCGCACTGCGCGGCCGTGCTCGACGTCGGTGTCCACGAGGAACGGCCGTTTGTCGTCATGGACTTCGTCAGCGGCGAGAACCTCAAGGAGCTGATCGCGTTCGGGCCGATCCCCGTCGCGCGCGCCGTCGAGATCGTGCGCCAGGTCCTGTCCGGCCTCGCGCACGCCCACGAGCACGGCATCATTCACCGCGACATCAAGCCCGCCAACATCGTGCTCTCGCAGAAGTCGGGCCTCGGCGATCACGTGAAGATCCTCGACTTCGGGCTCGCGCGGATCACCGCCGACGGTTCGAACCTGACCACCGGGATCGTCGTCGGGACACCGTCATACATGGCCCCCGAGCAGATCCGTGGCGTCGAGATCGACAACCGCGCGGACCTCTACGCCGTCGGCATCTTGCTGTTCGAGCTGCTCACCGGCAAGAAGCCGTTCGTCTCGCCGAAGGACGATCCGATCGAGGTCTGCTCGATGCACCTCAAGACACCGCCGCCGCGGCTCGCCGACCTGGTGCCGGGCCAGGACTTCGGCGAGCTCGAAGCGGTCGTCGCGAAGTCGCTGACCAAGCAGCCCGCCGACCGCTACGACTCCGCCGAGGCCATGGCCGCCGCGCTCGCGCTCTCGGTCGGCCGCCCGGCCACCCCGTTGACCCCGGCGGTCGGCGTGCCCGTCGCAACTGCGGCTCCTGCGGGCTCGGTCACCACCCCGGTCACGGGCTCGGTCACCACCCCGGTCACAGGCTCGGTCACCACCCCGGTCACGGCCCCGGTGACGGCCCCGGTCACGGCCCCGGCACCAACATCCGCCACCGATCCGCGGGCGCTCGCGAATACGTACCCGTCGCTCGCGCACATCGAGCCCGCCGCGGCATCGAGCATGGTCGGCGGGCCGGTCGCGTCGCATCCGCCGAGCGGCTACGCGCCGACCGAGCCGAGCGGCAAGACGATCCAGTCGTCGGCCCGGGATCTCGATCGACCCGCACCCGGCCAGTTCCCGCTGACCCGCAAGCAGCTGGCGATCGGCGGTGGTGGCCTGCTCGCGGTGATCATCGTGATCGCGGTGGTCGCTGGTGGCCGCGGCGACAGGTCCGCCGCGCCGGTCCCAGCCGACGCCGGGGTCGCGCGGATCGACGACCCGGATATCACGATGGAGAAGGGCGACGCTGTCGGCGACGTGCTGTCGCGCGCGAACGAGCTCGTCGCGAATGGCCGCCGCGAGGCCGCGATCGATCTGCTGGTCAGCGGTCGCAAGACGTTCGCGGACGATGCCCGGCTCGCATACCTCGCCGGCAAGCTCTACTTCGACAAGCTGTGGTGGACCGACGGGCTCAAGCAACTCAAGGACGCCGTCCGGCTCGACCCCGCACTCAAGACCGATCCCGACCTCATCAAGCTCGTCCTCAAGGGCTTCATCACGACCCCGCGGTACGACGCGCCGCTCGCCAATTTCCTACGCAGCCAGGTCGGCGAGGCGGCCAGGCCGTACCTCGAAGACACCGCACAGAACCACCCGAACGCCTCCAAGCGATCGCGTGCGGCCTCCGAGCTCCGCCGCTACTAATTAGTTAGTTAGTTAGCCCCAGACACGGAGCGGCTGGCGGGCGCGAAGCGGACGCGGCGTGCGAAGCACGCCAGGGATAGTCGAGGCGGAGCGCAGCGAGCCGGAGACCTAACGCGCGGCCTGAACAAACGTCAGAGACCTTACGCGCGCAACGCGTCAACGCCTTGTTTAGGCGGGCGGATCTGCTCGCACGAACCGTCCGTTTGACCCCACTCCCGAGTCCAGCGCAAATTTTTTTCAGAACGGGATCTCCCCGTAACTCGATGCGTCAATTCACGTCTTTTCAACTACCCACAGGTTTATCCACAGCCCAAAACAACGACTGAAAATCGCTCAAGAAATGACGGGTCCCCCACCGCCTATCCACGCTCAATTCACAGGTACTCCACGTGGATATCTCACCCTTGCACACACTACATGTAGCCTTGACTCCCGTTTGACCCCCCAAATCTAGTGGCTCTTTTTCTTGCCCTCTCATGCGTCCATCGTTAAAACCAAACTCCGCCGAGGCTGTCCCACACGGAAAAAGTCGATTCACTTCCAGGGTTATAGGGCTAGCGGATCTCGTTCAGCGAGTCCGTCACAGGTACCTGGTAGAGCAGTTCCCGTCCGTCACAGATAGCTCTCGTCGCCGTCAGCGCAGGTGGTTTTCCAAAGGGGTTCCGAGCAGATCTCGCGATCTGCGTGGGGCACCTCTGCGCCGAGATCACACCCAGGGTTCATTGTTTTTCAACGTTCGATCGCACCGTTCGCCACTGCAGGCGCGCCAAGGCAAGGAGGGGTCATGCTCGTGAAGTCTGTCGCCGTCGCTCCAACTAACGAGGGGCACAAGAAGCCAGTCCACAGTCGCGTCATCAAGGACCAGCGTCCTGGACTCACTTTCGAGCGCTACTTCACGCGCCAGGGTGTCGACCCCTTCGAGACCGTCGAGTGGGAGCTCCGCGATGCGGTGATCTCCGGTGCGGACGGCAAGGTGTTCTTCGAGCAGCGCGGCGTCGAGTTCCCGAAGACGTGGTCGCAGACCGCCACGAACGTCGTCGTTCAGAAGTACTTCCGCGGCACGCTCGGTACCCCGCAGCGCGAGAGCTCGGTGCGATCGATGATCGCGCGCGTCGCCGACACCATCTACGGCTGGGGCAAGACGGACGGCTACTTCAAGAGCGAGGCGGATGCCTGGGCGTTCCGTGACGAGCTCGTGCACCTCCTGCTCCACCAGAAGATGGCGTTCAACTCGCCCGTCTGGTTCAACGTCGGCGTCGAAGCGCACCCGCAGTGCTCCGCCTGCTTCATCAACTCCGTGCAGGACAACATGGAGAGCATCCTTGGGCTCGCGAAGACCGAGGGCATGCTCTTCAAGTACGGCTCGGGCACCGGCTCGAACCTCTCGTCGATCCGTTCGTCGAAGGAATTGCTGGCGGGCGGCGGCACCGCCTCCGGCCCGGTCTCCTTCATGAAGGGCTTCGACGCGTTCGCCGGCGTGATCAAGTCGGGTGGCAAGACCCGCCGCGCCGCCAAGATGGTGATCCTCAATTCGGATCACCCGGACATCCTCGAGTTCATCCGCTGCAAGTCGAAGGAGGAGAAGAAGGCCTGGGCGCTGATCGACTCCGGCTACGACGCGTCCTTCAACGGCGAGGCGTACGCCTCGGTGTTCTTCCAGAACTCCAACAACTCGGTCCGCGTGACCGACGAGTTCATGAAGGCGGTCGCGGAAGACAAGTCCTGGACCACCCACGCGGTGAAGGACGGCCGCGACATGGACACCTACCGGGCGCGCGACCTGTTCCGCGAGATCGCGGAAGCGGCGCACCTCTCCGGTGACCCGGGCCTCCAGTTCGACACCGCGGTGAACAGCTGGCACACCTGCTCGAACACGGACCGGATCAACGCGTCCAACCCGTGCTCCGAATACATGTTCCTCGACGACACCGCTTGCAACCTGGCGTCGCTGAACCTGATGCACTTCCGCACCATCGACGGTGAGTTCGACGTCGCGTCCTTCAAGCGCGCGGT
>JBKJUF010000522.1:0-5006 GCA_046590445.1 Kofleriaceae bacterium
CGAGCACCGCGCCGGCCTGGACGTAGAGGTAGAAGATCGCGACGAGCATCAGCAGCGAGCCGACCATCGTGTAGATCACGAACTTGATCGACGCGTAGAGCCGGCGCTGACCGCCCCTGATCCCGATCAGCAAGTACATCGGGATCAGCATCACCTCCCAGAACACGTAGAACACGAAGACGTCGAGCGCGACGAACGCGCCGAGCATGCCGGCCTCGAGCACGAGCATGCAGGCGATGAACTCGCGCGTGCTCTTGGTGATCGACTTCGCGGTGCCGAGCAGGGTCAGCGGGACCATGAACGTCGTCAGCAGCACGAGGAAGATCGAGATGCCGTCGATCCCGGTCTTGAAGTGCGCGCCGAGCCCGGGGATCCAGTCGACGTCGAACACGAGCTGGAAGCCGGCTTCCTTCGGGTTGAAGTAGCGCAGCACGAGCAGCGACACGAGCAGCGTGGTGAAGCTGATCGCGAGGCCGATGCCGCGGTGGAGCTGCGCCTCGCCACGCGGCGTGCACATCACCAGGATGGCGCCGAGCAGCGGCAGGCCGATACACAGCAGGAGGATGAAGGAGCCGGCTTGCATCATGGCTGGGCACTCCCGGGGGCCGGCGAAGGGACATCAGACTGACCGGGCACCGCAGGCTGTTCGAGGTGCCGCGTCACGGCGACGCGCTTGCGGGTGATCGGATCGTCGATGAACAGCGTCACCCGGCTGCCCGGGATGTCACCTGCGCGAACCCGCAGCTCGGGATCGTCGAGGAGCTGCGATGGGTTGTTGGGATCGCGGTCGGGTAGCCCGTCGTCATCGAGGTCCCACGAGACCTTGGAGGACTTGTTCAGCAGCCCGGAGCCCGGCTGCGCGCGCAGCACGACGTCGCTGCCGTCGAACTCGTACACGAACGTCGGGTCGCGCCGGCAATCGCTGACGAAGAACACCGCGGCCGCGCCGAGCACGAGGCCCGCGAGGTAGCGCTGGACCTGGCCGTTCTGGAACCAGCGCGACACCCGGCCGAAGATGCCGACCGTGAACGCCGAGCCGTTGACCGCGATCGTGTCGATCACGAAGCGATCCGCGATCTCGAACATGCCGCGCGCGACGGTGCGGAACGGACGCACGATCGTGACGTCGTAGATCTCGTCGAACCACAGCTTCGCGCGCGACGCCTGGTACACGCCGGCGAGCGGGCCCGAGGTCAGGTGCTCGACGGTCGGGGTCGGCCCCTTGCCGTAGAACATCCATGCGAGGCCGATACCGAGGACGCCGACGGCGAGCGCGATCGCCATCAGCGCGAACGTCGTCGCGTCCGAGACGTGGGGCACGATCGGGCTGGTCACCATCACGCCCGGCGTCGGACCCGGATTGGTCCAGCTCGCCGACACGCTCGGTGCGAGCCAGCTCGACAGCGCGTGCGTGAAGCTCGGCAGCTTCGCCGCGATCTTGTCGGAGAAGTGCGGCAGGCCGATGAAGCCGATGATCGTCGCGAACGCCGCGAGGATCACGAGCGGCATCGTCATCGTCGACGGCGACTCGTGCGCCTTCTTCGCCTCCGGCGAGCGCTCGTCGCCGGCGAACACGAGGAAGTAGAGGCGCCACATATAGAACGCGGTGCCGAGCGCGGCGACCAGCAGGCCGCCCCACAAGAGCTTGCCGTACCAGACCGGCCAGCCCGGCGGCATGTTGTTGAACGCGCCACCGAGGATCTCGTCCTTCAAGAAGAAGCCAGCGAACGGGAAGATACCGGCGATCGCGAGGCACGAGATCATGAACGTGACGCGCGTGATCGGCATGTGCTTGCGCAGACCGCCCATCGTCATGATGTCACCGGGCGTCAACGAGCCGCCGTGCTCCATGCCGTGCATGACCGAGCCCGCACCGAGAAACAGACAAGCCTTGAAGAACGCGTGGGTCCCGAGATGGAAGATCGCCGCGGTCCAGTTGCCGGTGCCTGCGGCGACGAACATGAAGCCGAGCTGACTCACCGTCGAGTAGGCGAGCACCTTCTTGAGATCGGTCTGCGCGAACGCCATGAACGCCGCGGCGAGCGCGGTCAGCAGGCCCACGGTCGCGACGACGATCAGCGCGGTCGTCGAGGCCGAATACAGGAACGACAGCCGGCAGACCATGTAGACGCCGGCGGTCACCATCGTGGCCGCGTGGATCAGCGCCGAGACCGGCGTCGGACCCGCCATCGCGTCGGGCAGCCACACGAACAGCGGCAGCTGCGCACTCTTGCCGCACGCGCCGATGAACAACAGGATGCCGGCCGCCGCGGCGAGCCGTTCGTGGCCCCAGTACGGCTGGACGAACGCGGCGCCGAGCGCCGGGTTCTCGAGCGCCTGGAAGTCGACGGTCTTCGCCGCCCAGAACAGCAGGAACATGCCGAGCAGGAAGCAGAAGTCGCCGATCCGATTGACGACGAACGCCTTGCGACCGGCGGTCGCGTAGTCCTCGCGTTCGTACCAGAACCCGATCAGCAGGAACGAGCAGAGCCCGACGCCCTCCCAGCCGATGAACATCACCGGCAGGCTCGACCCGAGAACGAGCACGAGCATCGCGCCCATGAACAGGTTGAGGTAGCCAAAAAACGCCGCATACCTGGGCTCATGAGCCATGTATCCGGTCGAATAGATGTGGATCAGCGTGCCGACGAACGTGATGATCAGGACCATCACGGCCGACAGCGTATCGAGCGTGAACGACAGCTCGACCTTCAGCGAGCCGACCTCGATCCACGTGTAGACGTTCTGGACGATGCCGGTGCCACCCTGCCCGCTCTTGAACGCCTTCCACAGCGGGCCGAACACGAGGTACAGCGAGAGTCCGCAGGCGGCGGCGACCGACGCGATCGCGATCGTGTGCACGGTCTGACGCGACAGCCGGCGGCCGAGCGTCAGGTTGATCAGCGCCCCGAGGAGCGGCAGCAGCGGGACCCACGCGAGTAGCGGCAGTCCGGCGAATTTCAATCCGCTGAAGTCCATCTCAGTGCCTCAGGGTGGTGAGTCGATCGACATCGACGTTGCGCCGCCCGCGGAACACCGCGACGACGATCGCCAGACCGACCGCAGCTTCTGCCGCGGCCACCGCGATCACGATCAGCGCGAACGTGTGCGCCGAGAGATCGCCCCACATCCGCGCGAAGGTCAGCAGCGTCATGTTCGCCGCGTTCAGCATGAGCTCGACGCTCATCAGGATGATCAGCGCATTGCGGCGGATGATCACACCCGCGACACCGATCAGGAACAGCACGGCGGCGAGCACCAGGAAGTGGCTGTAGCCGACGTTGAACAGGATGTCGTTCATGACATCGGCCTCACGTCCTTGTAGTTCTCGTCGGTCTCGGGCGTGCCTTCACCGGCATTGTCCTGCCCGGCATGCAGCGGCCGCGCGATCGCGATCGCGCCGACCACCGCGACCAGCAGCGTGATCGAGATCGCCTCGAACGGGAACAGGCCGGGCCCGAACAGGTCCCAGCCGACCGCCTTGACCGAGCCCCACTCGTGCCCCTGCGGCGTCATCCCGGGCGCCGCGATCGCGGTCGCCGGGTTCGGCGGCTGCACCTCGAGCAGCATCATGATCAGGCGCCCCATGAGGTAGACGATCGCGATGCCGGCGATCGCCTGGCCCGCGCGTCCGGTCGGCGCGACCGGCTCGTCCTCGGGCCGGTTCAGGATCATCACGACGAACACGAACAGCACCATGATCGCGCCGGCGTAGACCAGCATCTGCACGACCGACAGGAAGTGCGCGTACAGCATCATGTAGACGGCGCTGATCCCGAGGAAGCTGCCGACCATGCCCATGACCGCCGCGATCAGGTTGCGGCGGGTGATGACGAACAGCGCGCCGCCGATCGTCGCCGCGGCGAACGCCCAGAACAGCAGCGCCATCCCCTTGGACTTCGGCTGCGACTCGACCCGATCGAGGTGCGGGTACTTGCGGCTCTGGATGCGCCCCGAGCTCGGCTGACCAGCGACGGGTCGACTGGCAGATGGTGCGGACGGTGCCGACGGCTGCGCGACTGCGGTCTGCGGCGCGAGCAGGTTTGTCGCGCCGAACGCGAGCAGCGCGGTCATGATCAGGATCAGGATCCGCATCACGCGACCTTCCGCTTGCCAGCGGCTGCGATCGCCGCCTCGAAGTCCGGGCGGAACTTGGTGAGGAAGCCGAGCATCGGCCACGCCGCCGCGTCACCGAGCGCGCAGATCGTGTTGCCGGCGATGCCGTGCGCGATGCTCGCGAGCAGCTCGAGGTCATCCGGCTTGCCGCGGCCCTCGGCGACGCGCCGCGTGACCTTCTCGAGCCAGCCACAACCCTCGCGACACGGCGTGCACTGCCCGCACGACTCGTGGGCGAAGAACTTCATGATCCGCCAGACCGCCTTCGGGATGTCGGTCTGGTCGTCCATGACGACAACCCCACCGGAGCCCGCCATCGTGCGCAGCACGCGACCGCCGCCGAGATCGAACTTCTGATCGGGGCGCACCATCACCGGCTTGATGCGCTCGTCGGTCTGCAGCGCATCGAACTCGACCGGGACGTCGAGCTCGTCGCTGTTGTCGAGCGGCGGCATCGAGACGCCACCGGGGATCACGGCCTTGACCTGCCGGCCCTTCCACACCCCGCCGCAGACCTCGTCGATCAGCTGGCGGAACGTGATCGTCATCGGCAGCTCGAACACGCCCGGCTTGTTGACGTGACCCGACACGCAGACGATGCGGGTGCCGCCCGAGCGGCCCGGGCCGAGCTCGGCGAACCACGCGCCGCCCTTGTCGACGATGAACGGCACGTTCATCAGGGTCTCGACGTTGTTGACGATCGTCGGGTTGCCGAACAGACCCTTCACGGCCGGGAACGGAGGCTTCAGACGCGGCTGACCGCGAAGACCCTCGAGCGAGTTCAGGAGCGCCGTCTCCTCGCCGCAGATGTACGCGCCCGCGCCGCGGTGCACGGTGAGGTCGAGGACGTAGCCCGAGCCGGCGACGTTCTTGCCGAGGTAGCCCTTCGC
>JBKJUF010000527.1:0-17365 GCA_046590445.1 Kofleriaceae bacterium
GCCGTGCTGCCAGGCCGAGGTCGCGCGCCAGCTCGAGTCCTCGAACGCGAGCGACGCCGCCACCGCCGCGCTGTTCGCCCATCCGCTCCATCGCCGCGAGCTCGGCTCGCACCTGACGAACGTCGTCCGCGGCCTCGTGCTGGAGGCACACGGCTACAAGGTCACGGTCACCGAGCTCGTCGGCTGGGAGCACTCCGCGAAGAACGAGCTGATCCTCGGCAAGCGCGCGCATCGCTACGATGCCGCGGCGCGCGCCAAGCTCCGCGCGCTCCTCGATCGCTTCCAGATCGAGCCCGCGATCGTTCGCGAGCTTGCGGCGCGCGGTCTCGATCCGCGCACCGAGCCGACGCCCGAGCCGACGCTCGAGCCGACGCCCGAGCCGGCCTCGTCCTAGCAACGTCACGACGGCGTGGCAACGATCCAGCGGACCACGACGTCGTCGACCGCGAGCCGCACCGTGGTCACCGAGCGGATCGCCTCACCGGGAGCCCACGCGTAGATTCGCCCGCGGTAGATCCCGTAGTGAGGCGCGTCGAGCGTCAGGCCGCCGGCGGCGCAGGGCGTCGACCCGGACAGCGAGACGCCTGCTTCGTCCTCGAGCTCGACGACGACCCGGTGCGGCGGTCCGCACGCGAGCGGATCCCAGCTGACGATCACGCGCGCGATCGGCGCCTCGTCGGGCAGTGGCCCATCGAGACACGCGACGAACGTGAACCAGAACAGTGCCGTGGCGAGCCACGGCGGTGCGATGAGGATGGCGAGACGCATGGTGGCGGCACCTCGCAAGCTGCGTGCCCGCGTATCTCGACGAGATCACGATCACCCGCTGTCCGTGTCCGGCCGATGACCGGACGCCACGTCCGTATTGCGGACGTGCCATGCTGCGCGCGATGTCCCGTCTTGCTGCCGTCGTCCTCGGCCTCGCCGCATGCTCGTCACCTCGAACGTCGACGCACACCTCCGACGATGCACCGCTCCGCTTCGAGGACCTCGCGATGCGGGTCACGACCCATCTGTACGGCCTCGATCCTGCCGAGGCAGTCGGCAATGGCCTCCACGAGTATGACGGCAAGCTCCCCGACCGCTCGCCGACGACGCTCGCGAACGTCACCGCGCAGCTCCAGCAGGATCGCGACAACTTGATCGCCGCCACCGGCCTCACGCCACTCCAGACGATCGAGCGCGACGTCCTGCTCCAGGAGGTTCGCGGCGCGCTGTTTCGCCTGGTCGACGCCGACGCCTTCCGCACGAACCCGCTCGCGTATTCGGGCGCGATCAACCTCGACGCGTACATCCTCCGCGACTACGCGCCCGCGGTCGAACGTGCCGGCGCCATCATCAAGCTGTGCCGCGGCCTCGGCGGGTACCTCGCGACCGCGCGCGGAAACCTCCGGCTGCCGATGCCGCGCCCGTGGATCGATACCGCGCTCCTCCAGACCCGCGGCTACATCGAGTTCGCGGACAAGGACGTGCGCGGCGAGCTCGCCAAGATCGCGATTCCGCTCGCGAACCAGGCCGAGATCGATCCGGCGCTCGACGCCTGCAAGGCCGCGCTCGCCGAGCACGCCGCGTGGCTCGAGCAGCAGCAGCCGCACGGGACGACCGCGTTCGCCCTCGGCGAGGCGCGATTCATGAAGATGCTGGCCGACACCCAGAGCGTCGACACCACGCTCGCCGCGCTGACCGCGATCGCCGAGGAGGACCTCGCCCGCAACAGCGCCGCGATGATCGAAGCCGCGCGGGCGATCGACCCGAAGCGCCCGACTGCCGCGGTCGTCGCCGAGCTCTCCGACGTCAAGCCGCCTGCGAGCGAGATCCTCGCGCTCGCGACCCAACAAGCAACGACGATGCGGGCGTTCGTGATCGCGAACAAGATCGCGACCATTCCGTCGGAGAACGTCGCAGAGGTCCGCGAGACGCCCGCGTTCCAGCGCTGGAATGCGGCATCGCTGTCGTCGCCGGGCCCATTCGAGAAGAAGGCGCTGCCGAGCTTCTATTACATCTCGCCGCCCGACCCGAAGTGGCCGCCTGCCGAGCAGCGCGCCTACATCATGCCGCCCGACGATCTGCTGATGGTCACGATCCACGAGCTGTGGCCCGGCCACTTCCTCCACGGTCTCCACATCCGCAAGAACCCGTCGAAGATCCTCCAGAGCTTCTGCACGTACACGACGAGCGAGGGCTGGGCGCACTACACCGAGGAGATGATGTTCGACGCTGGCGCCGTTGGCCGCACGCCGCAGGCGCGGATCGGCATGCTCAAGGAGGCGTTGCTCCGCAACGTCCGCTTCGTCGTCGCGCTCGGCGAGCACGCGCACGGGATGACGGTCGAGCAGGCCACGAAGCTGTTCCAGGACAAGGCCTTCGTCGACCCCGGCAACGCGCGCCAGCAAGCAGTGCGCGGCACGTTCGATCCGATGTTCCTGTCGTACACGCTCGGCAAGGTGATGATCCACAAGCTGCGCGAGACCTGGCTCGCACAGAACCCGACCGCCAAGCTTGGAGACTTCCACGACGCGCTGCTGTCGTACGGCTGCGCGCCACTGCCGGTGATCTCGCGCGCGATGCTCGCCGCCGCGCGGTAGCTCACTCGACGGCGACGCTGAGGTCGTAGCGGTCGCCGCGCGGCGCGGTGCGCTTGCGAATCCGGAAGGTCACCATGCCGCTGTCCGTGATGCCGCTGCAGCTCGGGGACACCGTCGCCCACACGAGGTACTGCGCGTCGACGGTGCAACCCCGACCGAGCACCGGATCGGCGAGCGTGTTGGTCTCCGCGAGCGAGTACCACTCGCCGCAGCGAACGGTCGATCCGGCCTCGGCGGTGTCGCACTTGAACCACACCGTGAGCTCGTGAGCCGAGTCGAGCCAGCCGAGCTGGGTGCCGCGCGTGGCGAGCTCGATGGACGCGTCGGGATTCCCACCATCGAAGCCGTCGGTGATGTGAAAGCGGAACCAGTCCTCGTCGGCGCGGCTGTCGATCGTCAGGTCGTCGATCCACATCGATGGATCGGCGGCGTCATCGAGATCGCCGAGGCTCGTCGCCACCACCAGCGTGTCGTTGTCCTCGCGACCGTCGGGCCCGATCACGCACTCGTGATCCGCGCCGCACCCGACGCCCGCCTCGCACGAGCCGCACGCGATCGCGGCGCCGGACTCGTCGGAAAGCGTGCCGCACGTGTAGCCGGCGTCGTCGCACGCCGACGTGGCACACGCGCCGTTGACCTTCGCGAGCCCCGCTGGACACCGGAAGTCACAGGTGCCGGCCGCCGCGCAGGTCGCGATCGCGTGCGCCGGGACCGGGCACGCCGTGCCGCAGCCGAGCGTGCAGCCTGTCGATGGTTCGTTCGGCAACGCGCCGACACACTGATCGCCGCACGCGTGCTGATCCGCCGCGCAGGCCGTCGAGCTCGGCGGCTGCGTGATCGCCGCGTCCGGCGCGAGCCCCGCGTCCGGACCGGGTTCAGCCGACGGATCCCCGGCGGCGCACGCAGCGAACACGATCATCATGGGGACACGAGCGAGGCGAAGCATGCCGGCGCCGATTGCAGCGAGTGTGCCGCGCGCGAGCCACGCGAGATCACGCGCTTACGACGCATCGGTGTCCGGCGCAACCGGACTTGCCAGCGCCGACCACGGTCGGCTGACTCCAGGCGCTACGCTTCCATCACCTGCGCGAGCGCGCGGCCAAGCGTCTCGACCGAGTACGGCTTGGAGATGAACGCCTTGACGCCAAGGTCGAGGATCTCCTGCACCTCCTCGTTCAGCGTGTACCCCGACATCAGGATCACGCGCACGTCTGGATCGATGTCGCGCAGCGCCAGGTACGTCGCGCGCCCGTTCATGGTCGGCATCACCATGTCGAGCAGCACCGCGCGCAGCTCGCCCTGGTGCTGACGATAGATCTCGGCGGCGTCGGCGCCGCTCTGGGCCTCGGCGACGTGGTAGCCGAGCGACGACAACGCGAGCGAGAGCGCGCGCCGCACGATCGGATCGTCGTCGACCACGAGCACCATGCCGGTACCTCGCTGCGTCGGTCCATCGCCGCCACGCGGTGCAGTCGCGATGGGCCGCGCATCGGCGACCGGCAGGTAGACACGCAGCGTGGTGCCCCGGCCATCCAGGCCCTCGTCGATCTCGCACGACCCGCCGTGGATCTCGACGATGCCGAGCACGGTCGCCAGGCCGAGTCCTGTGCCACGCTCGGCGCCCTGGTTCTTCGTCGTGAAGTAGGGCTCGAAGACGCGGTCCCGGATCGCGTCGGCAATCCCCGGACCGTCGTCAGCGACCTCGAACACCACGTGCTTGCCTGCACCTGCCATCCCGGTGGCGCGCGAGGGTGCCGCGTCGAGCGTGACCGTGCGGGTCCGGACCACCACACGACCGCTGCTCGCGACGGCATCGCGTGCATTGACGACCAGGTTCATCACGACCTGTTCGAGCTGCGACTGATCGCCGAGCACGACGCCGCCGTTCTCGGCGAACAGCTCGAACTCGAGCGTCACGCCACCGAGTGCACGCCGCAGCAGCTCGGACATCGCGGCGACCACGTGGTCGAGGCTGACCGGCATCGCGCGATGCTTGCCGCGCCGCGCGAACCCGAGGAGCGAGCGGGTCAACGTCGCCGAGCGCTCCGTGATGTCGTCGATCAGGGCAAACGCGGACTTGCGCTTCGGATCGGACTCCGTGGTCGCGAGCTCCGCCGCGATCAGCTTGATGCCGAAGATCAGGTTATTGAAGTCGTGCGCGATGCCGCCCGCGAGCGTGCCGACCGCCTCGAGCCGCTGCGCGCGTTGCAGCCGCTGCTCGGACTCGGTGCGCGCGCTCTCTGCCTCGACCTCGCGCGTGATGTCGAAGAACGCGATGATCACGTGCGTGATCGGATCGTTGACCGGCCGCGCAAACGCGCGGACATCGACGCGCGTGCCGTCCGGCCGGTGGATCGTGATGTCGTCGACGATCACGACCCGGCGCTCCTGCAGCGCTCGCACGAACGGCATCCGCTCCTCGGGATAGCGCTCGCCGTGCCGCGTGAAGATGCCGTACGGCACGCTATAGCCGCCGACCTCCGCACGCTGCGTGCCCACGCCCAGGATCTGCTGGAACGTCCGGTTGGCGTAGACCTCTTCACCGCCGGGCGCGCGCGCGACCCAGATGCCAACAGGGAGATCCTCCCCGAGTGCCATGATGATGTCGTGGTCGCTCGGAACCGCCATCGAACGGCTCCGTTCATATCACTGTCCGGCTGCCGATGCGATCACTTGACCCGCGCGAGCAGGCTCGCCATGTCGTCGGCGTGTTCCTCCTCGGTCGCGAGGATCTCCTCGATCATGCGGCGCGTCGTCGGGTCGTCGTTGCCGAGCCAGCGGATGATCTCCGAGTACGTGCCGATCGCGATCCGCTCGGCGATCAGATCCTCCTTGATCATGTCCTGCAGGCTCTCGGCGGTGCCGTACTGCGCGTGGCTCCGGGTCGCGAGCCCCTCGGGGTTCAGGTTCGGGGTGCCGCCGAGCTCGCAGATCCGCTTGGCGACCATGTCGGCATGGGCCTGCTCCTCGTTCGCATGCTCGAGGAACTCGTCCTCGACCCCGGGAGCGTGGACGCCCTTCGCCATGTAGTAGTGGTGCTTGTAACGCAGCACGCAGACCGTCTCGGTCGCGAGCACCTCGTTCAGGACCTCGCAGACGCGCTCGCGATCGGCCTTGTACGACGCGGTGACCGCGCCCTCCTCGATCTTCTCCATCGCGCGCCGCCGGATCAGCTCGATGTCTGCCTTGAACTCGTTCATGCCTGCGACCCTCGCAAGGACGAGGCCGGCGTAAACCACCGAAACCCAGGCTTGCCGCACACGAACCGCGCGCGCCCAAGCCACATGTGCCCGCGTGCCCTGCCGGCTGTGCCACGATGGGCGCCTCGTGCTCCGCTGGCCTGGAAACTTCCTCCATTTCATCTGGTTACTGCTCGTCGTGATCGTCGGCGTGTTCCTGTACGGGATCGCGCGGCTCGGCATCGCGATCGCGGTGTGGGGACCGCGTCGCGCCCGCACCCTCGCCGCCGTTCGCGGCTGGTCGCTGCGCCAGGGCATGACCGCGCTCGGCGCGACGTTCATCAAGCTCGGCCAGGTGATGTCGACGCGGCCCGACCTGTTCGCGCCCGAGATCATCGCGCAGCTCCGTCACCTCCAGGATCGGCTGCCACCGTTCTCGTTCCGCAAGGTCAAGGCGACGATCGAGGGCGATCTCGGCCGGCCGATGTCCGAGGTGTTCTCGACGTTCGACGAGAAGCCCGTCGCGGCCGCGAGCGTCGCCCAGGTCCATCGCGCGAACCTCGCCGACGGCCGCGAGGTCGCGGTCAAGGTGCTGCGCCCCGGCGTCCGCCGTCAGGTCGAGCGTGACAAGGCGATCTTGCTCGGCGGCGCGCGCTTGATCTCGCTACGGCCCAAGTGGCGGCTCAACGATCCGGTCGGCCACACCCGGCACTTCGTCGACGCGATCCACGAGCAGACCGATCTGCGCCTCGAGGCGACGAACTACACCCGGTTCCGCGACAACTTCGCGAAGGCCACCGACGTCACGTTCCCCGAGGTTCACGCCGAGCTGTCGACCGAGCGCATGCTGACGATGCAGTTCGTGCGTGGCACCAAGGTCGACGCCCTGCCCGCCGACTATCCGGCGGCGCGACGCAGCGCGCTCGCGAAGACCGTGCGGATGAGCATGTTCAAGATGTGCTTCGAGGACGGCTTCGTTCACGCCGACCTCCACCCCGGCAACATGGTCGTGCAGGACGACGGCAAGCTGGTGATCTTCGACGCGGGCCTCGCGAAGCTCCTTCACGAGGACATCCTCATCCAGTTCATCGACATGACGAAGTGCCTCGCGATGGGCACGCCCGACGATCTCGTCGCGCACCTCAAGCGCTTCCACACGTACATCGGGACGATTGACTGGGAGAGCCTCCGCGTCGAGGTCGACGCGTTCGCGTCGAAGTTCCGCGCGCAGGACGTCTCGAAGCTCGAATACGGCGAGCTGATCGGCGAGATGTTCGCGATCGGCCGCAAGTACCGCGTCCGCCCGGTCACCGACATGATGCTCGTGTTCGTCGCGCTGATCACCGCGCAGGGCATCGGCAAGATGCTCGAGCCGAGCCACAACGTGTTCGCTGCGATCGCGATCTACCTGATGCCGATCCTGATGAAGCGCAACGAGCACATCCCGCAGACCGCCGAGGCCAAGGCCGCCGCGGCCGCCGCGAGCTGATCACAAGGTAACTCTGCTGCCGCGCGGGCTGACTGCTACGCAGCGGCGCGACCGACGAGACCCGCGCGGACCTCGACGGGATCGACCGCTTCACGCTCCCACGCGTTCCCGATGAACTGCGCGGCATCCGCGAGCGCGTAGAGATACGGCACCGACTGGTACGCCACGCCATGGCGCGCGCACCAGGCCGCGGTGATCGCGGCGGCCTTGGGCAGGTTCTGGTGCGTGATCTTCGGGAACAGGTGGTGCTCGACCTGATAGTCGAGGCCGATGAAGAAGACCGAGATGAAGCGCGGCAGCTCGAGGTTCCGCGTCGTCTCGACCTGGTGCAGCCAGTCCTTGTTCTGCTCGCTGACGATCGGCAAGCCGATGTGTGCGGGCGCGAACACGAGCGCGAGGTAGACGCCGACGAGGCCCCAGAGCGTCGCGTACAGCGTGAACGCGACGAGCGGGCCCCAGATGATCGAGGGGACGACGAGCCAGCCGACGTAGTGGACGGTCATGCAGGCGACCTCGATCCACCACTCGCGCGTCATCTTCTTCTCGAAGCGCATCAAGTAGAGGATCGACGAGCGGCGCATGCCGAGCGTCATCAGGGTCGACATCGGCCAGAATGCGAAGCGCTGGAAGTTGCGCTGGAACCAGCGCTCACCCGGGGTGCAGTTCTCGTGATCGCGGCGCGACGACACGAACGGGAACGGCTTGACGTCGGGGTCGACGCCCTCGACGTTCGGGTGGCCGTGGTGCAGACGATCGTGCTTGTTGTGCCAGTAGAGGACGCCGAGGCCGGAGAACAGCGGGAACGCGAGGTTCGCGAGGAACGTGTTGCGCCTCGGCGACCCCGAGAAGCTGCGATGACTGCCCTCGTGGCCGAGCATTGCGGTCGAGGTGGCGAACAGCGAGGCGATCGGGACGAGCAGGAGCGCGGCCAGAAAACCGTACGTCGCGATACCGACCAGACAGAGCGTGACGCCTGACAGCAACAGCCCTAGCTTCAGCCAGCTTCGCAGCTCCCGGAACTCGAAGACGCCGGCCGCGCGCAGCTCAGCTCGCAGGTTGGCGAGCTCGGGTTGACCTTGCATAGCGCTGCAACATCGCCGACTTCGTCCATGAATGGGTAGTTCTCTTTGTCACGAATTCGCCAGCAATCGTCATAGATCCGAGCCGTTGGAAACCCCTCAAGATCCTGTCAACTGGCGCGGTCGGACCACCAGGGGACCGCTGCAGGCTTGCCCAAGCTGTCAGCTCTCCGTCGCAAGCGACCGCGCTTCCACAGCGCAAGCCACTACACGCCCGCGCGCAAGGCGTTTCACGCCAGCCGTCTCGCGCAGATACCACATCAATACATCGAGCCATGACCTGCCGCGCCATGGCGTGACCGCTGCAGCACCCGCTACATGTACCAGCTCTCGCTCACGCTCCTGCTCGCCACGATGGTCACCACGGGTTGCTCGGCTGCCAAGATGGCGATGGGCGCGCTGTCGCCGAAGCCCGCGCAGATCACCATCGTCAACAACGTCGAGCCCACGACGGTCACGGTCACCACGCCCTCGCCCGTCACCGTTGTCGTCGTCGACCGGACGAAGCCGCGGGGCCGCATGGAGAAGGTCGGCATCGTGACGACGTCGACCGCGACCGGCGCGCTGCTCGGCAGCGTGATCGGCCGTGCCGCCGGCCACGCGCTCGGGCCCTCGGCGATCGTCGGTGCCTCGGTCGGTGCGGCAGCCGGCGTCGTGATGACCCGGCTCTAACCAGAGTCTCCTGAACCGAGGATCAAGTTGTGGAGAGAATCGTGATCGTAGCCGTTGGCGGACGTTGGCGTCAACGTTAGCGCGCGCGGAGCTGCGACTCGGGCACGCTCGCGATGTGCAGCGTCTGCGTCGGATACGCGAACGTGGTGCCCGCGGCTTCGACGATGCCCATGAACTCGAGCAGCATCGTTTGTCGCCACAGCCGGAACGCGTCGTAGTCGTTGACGTCGTACCAGGCCTGGACCTCGACATCGAGGCTGCTCGAGCCGAACCGGATGAACCGCACGACCATCTCGGTCTGATAGGTCCGCGGATGCGCGCGGAGGACCCGCTCGATCCCGGCGAGCACTTCGCGCATCTGTCCGGAGGTTGTCGAGTACACGAGCCCGATCACGGTATGCAGCCGGCAGCGATCACGCTCGCCAAACGTCTCGATCTTGCTCTCCGAGAGCCGCCCGTTCGGCATCGAGATGATCGTGCGGTCGAGCGTGCGGATCCGTGTCGAACGCAGGCCAACCGCCTCCACGGTGCCGAGCGTCTCGGCATCGGTGCGGATGAAGTCGCCCTCGCGCAGGGGCTGATCGATGCCGATCGCGAACGCGCCGAACAGGTTCTCGACCGTCTTCTGCGCACCGAACGCGAGCGCGATGCCGCCGATGCCGACGCCGGCGATCAAGCTACCGACCGGTAACCCGAAGCTGCCGAGGAAGGTGATCGTCGCGATCACCAGCAGCAAGACCTTCGCGGTTCGACCGGCCAGCGAGATCAGCGCGCGCGACGCGGGACGCTTGACCGCCCACGGCTGGAGCGCGAGGCGCGACACCATGACGTCGATCACGCTGACGAGCCCCCAGATCACGCCGACCCCGAGCGCCGCGAGCAGCACGTTGACGATCACGCTCGCCGCCGACGTGGGCAGCATCAGCACCGGCAACAGCAGCCGTGCGACGAGCACCTTGCCGAGGAACCGCGTCGGTCGCGCGAGCCGGCGCAGCGCATCGTCGTCCCACGTCGCCTCGGTGCGTGCCGCGATCCGCCCTGCGACCCAGATCACGAAGCGCCCCGCGAGCCGCCCCGCGATGAACGCGATCACGAGCGCGATGGCGATCCCGAGCCACTGCCAGTATTCGAGCCCCCACGGCCCGAGCACGCGTAACTGGGCCGGTATCCACTCGATCATCACGCTCGTATAGACGCAACCACAGCTGGCCTTCCACCAACACCGCGCCGTTTTACGGGCGATATCGCACATCGCATCGCGGACGCGAGCACTGGTACCCTTGCAGCCATGAGGACACTTACCCTGCTCTTGCTCGTCTCGATGGTCACGGCTCCGCTCGCCGGCTGCTTCGTGCGCAGCGGTCCGAGCCACCGGCACTCGAGCGCTCGTGGTAGCGGCGGCAATTCATGCGGCCCGGCCCATCACTGGAATGGCCATCAGTGCGTGCACAACGGAAACAAGGGCGGCAACGGCAAGGGCCACGGCAACGGCAAGCACAAGTAGCCAGCACGCTCGCCGAACGCAGAAACGCCGCCGAGGAGCAACGGGCTCGTCGGCGGCGTTCCTGTTTCGCAGCGGTGACTTAGAGGCCGAGCTTGATCTTGCCCTTCGCCTCGCCCTTCGCCTCGCCCTTCACCTTGACCTCGGGCGCCTTGACCTTGACCTCGGGGGCCTTGACCTTGACGTCCGCGCCCGCCTTGATGTCGGCCTTGACGTCCGAGGCGGCATCGCCCGTGGCCTTGATGCCGGCCTTCGCGCCGGCCTTGATGTCGCTGCCGATCTTCGCGGCTCCATCGGCACCGGCCTTGACGCCGGCCTTGATGTCGCCACCGACCTTCACGGCGCCATCGGCGCCGGCCTTGACGCCGCCCTTGATGTCCACGCTCGGCACCTTGACGTCGACCTTGCCGCGGACGTCCGGGGCCTTGATGTCGACCTTGCCGGTCGCCTTGCCCTGCATGTCAGCGCCGCCGTAGTCACGGACGTTCGCGTCGAGGCGACCACCGGCGTTCAGCTTGATGTTGCCCCGCGCCTTGGCCGCGAGCGCGAGGTCGGGCGCGCCGACCTTGATCTTCATGCCGACCGGGACGCTCCACGCGGCGCGCAGGTTCGCGCGCGGCGCGGGAGCAGCGACCTTCAGGTTGCTCGCGAACTTGCCGGTGACGTTTGCACCGAGGAGGACGTTGGACTTGAGCGTCGGCGGGCGCACGTACCAGCCCGCGCTCGCGCGGAACGGTGCCGGCGACAGCTTGAAGCGCGAGTGCCAGTCCGCCGAGACCAGCGAGACCCACACCGGGCGCGCCGTCACGCCGAAGCGGACCTCGGGGGCCAGCCAGATCTTGGTCTTCACACGGCCACGCACGCGCTCGTGATCGATCTGCGGGGCCTCGACCTTGGCGTAGAACTCGGGCACCGAGATGCCGACGAGCTGAGCGTGCATGCGACCCCGCGGGTGATGCACGTAGTACTGCATGCGCAGCGGCTCGAGATAACCGACCGCGGTGACCTCGAAGCGCTTCGGCCACAGGATCGCCGCATCGACCTGCGGCGCGATCACGGTCCACTGGGTCTCGACCTTCGCCGGATGGCGAACGTAGATGTCGGTCGCGAGCGTCGCGTGCGACGCATACGCCCAGGTCAGGAGCTCGACGCGACCGGCGAGCGAGAACGACGCATCGATCGTCGCCGCGCCGTCGGGCAAGCTCGCCTGGTACGTGGTGGTGTCGCCCTTCTCGGCGGCCACGGCGGCATTCGCCTCGAACGTCGCGATCGAATCCGCGGTGGCGGACAGGTCGGCATATGCGTCCTTGAGGTTGACGCTGAGCTGGTTCATCGCGGCCGCGTGCGCATCGAGCGTCGCAGAGACCTCGATCTTCGCATCGGCTTCATCGCGCCAGACGCCCCAGTCATCGGCGGGCCACGGCGACGGTGATGCAACATCACCATTGGCCGCGAGCACGACGGACGCGCCGGCGTCGACGGTCACCGGCTTGGCATCGATAGCGGCCAGCCCGATCACGTCGACCGAGCCGGTCTCGACACCCACGCGGGCTTCGCCCGACGCGGAGACGCCGACCCCATACACGGTGCCCTTGGTCAGTACGACGCCCGCGGACGTGTAGACGCGGAATGCACCTTCACCAGGCGCGCGCTCGGTCACCGTGAACCGCGCGAGGCCGGCGAGAACCGCCGCGCCCGACGCTGGATCGGCGGTGCCTTCGCGGCTCGCGATCGCGACCGTCGTCACCTCGGCAACCTCGATCACGCTCTCGTCGGCGAGCGCGATCGTCGCGGTGCCACCTTCGCCGGTCCGGACCACGTCGCCCGCGTGGAGCTGGGTCTCGTCCTTGGCGGCGGCGAACGAGGTCTCGCCGACACGACGAACCTCGACCGTGCCCTTGGCCATCTTGACCACCGCAGCGGGGCCGTGCTTGGCGTCGTGCTGGATGCCACCAGCCTCGACACCGACATCGGCGCTCGCGCCTGCAGCTGCACCCGGCGGGCTACCCGCGGGCTTGGCCGGAGTGGTCTCCGTCGTCTTGGCTGCGGGCGTCGCGTCCGACTTGTCTTTCTTGCAGGCCGTCACCGCGAGTCCCAGCACCAAAATCATCGAGATCGATCGAATCATCCGTTCTCCTTTTCATTCTGCGCACGCTGCGCGGACGACGAGGATGAAGAGGCAGCGTGAGCCGCGCAACGTGCGATCACTGACCTCGCGCAACAATCAACCGTCATCGGTGCAACGCACTGTTTCTGCGTCTTTCGAGGGGCGATCTGCGCGAGCCGCACTTCGGGGCAGACTGCCTCGGTGGGATCCTACCGCTCGGTAGCAGATGTAGTTCGTCATCGATCGCGAACACATGCACCGTTTGCCGTACGCCCGCCGCGCGCGATCGCGGTCATTTTTTTGGATGCAACCGCTCGCGTGCGAGCCACTCGCACTCGATCTTCACGTCCGAGACGTGGCGAGTCATGGTGGCGATGGTACGGTGGGTCCGTTCATGAATAATCGAAGTATCCAGGGCACGGCGCCCGACTTTAACGGCGTGAAGATCTTCTCTGCGACGATGTTCGCGGACCGCGAGCGGCTCGGCGACAAGGTCACCGACTGGCTGGCGCAGCACCCGCAGCGCGAGCTTCACGACATCGTCGTGACCCAGTCGAGCGATGCCTCGTTCCACTGCATCGCGATCACGGTCTTTTACAAGGACAGCAAGGACATCAAGGCCAGCTGAGCGTCACTTCTTCGGCTCCGCTGCGCTCCGGCTCGACGATCCCTGGCGTGCTTCGTGCGCGCCGCGCCCGCCAGCCGCTTCGCGTCTGGGGCTAGTTCTTCGGCGCTAGCGGCTGCGCCGGGGCCAGCTCGAGGTTCTGCATCGCGTCCTCGAGCGCGACCTTCTTCTCGGTTCGCTTGGTCTGGAGCTCCACGAGATCGCGGCCCAGCTTGTCGCCGTCCTTCGCGAACTGCTCGAGCCGGTCCGACAGCCGCTTGCGCAGCGCGCCGGCCGCCGGGTCACGCTTGATCGCCTCGAGGTTCGAGCGCGTCTCCTCGGCGCGCTGATCGAGCTCCGCCCGCGTCCGCGCCTTGCCCTCGATCTCGGTGTCGATGCGGCCGACCTCCTGCCGCAGCTTCACGATCGGCTCGAGCTTCTGGCGGATGCCGCGATCGAGGTTGCCCTGCGCGAGGATTCCTTCGAACAGCACCAGCGCGCGCGCGTCCCAGATCGACAGTGTCGTTCGCGACGGCGTCTGCTCGACGACCTCGAGCTTGGCCTCGGCCGCGCCGCCCGCGATCTTGATCGGGATCAGGTACGCGTCCGCGAGATCCTCGGCACCGGGTGGCCGCGGTGCGAGCTGGAAGCTGCCGCCCGCCTTGGGGTGCCGCACGTAGAGCGTGGTCTCGCCGGTCCGCGCGAGCTGGCTCTTGACCTCCCACGCGGTCGTTCGCCGCGCGAACGTCTCGACCTCGATCACGCCTCGCACGATCTTCACGAGCCGCATCTCGTCGCCGGTCGACTGCATGCGCGACGACACCATCAGGCCCGACTCGACCGCGAACGGGATCGTGACCGGCACGCCGGCGCTCACGGGCTCGCTGATGCCTTCGCCGACGAAGCTGCCGCCCGAGTAGATCGAGATCGGACCCGACTCGAGCGCGAACGGCGTCGAGTTCTTGAACCGGATCACGCGGTACGGATTGGACTCGTAGCCCTGACCCGCGCCGCCCGGCCGGTAGAGGAACGTCTCCTCGCCCGCGACCTTCTGGTTGATGATCGCGACCATCGTCGACGTGCCGTCGGGGACCGTCAGCCGTTCGCCGAGGTCGTAACGCGAGAGCCCGCTGACGTTCGCGGCCTGGGTCTGGGCGGTCATCGACCGTGCGAGCTCCTCGGCGTTCACCGCGGTCTCCTGCTCGCCGCCCCACTCGTCGCGATCGGCAGCCGGTGCCATCGGGGTCGATGACACCCGGGGCGACGGCGCCAGCTTCTTCGACGGCTTCGGGCTCGCGCCTGCGCGGCCGCCCCGCGAGACCTTCGCGTCGTCGGTGCGATCGTACCTGCTCTCCGTAGCCGGTGACGGCGCCGGCGCCGGTGACGGCATGCTCTGCGGTGGCGGCGGCGGCTGATCCGCATATCCGGTCTCGCCGACCGCAGCCCGCGCGCGCCGCGAGCTGCCGACCGACGACAGGTCCGTCCGCAGCACGTCGCGCGGCGTGTGGAGATCGTAGCGGAACGCGATCGGCGCGCCCGACGTCAGCGACAGCTTGACGTTCGTCCAGTCCTCGCCCGTCGTGTTGTCGACAACCGCCCAGCCCTGCAGCAGCGCCTGACCCTTACCGTTCTCGGGCAGCACCACGCGATACGTCGGCTTCCACATCGGCGCACCGACGACGTAGCTGACGAGCAGATCGTGGCTCGACTTGCCGGCGAGCCGGATCGTGACGTCGACCTGCTGGAACATCCCCTCGCCCGCCGTGGCGTCGAGGCTGCGCTTGAACTGCAACGAGATGTCGTCGTTGTGGATCGTGATGCCGACGACCTTGGACAGCCGCACGACATGCAGCCGCTCGTCGTCGATCAGCGTCACCTTGTAGTCCTGCTCGCCGTCCTCGGTCTTGCCCTCGCGAGGCGACGGCGAGCCGTCGGACTGGATCGCCTCGACGATCAGCACTCGTCCCGACACGCTGTCGTCGCGCGTCCGCAACGTGACCGGGGTACCGCGCAGCTTGTCGAGCACCTCCGCGAGGCTGCCCGAGCCGGGTCCGAGCGTCGCGATCGCCGCGTTCGCCCACGCACGCGGATCGAGCGGCATCGAGATCGACACCGCGCGGCCGCCCGAGCGCTCGACGACGGTCAGGCTCTTCAACAGATCGTTGACCTGATCCTTGCGGACGCGGATCGTCAACAGATTGCCGTCGACGCGGCCGCCGCGCTCGAAGTAGCCGACGCCGTTGCGATACAGCACGACCTTCGAGAGCTGGAGCGCTCCGCCCGTCGTCGCGTACGGCTTGCGCGCGCCGCCACAAGCTCCGGATACGCCGAGGAGCGCCACGCACAACACGACACGGTTCACGGTGAGGATCGACATGATAGTGGGAGGCACCCTACCACCGCCGCCGTCGAGCCAGGCCTGCGCTTCCCCGCGTTCTACTCAGCCCGCGTGCTTGCGGCCAACGGCGGCCCAGCCGATCGCGGTGCCGATCATCGTCACGAGCGCGCCGCCGAACGCGATGATCGCGAGGCCGATCATGGCGTCGCGCTCCGGTCCGCCGGTCGCGTGCGCCGTGTAGTGGTGGATGAGGTAGAAGAAGGCGGCGAGCCCGATACCGCCGCCGAGCAGCGACGCGAGCAGCGGCCGCTCGCGCGCCGACGCGCCGACCGCGAGCCCGGCGAGCAGGCAGCCGCCGCCGATGCCGATCACGAGTCCGATGCCGACGTCGGACACCGACGCCTCCGACTGGCTGCGCTGGACGAACACGATCGACGCAAAGATCGTGCCGAGCACGCACGTTCCGAACGTGGCGAACGCGGTGTAGATGATCCACGGCAGCGACGACCGCGTCGCCTCGCCGAGCAGCTTCTCGGAGACGAACGCGCCGGAAACCGCGCCGACCACGCTTGCGCCGCCCATGATCGCGACGGACTTCATCGATTCGTCACGCGCGAACGCCCAGATCATCTTGCCGAGATCGGTCGTCGCGATCATCGCGACCACGGTGCCGACCACAGCGATCGCGCCGATCGCCGGCTCGATGATGGTCGAGCCGCGACTGGCCCGCGCTGCGATGAAACCGCCGATGAACGTGCCGATCGCGATCACGACGATCGCGACGTACTGCGCCTCGATCCCGAGCGCCGCCGTGACGAGCGCGCCCAAAAACAGGCCGCCACCGACGAGGAAGTAACTGAGGATCACCGATGCGAACGAGAAGCCACCCATGCCGCGGAGCGTATCAGTGATCGTCGCGCGCTAGCCTCGATCGAGCAGCGTCTTGCGAGTGACGGCGCCACGCGGATCGTTGGCGATCGCGGCGGGCGGAATCCCACCGGTGACCTCGCTGTCGCGCAGCCGGCCGCGGAACCACAGCGTGCGCTCGACCATCACCCGGAACACCGCGAGCATCGCGCTCTCGATCTCGGGGCCGCGCTCGCCTTCGAGGATCGCGAGCGCCCGCGCGATCGCCTCGAGCGTCGCCAGGCCGCCGGCGCGTGGCTCCGCGCGCAGCCGGTACGCGGTGGGCCCGGTATCGGGCAGCGTCACGCATTGCATGTCACCGAGCCCGGGGCCGCGCCGCCGCATCTTGCTCGCCTGCCGCCAGTTTCCATCCGGGACGAACAACGCGATCGGCTGCGACCCCTTCGCAAACGCCTCGATCGACACCGCGTCGTCTGCGGGGAACATCAGCAGCGGGACCTCGTCGCCGATCCGTGGGCGCTCGATCAGCTGGTCCTTCTGGCCGACGATCTCGACGGCGCTGCGCTCGAGGCAACGCGCCGCGAGTTGCCCCGTGTTCGTCGGCTTGCGGGCCTCGCGGTAATGCACGAGCAACGTCAGCCGGGTGCGCGTCTGCAGGCGCGGCACGAGGGCACAGATGCACAGCGTCGCCTGCATCTTGCAGTCGGTGCAGCGGGCCTTGTTGTAGCGACGGGTCATCGGGAACCGCGGGCAAGCGCGGGAACAGCGGGTTGCAACCGGGTTGTACCCCGCGACGGGTTTATAGTCGGGCGATGCCGGCCGAGTACGCCACGCCACGCGACTACCTCGACGACGTCGTCGAGCTGGTCGAGCGCGTGCTCGAGGTGACACGACGGGCGACCACTGTCCTGACCGACGACGATCACCGCGCGATCGCCGAGCTC
>JBKJUF010000572.1:0-6462 GCA_046590445.1 Kofleriaceae bacterium
GAGGATGCAGTACCCGAGGTATTCGCGCAGGTCCAGGCCGAGGCCGCGACGACGTGGCGTTCACCGGCGCTCGCCACCACCTCCGTACGCGGCAGCGAGCGCCTTCGTGCCTGGTGCGACGGGTTCTCGCTCCACGCCGCCGTCGTGATCGCCGACCACGATCGCCAAGCGCTCGAGCGACTGTGCCGCTACGGCGCACGCCCCGCGTTCGCGCAGGACCGACTGGCGTGGACCGCCGACGGCCGCATCTCGTACAAGCTCAAACGGCCCTGGCCCGACGGTCGCACCCACCTCGTGCTCGAACCCGTCGCCTTTCTGCGCCGGCTCGGATGAATGATCGTGAGCGCGCTCACGGTTAGCGAGCGCTTTCGCTCGGTGGTCGATCACACAATCTCTGATCTCTCACGCTGTCCCAACGGGCGCTCTCGATCGCGCGAAGTAGCCTGCGTCATGACCTCGTCTATTCGGCGCGCCCTCGGCTTCCTCGTCACGTTAGTCGCAGCCTGTGGTGGTGACGATGACGGTCCATCGACGATCACCGTGAATGCGGAAGTTCCCGCCGGTGAAAGCGGCGACATCGTCATCTACGCTCACCGGACGGGCGGCAGCGGCGGCACCATCTCGATCGCGTTCGCGACCCTCGGTGACAGTGCTGTCGAGACCAGCGACTTCGTGGCTTCCTCCGGCTCGGTGACGTGGGAGGATGGCGACACCGAGAGCAAGATGATCACCATTTCGCTCGTCGACGACGTGGTCGTCGAGCCGTCGGAGACGTTTGTCGTCGAGCTCGCTCCGTCGGCGGGCGCCGAGCTCGCGATGAGGACCGTGCAGGCGACGATCGTCGACGATGATGGCCCGGGCGACAAGTACGCGGTCACGTCCGCGGGCCGGCTCGTCCACTTCGCGAACAACGAGTACGGACGGCTCAGCTGGGCGGTCGACCTCTCGGGTCTCGGTAGCGAGACGATCATCGGCGTCGATTTCCGGCCCGCCGACGGCAAGCTCTACGCGCTGACCGACCGGGCGAGCATCTATACAGTCGATCCGATGACCGGCGCGGCGTCTGTCAAGAGCACCCTGGCCGCCGACCCCGCCGACACCACGAACCCCTTCACGGCGCTTGCCGGCGCCGGGCTCGGCATCGACTTCGACCCGGTCACCGACCGGATGCGCATCGTCAGCAGCACGGGGCAGAACCTCAGGGTCGACGTCGACACCGGCCTCGTGACGACCGACACCGCGATCAACGGCACATCCACGGGATTCACGGCCCTCGCGCACACCAACAACATCGCGCCTGCGTGCCGCACGACGCTCTATGCGATCGACGTCGCGACGGATCGCTTCCTTACCCAGGCGCCGAGCACCGGCGCGGCAGTGGGCGTCGGAGGCCTCGGCTTCGACGCGACATCGACCGGCGGCTTCGATGTGGTCACCGGCGCGGACGGCAAGAGCTCGGCGGTCGCGTTGCTCACCGTCGGCGGTGTCAGCGGCTCCTATGCGATCGACCTGGGCTCCGGCAAGGGGATGCTGCAGCGGGTCGTCGGGCCCCTCGCGCCCGGCGAAACCATCGTCGCATTCGCGATGCCGACGCTTCCCGCCTCGTCGCCGGTGACCCAGCGCGAAGGCGACTTTTTCGGGGTGACCGCCACGGAGGTGCTCTCGTTCACTCCCGCAGCGCTCGCGAAGCGGTGCACGTCGCAACCGATCAACGGTCTCGCCGCCGGCGAGATCGTCGTCAGCGCTGACGTGCGGCCCTCGAATGGCGTCCTCTATGTGCTCACGAGGATCGGCACCGCCGGCAAGCTCCACCGCGTCGATCTGATCAGCGGCAACCTTTCGCCCGCCATCTCGATCTCCGTGCCGCTGCAGGGCACGGCGTTCGGCATGGACTTCAATCCGACAGGTACGATCCCGCTGCGCATCGTCAGCAACACCGGCCAGAACATCCGCGTCACCGATGTCGACACCGGCGCGGCCACGGCCGACAGCGCGCTCAACGGTGCCGGCTCGGCGGCGACCGAGGCGGCCTACACCGATTCGCTCCCGGGCGCTGGCTCGACCAGGCTTTACGTCCTCGATACCACCACCGATCGCCTGTACATCCAGAACCCGCCGAACAGCGGCACGCTGATCGATGTCGGCTCGTTCGGCGTCGACATCACCGGTGCGATCGGCTTCGACATCGACGGTCGCAACAACACCGCGACGGTCGTGACCACCGGCGGCGCGAGCTCGCAGCTCCACACGATCGATCTGACCACGGGTGCGCTGTCGGCCCCGCTCGGCACCATCGCCGGTGCTCCGCTACTCGGGGTCGGGCGTGCCACGCCGGAGACCAACGTCTACGGGATCACCGAGGAGAACAGGCTCGTGCGCATCTCGCTCACCAATCCGGCGATGGTGACGGTGATGAAGGATCCCCTGGCGATGCCGCCGGTCGATACGATCGTCGGACTTGCCGCCAACGAGCAGCTCGTCGGCATCGACGTCCGACCCAACGACAGCATCATCTACGGCGTCGGCAACCTCGGCGGGCTCTACACCATCAACTCGTTCTCGGCGCGCGCAAACAACCTCGGCAAGTTCACCGCCGATCCGATGGACACGACGGATCCATTCACGGCGATGTCCGGCACCGCGTTCGGCATCGACTTCAATCCGACCGGCACCGGTGCGCTGCGCGTGGTCAGCACCGACGAGCAGAACCTCCGGATCCCCAACCTCATGATGCCACGGGTGTTCACCGATACCGCGCTCTCATCGACCGGACCGGTCGACGCCATCGGCGCCGCATACACCAACAGCTACATCACGCCGCAGGGCGCCCCGACCTCGACCACGCTGTACGTCATCGACGGACGCTCGGGACAGCTGATGATCCAGTCGCCGCCGAACAGCGGCACACTGACGGTTGTCGGTCCGCTCGCGGCGAGTGGAGCCTTCTACGATCCCGCGCTGCCAAGCCACTCGGGGTTCGACATCGCCGGCGGCAACAACGGAATCGCGCTCGCTGCGTTCCGGCGTCCGTCAGGCGCGGGCGGGCTCGAGGCATTCTCGCGCCTGTACCGCATCGACCTCGCGACGGGCGCGGCGACGGAGATCGGCAACGGCATCGGTGGTGCGCCGCTGCGCGGGCTCGCGATCCACGTTCGCTGATCGCACCTGCCTCGAGCGATCAGGTCGACGCCGTCGCGACCAGCGCGTAACATCGCCCGGATGAGGTGGCTCGGGCTCGCCCTGGTCAGCGTGATCGGCTGCGGCCGACACGGGTTCGATCCGATCGCGACGAGCGATGCAGTTCCGTCGGTGGAGGACAGCCGGCCGTCCGACGACTCGACGTTGATGACCGATGCGGCCGTGATGGGAACGCTGACCGCGACGTTCACCAACCTGAGTCAGACCGGCGCTGCGAGCGCACGACGCTCCACGAATGCGGCGGTGGAACCCGTGAACGCGACCCTGGATCGAATCTGGATCTTCGGTGGGTTCGCCGCAGGCGTCACGAAGAACGATCTGCTGTCGCTTGATACCGCGACCAGCACGTGGACCACGATCACGGCAACCGGAGCCCCTTCGATCCGCGAACGGCACGCACTCGGGTGGGATCCGGTCGGCGGCGCCGTCGTGGTGTTCGGCGGGAGCTACACCATGATCGTCAACCCGACGTTCTACGACACGCTGTTCGTGTATCGACCGGCGACGAGCTCGTGGACCCAGATCCCGAAGGTCGGGCCGTGGCCAGCGGCGCGCCGCGACACGTCGCTCGTCTGGGTTCCGAGCCTCGGCAAGTTCCTGCTCTACGGCGGCGCGAACGGAAGCGGTGCAGGCAGTCGCTTCGGCGACCTCTGGGTCCTGACGTTGAATGCGGTTGCCGGGACCGCATCGTGGGCGCAACTCGCTCCGGGCGGCGCCGCGGCACCAGCGCAGAGTGCAGCGTGCATCGCGTACGATGGCGGCGTACGCCGGATGTTTCTGTTCGGCGGCGAGCTCCAGGATGGGGGCTCGGTAAAAACGACGTATCAATACCTCGTCGACTCCAACACCTGGCAAGCGGACACCACGACGGGTCCGACGCCGCCGGGCGAGTCGTTCACCCAGTGCGCTTGGGATCCGGTCGCTGCTCGCCTCGTGGTCCACGGCGGCCAGCTCACTGGAGGTGGGCCGGCGGGCGGAACGTACGCATACGATCCGGTGACCAGGCAGTGGGCGATGCTGCCCGTACAGGGCGCTGACCCGGGTGCGCGTGCGGACGGCGGCGCCGTGTACAGCCCGGCACTGAGCCGCGTGCTGTGGTTCGGCGGTCGCACGGGGACCACCACGTATACGAACGAGACCTGGACGCTCGACCTCCGACTCCTGTGACGGGGTGGTAGTTGATGGTCGGGACCTCGACGTCGTAGAGCTGCGCCATCATCTTCTGGCTCAGCCAAACGTTCTCGTCGGCGTAGACCGCTTCGACCCCGCCCGTGCCGCTGATCGAGTGGCATGCCGACTCTTCGCGATTGTACCGCCCCGCGCTCGGCGAGATTCCTCGTCGAAAACGGTCTCGAGGCAGTGTCTTCGCGGCTCGCAAATCGTGAACGATTTGTGGGCTGCGATGTTCCGTCTGGTTGCCCTACACGTCCTCGAACGATGGCTTCGCCGTCTCGTAGCGTATGACGCTTGCCGGGACCGAGTCGCGTCTCGAGGACAGCCTGGTCGATGCGACTTTTCGAGGCGGCGAACGCAGCGTAGTGTTGGCGAGAACTGAAGCGGTTGACCGAGGGCATGCAAGGAGTGTGAGGGACTCATCGGCGTGGCGGGCGGCTCGCGGGCTCCGCTGCGGTCGGGCATGAGGGGACGGCACGGCGATGCGTAGGCTGTCGCAGCAGGCTTTGGCGGCTTCGTCGTCGTCGCGGTTAACGGGTCCTCCGATGAACGCCCTAACCGGCGGACGGCAGCAGCAAGCGGAACGTCGTGCCACGCCCGACCGTCGACTCGGCGAACACCGATCCACCGTGGTTGCGCATCGAGTTGTAGACCATCGCGAGGCCGAGGCCCGAGCCCTTGCCGACGGCTTTGGTCGTGAAGAACGGCTCGAAGATGCGCGCGAGCGTCGCCGGGTCCATGCCCGAGCCCGTGTCGATGACGCTGATGTCCACGTACGAGCCCTCGGTCTCGAGATGGAGGCCGAGCGCCTCTGCGCGATCGAGCGTCGTGACCGCGGCCTTGATGAGGACATGCCCGCCGTTCGGCATCGCATCACGCGCGTTGAGGATCAGGTTGAGGAACACCTGCTCGAGTTCCTCCCGCGAGCCGCGCACCATCGCCGCCGGCGCGGCCTGCACCGCGACGCGAACGCGATCGTTGGTGAGCCGCCCCGACATCGTGACGACATTCGCGAGCAGCCCCTGCACATGCACTTGCTCGATCGTCGACGGCTTCGATCGCCCGACCTGAAGCAGCCGGCGCACGAGGCCCGCCGCCGACGACGTCGCCTGCTTCATGTCCTGCAACGTCTCTTTGTCTTCGGCGTCGGTCGTGCGATCGCCGAGCACCTCGAGTCCGGCCTGCAGCACCATCAGCATGTTGTTGAAGTCGTGCGCGAGCCCCTTCACGAGCGCACTCATCGCTTCGAGCTTCTCGAGCTGACGCAGCCGCGCTTCGAGCTCGTCGTGACGCGTGAACACGAACGTCGAGGTGCCGAAGCGCAGGCGATCGCCGACTTGTAGCGTCACCGGCGTTTGCACCGCGACGTCGTTCACGAACGTGCCGTTCGAGCTACCGAGATCCTCGAGGATCATGTTCCCGCGGCTGCGCGAGAGCCGCGCGTGGCGCCGCGAGACGTCGGTCGCTCGCAGCTCGATGCCCCCTCCCCCTGGCATGCGCCCGACGACCGTCGCCACGGCGTCGAGGGCAAACGTCTTGCCCAGATCGGCGCCGGCAACACACACGAGCCGCTCGGCCGGTGCCGTCAGCGGCCCTGTCGGTTCTTCCTCCGGCCGGGGCAGTGTGCGCACCGCTTCGGTATCTGCACACGCGTACTCTGTCGGAATCGGTGCAGCCATTCCTCCAGATTAATTGACTGGTATTCGTAGAGGGGTACGTGTCGGGTATTACCTGGGAGGGAGGTGGGTCTTCGCGCCCCGCCCGTTGGGATTGTGGGAAACGGGAATCGGGAGTTAGCTGTGATCACCGGCGTGCGAGCGCGTAGCGGCCTTCCGTTCGCACGATGCGCCCGGCAGTGACGAGCGCGCGAGCATCGCCCACTCGCGGCACGGATCTTCGCGAAGTCGCGGATCTCGCGCGGTCATGGGCGTCGTGGCGTCGGTGAGGATGAGGATAGCCGCCGCGCGCCGTGCGCGTTTCCGACGGCAAGGGCGTGTCGCCACCGCCACCGCCACCGCCGTTCGCGAGTCTCGCGGTGCACGGCGAGGTGCGCCTCGAGTGGGACCCGAGGTCCGCGCTTTTCAATACCGA
>JBKJUF010000665.1:0-4193 GCA_046590445.1 Kofleriaceae bacterium
CCGACTCGGCTGCTCGGCGAAGAAGGCGAGCGCCTGCTCGGCCTGCTCGAGGAGGCTTAGCCGCTCGAGCAACAACTCGTCGCAGAACCGCACGAGGTAGATGTCGCCCTTGCGAAACGAGACCTCGCGGAGCAGGCGGACGATGTCGACGCCGTGGCGGAGGCCGAGCAAGGTGCCGCGGTACGAGCGCTCGCTGTCGATCAGGCGATCGAACAGGACGTGGCGCAGCGTCGAAAAGACCTCGCCGACCGACTGGCCTACCTTGATGCCGGCAGTCTGGTCGCGCGCCATGAGCGCCTCGAAGCGCGGCCGCTGATCCCGGGCGTGCTCGGAGATGGCGCGCAGCGCCTCGGCGGGCGGGCTATCGCCCAGTCGTTTTGCCTCACGCCAGGTATGAACGGTCGCCGCGTACTCGCTCTGGGCCAGTTCACGGCAGAGCTTGATGTGTAACTTCTGCAGGTCGCTCATAGCTTTATAGCGAATGCAGCCGGCGTGCCTGGTACATCGCGTCAAGGGGGGACGGTCTCCACTAACTCAACCAACGGTCTGCAAGTCGCTAGAATCGCTGGCACGGATGGGGACGGTCTCCACTAGCTCAACTTCACCGCCAATTCGATGTGCTCGCCCGAGGACCGCGGACGCCCGCGCAAGTTGAGTTAGTGGAGACCGTCCCCTTTGCGGCCGCGACGCGCGCAGGAGGCGGTCGCGACGCTGTCCTGCCACCGGCGGTGACCGCCCGAAGTGCGACTTCTTGTTAGGTGGCGCGGGATCTCAGATTCGCGCCGGCTTGCCCGTCTGCTTCGGAACCTCGAGGCGTGGGTCGTGCAACATCAGGCTTTCGAACAACGCGAGCATCTCACCGCCCAAGGCCTCGAGCTCCTCCCCCGAGAGCAGGGTTCGCACCTTCGGGAACAGCTCCTGTTCCTCTTCCTCGCGCGCGTGGTGCTCGATCGCCTCCTTCAAGACCGACAGGCGCGCCTCGAAGCGCGGATCGTCGAGGTCGGTCACCAGCAGGTCGGCGAGCACGCGTCTGATCGCGAGGTGCTCCTCGGTCGACTCGAGCAGATCGTCCTCGGTCTGCTTGGCCTTGATCGCCGGGTAGAACAGCTGCTCCTCCATCGTCGCGTGGGCGGCGACGCTGTCTGCGAGCTCGCGGAAGATCACACGCTTCCGCTCCAGCGCGACGTCATCCTCCTCGAGCTGCGAAATCAGCTCTTCAACCTCATCGTGGTGCATCACGATCAGATCGAGCGCGTTCAACTGATTCTTCCGCGGTTTGACAGTTCCCATAGCGGGAATCTGTGCACCGGACGTGCCGCGCTCGCTCGGAATGTTTCGCAGAGCGTCAGTCGCGGCCAGGATTGGCGAGGCCGAGCCGATGCAGCATCTTGTGAATCGACATCCGATCGATCCCTGCGGCGCGCGCGGCAGCCGAGATATTACCGTCGTGCTGGGCGAGCAGCCGCGAGATGTAGCGGCGCTCGAACTCGCTGATGACGTTCTGCTTCGCGTTCTTGAACGGGATGCCGACGTCGACCGGCACCGTCATCGATGCGTCGGCGGAGGTCGCGGTCTGCGACGGTGTGACCGAGATCGACGGCTCACCCTTCGGCGCACCCGACGCCAGCGGCGAGCGGCGCAGCGAGTCCTCGGTATCCGGGGTCTCGGCGAGCAGCACTGCGCGCTCGATGACGTTGCGGAGCTCGCGCACGTTGCCCGGCCAGTCGTGCTTCATCATCAGATCGATCGTCTCCTGCGCGATCGACGCGGTCTCGCCGTTCGGCGTCGTCGTCAGGATGTGCTCGATCAGCAGCGGCAAGTCATCCTTGCGCTCGCGCAGCGGCGGCACGTGGACGCGCGCGACCGCGAGCCGGTAATAGAGGTCCTCGCGGAACCGGCCGCGGTTGACCTCGACGCCGAGATCGCGGTTCGTCGCGGCGACGACACGGAGGTCGACCTCGAGCGTCTTGCTGCCGCCGACGCGGCGGACCTCCTTGCGCTCGAGGACACGAAGGAGCTTGGGCTGCATCGCGAGGGGCAGCTCGCCGATCTCGTCGAGGAACACCGTGCCGCCATGCGCACGTTCGAAGGCGCCCGCGTACGACGAAGTCGCGCCGGTGAACGCTCCGCGCTCGTGGCCAAACAGCTCGCTCTCGATCAGGTTCGGCGGGATCGAGCCGCAGTCGAGCACGACGAACGCGCCCTTCTCGCGCGGCGAGTGATCGTGCAGCGCCTCGGCGACCAGCTCCTTGCCGACGCCGGTCTCGCCGGTCACGAGCACCGTGGTGTCGCTCTTCGCCAGCTTCTCGAGCCGGGCGAACATCTCGCGCATCTTGCCCGAGCGGCCGATCATCGAGCCGAACCGATCGGTGTCGGAGAGCTCGATCTCGATCGAGTCGCCGAGCGGATCGAACTTGAGGCGCGTGCTGCCAAGCGCGATCTGCGCGCCCGGCTGGATGTAGACGTCGTTGATCCGCAGACCGGCGACGTACGTGCCGTTCGTCGAGTCGAGATCGCGCAGGCGGTAGCCGCGGTCGTCGAGCCGGATCTCGCAGTGCAGCCCGGAGACCTTGGAGTCGCTGAGCTGGACGTCGTTCCCGCGACGCGCCCCGATCCGGATGACCGCGGCCTCGATGTCGCGGACCAGGCCGGCATCCGGACCTGCCGTGACCTCGACGCGACACCGCCGCAGGCGCGCGGAGCTCGCGCGGCCACCAATATAGGTCACCCAGGTGCCCGAGCGCAGGTCGTCGACCGGCATCGGCGCGGACGTTACCACAAGCCCAGAAAACGACGCCTTAGTTACGGGTCAGGGTCCAGCGGCGATGCCGCCTCGGTCGCCGGCATACGCGGGTGAATCAAGCCTTCCGGCGGACATGAATTCGCGCGATCGTCGGCTCTATTCATCAGGGGGACCACCATGTTCAAAACCTTGCTTCTCGTCGTACTGCTCGCGCCGGCCACAGCTCTTGCCGATAAAGACCTGACGGAGCCAAGCGACGGCACCACCTGGGATTGCGCCACCGATCCCACGGTGAACATCAGCTACGACAAAGGAACGTTCACGTTCACCGGATCGTGCAGCGAGATCAATGTCAACGGCGGCGAGGTCAAGGTCACCATCGCGGACGTCGCGACCCTCAACGTCAACGGCGCAAAGAACGCCGTCAAGGTGACCGAGCTCGGCGCGGTGAACGTCAACGGTGCGTCGAACAAGATCACGTGGAAGAAGGCCAAGACCGGCAAGAAGCCAAAGGTCGCGACCAACGGTCGTGGCAATTCGGTCACCAGGACGAAGTAGCTGGCTCGGAGCGTTACGGCTGCGACTCGGACTTGGTCGGCGGTTCGAGGCGGCGATAGATCGACCGGCGATCGATGCCAAGGATCTGCGCGGCTTGCGTCTTGTTCCCGCCAACCGCGGCGAGGACCTGGCGGACGTAGCGGTGCTGCATCTCGTCGAGCGTGAGCATCTGTGCTGGCGAGTCGATCGACAGCTCGATGCGCGTGCTCTTGTGCTGGATGATCTTCGTCGGCAGATCGTCGACGTCGATCTCGTTGCCGCGCGACAGCGCGACCGCGCGCTCGACGCAGTTCTCGAGCTCGCGGACGTTGCCCGGCCAGTCGTAGTCCATGAGCAGCTGCGCGGCGCGCCGCGAGATGCCCTGCATGAACTTGCACTTCCGCGAGGCCGCTCGCTCGATGAACGTGTTCGCCAGCACGAGCACGTCACCGGTACGCGCGCGCAGCGGCGGCACCGAGATCGCGACGACATTGATCCGGTGGAACAGATCCTCGCGGAACCGGTTCTCCTCGACCTCGGTCTCGAGCTCGCGGTTGGTCGCGGCGATCACGCGCGCCTCGAACGGCTTCTCCTCGTCGCCACCGACGGGACGGACGGTGCGCTCCTGGAGGACGCGCAGCAGCTTCGCCTGCATCTCGAGCGGCATCTCGCCAATCTCGTCGAGCAAGATCGTCCCGGATCCGGCCTGGACGAACAGACCTTCACGCGAGCTACTGGCATCCGTGAACGCACCACGCAGGTGACCGAACAGCTCGCTCTCGAGCAGGTTCGCCGGCATCGCGCCGCAGTTGATCGCGACGAGCGGCTCGTTCTTGCGCTGGTCCGACAGGCGGTGCAGCGCGCGCGCCACCATCTCCTTGCCGGTCCCGGACTCGCCGGTGATCAGCACGGT
>JBKJUF010000008.1:0-4052 GCA_046590445.1 Kofleriaceae bacterium
CGCCATCCTCGGCGCCATCCTCGGCGCCATCCTCGGCGCCATCCTCGGCTGCGGCGGCAGCTCGCCGGCACCGGCGCCCCCCGCGAGTCCGCCGCGCATCACGCCGGTCGCCGCGCCGGCCGGCGATCCATCACAGCCGCTGAGCCTGCTCCGGTCGCCGCGCGGCCCGGCTCCGGCCACCGGCAACCGCCGCGACACCGTCGCCGCGAGCGACCTCTCGATCGACGGGCTCGTCGACGACTGGCAGGACACCCACGTGGTCGCCCGGGTCGGCGCGGCCAGCGAGGGCGCGGTCGAGCTGCGCTGGCGCTGGGACGGCAGCACGCTGGCGCTCGCGATCGACATCCAGGACGACCGCGTCGTCCGCGTGAAGGGCGGCCACGAGGATCACGTCACGATCTCGCTCGCGGCCGGCGGCAAGCCGCTGGCCCTCGCGGTGTACCCGGCGAACGCGCTCGCGCGCGCGAAGATCACCAAGCCTGCGAAGGTGACGGCCGCCGACTCGCTGCAGCCCAAGGGCTTCTCGATCGAGCTCGCGATCCCGGCGTCCGCGATCCCCGGGTTCTCGGTCGCGACCGTCGCGCTGATCGTGTAGCCAGTCGTCCGGTCCTCGGACGCGATGCGGTTCAAGTGGGCGGTGCATCGACGAGTTCCGGCGCGAAACTTTCAGAGCGCGCCGGCGTGCTCGCGGGCGGCTTTTACGTCGTCGACCGACAACGACCGACAACGACCGACGACGACCGACGACGACCGACGACGACCGACGACGACCGACGACGACCGACGACGCCGCCGCCCGTGGCGCAAGCAGCTCGCGGGAGGTCAAATGATCGGCACGAGTGGCACTGCTGCGGGATCGCACGCCCGGCCTAAAACATTCGCGTTGTAGACAGGATATGTTCGAGTATATTCATGGCAAGAATAACGTCTTCCATGGAAGAATCATGGCGCTAAATATCAAGCATCCTGATGTGGATCGTCTTGCGAGGTTGCTCGCGGCGAAGACCGGCGAAACGCTGACCGATGCCGTTTTGAACGCGTTGCGTGAGCGGTTATCTCGCGAGGAGGCTCGGCGGCGTGGGTCCGCGTTACGCCGCGAGCTCGAGACCATTCGCAAGCGCTGTTCGTCGCTGCCCGTGCTGGATCGGCGATCGAGTGACGAGATCCTCGGCTACGACGAGCACGGTCTGCCACGCTGATGGTGATCGATACGTCAGCACTGATCGCGATCTTGTGCGACGAGCCAGATGCATCGCAGCTCGAGGCTGCCATCGAACAGGATCCGGTGCGGCTGATTTCGGCCGGCACGTTGCTTGAGACCTCGATCGTGATCGAGTCCCGTTTCGGGGAAGTCGGAGGTCGGGAACTCGACCTCCTGCTCCACAAGGCACATGTCGAGATCGTCGCGTTCGACCAAGATCAGGCAGAGCTGGCGCGAGACGCATACCGTCGATACGGCAAGGGTCGTCATCCCGCTGCCCTGAACTATGGCGATTGCTTTGCCTACGCACTCTGTTCTTCTCGCGGTGATTCATTGCTGTTCAAAGGTAACGACTTCGCAAAGACCGACCTCAAGAGCGCTCTCGGTTGAGCGCGGCCGACGCGCTTGTGGATGCCGTGCTGAAGAACACGAGCTACCAGTTCCCGTTCAAGTTGGTGAAATAGGGCGAACCGTTCGAATGCATCTCGATCCTTCGCGACGGCGGGCTCGAGTGCCGGGCCACGCGGCGGCACTCGAGCCGATGGTGATGCCGCGGAGCTGCGTGCACGCGTCGATGGGCGACGCGGCGTGCGTGCTTACCGTGCATCACCGCCGGGAGCGAAAGACCGGTACACGCCTAGCGTCCGGTATGCGGACCCCAAGCGTCCGGTATTCGGACATCGTGGTGGTAACGACGCGAACCACCACGGTGCTGCGCCGTGACGACGATGGCATCGCGCGCGCATCGCCTGCGTGGTGTCCCGATCGCACGCGCATCACACGTTCGAGCGCAGCACCGGCGCGGCGGCCTCGCCGCTACCGCGCGGTTATCGGCCGCGGCGGCCCGAGGCGACGGCGCTCTACCGCATCATCGCCGACAACCTCGAGACCATGCTCCGGGCGGCGCTTCCGTCGCGAACGACGCACGCGACAGCGAGAGCTCGAGCGCATCGGCTCCGGTCCGGAGGTTCTCGAGAGGCAGGTGCTCGGGCTGGATCGATCCGCCGCTCGCGAGGAGCACGGCACGATCACTGGCCGCTATTCTGCAAACAGGGATGCGCGGACCGCGCGAAAGTCCCTGGCCGCGAGTCGTTTCGGCGCCAGGAAGAACGTCATCGCCTCGACATCTCCGAGCTCGAGACCAAAGCGAGCGTCGGAGTCGATCTGGAGCAGAAAGTCCTTCGGCCCGCCGAGCAGCTGATGCGAGCCGCCGAGCGTTGCCGAGCTGCGGCGCAGCTTTAGCCACAACTTGTCGTGGTACCTCTCGCGTTCGTCGTCGGTGAGCCGCAGCGCGTGCATGCCGCCGGCTTCGTCCGGCGATGGCACGGTCAGCGCGAGGTATGCGGGCGCGAGCGCCATCTTCGCCGGTCGGTCGTCCGCGGACGCAGCATGTGTTGGTGCCGTGCGGGTGAGCTTCTTGACGTCGGGGAAGTAGTGGACGCTCGCTCGGTGGCCGTAGTCGTCGCCGTCCGGAACCAGGTACGCGAACACCGAGAGCACACCCTTGCTCGGCAATCGATTCTCGAGATCGTAGCGTGCAAGCTCGTCGAGGCGGAACTGCCCGACGAATGCGAGTGGTGTCTTGCCTTGCATCGGCCACGCGAAACCAGCGGGTAGATCGGGATCGCCGCCGAAGCGTGAGGTGACCCCGCGGGCAGTCTTCGCCGGCTTGAGCGCGAATCGGACCGCGGGCCGCACGAGTGACTCGATGTCGGCAGCACGATGCTCGAGCTTCGCGTTCTTGATGAGCTTGCGGACGCGGTCGTGCTCGCGCTTGTCGACCTGCGCGAGCCAGCGGGGCGGGTGCGCCCTACCTTTCGGCCACGGCTTCGATTCGCGCGGCTTCTCGCGTCGCTCGTCCTTGCGGACGTAGCCGTCGGCCAGCTTCTCCGCGATCCACTTCTGCTGCAGCGCCCGCGCGGCCTTCTCGGACGCCGTACCCTGCTGGTGCCCGGTGGCAGGCCGGCGCGTCCCGTCGAGCCGGACTTTGCGCTCCTGCCAGAACACCCACCCGTCGTTCGTCGTGGTGTCCCACTCAAGCCGCAGGGTCTTCGGCGTCGGGTTGTGCTTGACGAGGGAGATCCAAGGGGTCTGCATGAGGCGTCTAGGAAATATTAAGCGGGTTTCGGAGCGACCCGGCGTGAGCAGGTGAGCGAACGCTGGTCGCGGCAGCCTCGCGAGCACGTTACCGCGTTACGCCAGGCGACGTGAAGATCATCGAGTCGCGAACGACGGGCGGAGCGGAGCTGTTCACGACCGACCGATTCACTCGTCGGGTGCAGGCGGATCTGGCTCGAAGGCCGGGCTCGGGTCGTCGAATAGCTCGGGCGGTCCGCGCGGCATGAACACCGGCGGCCGGTGAGGAATGCCGAGACCGTCGAGCAGGCGGCGCGCGGTGGCTGCATCGGTCACGACCGCAACGACCGTGCGACGTCCGCCGCACTCGCAGTGGAGCAGGTCGTCCGCGAACACCCGCTTGATCAAGCTGCTGCCGGGCAACACCGACGTGCTCGCGAAGGTCGGGGCGCTTGCCCTCCGTCACGGGAAGCTCGAGCTGGCGGAATCCTTTGGCAAGGGTCTCCAGCACGCTGTCGCGATAGCACGCTGGCGCGCCCGCTCGTAGACCACGAGGACGGCGTCCGTCGTGAATCATGCCGCACATGCCGCACATGTTGGCCCGCAGGATCGCGGCTCTGCGGTGATAGGTTTCGGCGATGAAGCGGCTCGCGTTGATCGCCATCCTCGGCGCCATCCTCGGCGCCATCCTCGGCGCCATCCTCGGCTGCGGCGGCAGCTCGCCGGCACCGGCGCCCCCCGCGAGTCCGCCGCGCATCACGCCGGTCGCCGCGCC
>JBKJUF010000405.1:0-16427 GCA_046590445.1 Kofleriaceae bacterium
GCGGCGCTGGACGAGCCGCGCGATCAGCGGCCGCGCATCATCGCGCGTGATCGCCGGGCGCCACGTCGCCGCATGCGCGACGCGGACGGGATGGCCATCGGGCGCACGCCCGCGCGAGGCGAACCGGCCGCGCGCGTCGAGGGTGACGACGCTGCCACCGGCGACGATCGGCGTCGCGAGCGGGGCTCCGGCCGGCGCCGCGGGGACCTCGGGGCCGTCGCTATCGAGGCGCCAGGTGTAGAGCACGTTGTCATCGGCGGTGGCGATGCCGCCGGGACCCGAGTGGAGGGGCCGGAATTCATTTCCGGCCCCCGGAATAGCCGCGAGCACGGAGGGCGCGAAGTCATGCGCGAGCCGCATGGGGGTCACGGCCGGCTGCCACCAGGTGGCTGCGTGCTCGACGCGGTCGATCAGCGCGATGCCGTCGCCGAGACCGCATGCCCGGACCAGCGTGCCGGCGAGCCCGATCGTTGCCTGAACCTCGCCGTCGCGACCGAGGATCCACGCCTTCGGCACGTCCCACGAGCCGATCACGACGCGCTCGCCGACCACGATCGGATCGTGCAGCGCGCGTGCCCCGGTGAAGCTCCACGCGCGGCCGGTCGGATCCCAGTACGTGACCGCGGTCTCGTCGTGGCAGAGCACGCCGTCGCCGAAGCTGGTGACCCGCGTGCGCGCCGGCAGCTGGTGCACCTCGCGGAGCTCGTCGTCGAGGATCGCGATGCCGGCGCCGCCGATCACGGCGAGTCGTGACCCACAAGCGGCCGGCGTGGCGGCACAGGGGAGCGTGGCGGTCGCGATCGGGTTGCCGCTCGCGTCGAGCACCTCGAGGGAGCCAGCGCTCGCGAGCACCGTGCGGTGGTCGCCCCAGCGCACGCCGCCGCGATCCGGCCACGCGTGATCGACGGTGCGCCGCTCGCCGTGGTGGTCGATCACGAGGTGTTTCGCGGTCCACGCGACGAACCCGCTCGCGGTCGCGATCAGGCCGCTCGCGAGATCGCTGTCGCCGAGCACGACGGTCTCGAAGGCCGCGCCGCGACGGCCGATCCGTACCGGACTCGGAAACGCGCCATGTACCGCGAGCCGGCCATCCGCGAGCGGGACGAGGGTCGTGGCATGGCTGCCGCCGGCCAGCGCGACCTGGTCGGTGGCCGCTCGCAGCTCGTCGTCGACGAAGGCGATGCCTCGCTGGGTCAACACGGCGAACGCGCCGTCGACGGGTAACACATCGAAGATCGTCGACGACAGCGCGAGCGCGTGAGGACGCATCTCGGGAACCTAGGGGTGAAGCCAGCCCGGGTCAACGCCGCGCGCCGGCCGGATTCGGGTGAAGATGCGGCATGACCCGGATCCTCGTCCTCGTCTTCGCGCTCGTCACCAGTGCCTGCGCGGCCACGCTGCACCGCGTGCAGCTCGTCAACCGCACCAACCGCGTCATCGAGGAGATCTACATCTTCCCGGCAGGCTCGGCGCAGCAGGGCGCATCGCGCGGATCGCTGAAGCCCGAGGCGTCGACGACAGTAAAGGTCAAGGAAGGCAACGTCGAGGTGCTCGCGGTCAGCTCGAAGGTCCGGCTCGACCAGCAGACCACCGAGCGCCGGACGGCGAGCCAGACCGTCGAGCTGCGCGGTCCGATCGAGCTCGTCTTCCACGACTCGAACCAGGTGCCGCCGGGGCTCGACCGGAAGGGCGTCGTCGGCCTGACCTTCCGGATCGATCCGCCGCCGGCCGCGCCGCCGGCACCCGAGCCCGCCGAACCTGCGCCCGACAAACCGGCGCTCTGACCGACCGCTCTGGTGGACCGGCGCGCCTCAGCGTTGCCGCGTTCACCATCGAAGCCCCTGGCGGTCACCGACTTCGGCCCCTGGTCTTGTTTTCGCCGATATCGCTATCGCCCGTCGATGGAGAGCGCGGGGCGGCGCCGTCACCCGTGTGGACAGGCGCACGCGTGATCGTCGATATCGTGCCCGCGCCTGCCGCACTCGGCTGACCGCGCTTGCCTCGACGTGTGCGCCGCCTTTTCAATTTTGGTTGTTTGGATCAGCTGACGTCGCGCTTTGCGTCCGGTCCAGGAATCTCGCGCACCGTGATGGTGCCAGTCTTGCGCCAGCCGACGCGCAACAGCCAGGTGTGCGGGAACGCCACCGACAGCCGGCAGTAGCCATCCGGTACCGCATACAGGTAATGCGAATCCTCGAGCTCGCGCCAGCCGCCGAAGCTCACGCCGCTCGAATACGGATCGACGAGCCGAGCAGGTACAGCGCGATCCTCGCCGTGACGACGCCAGTTGTTCAGGACATACGCCAGCGCGTTGCGCACCTGCCGCGGCGTCGTGAGCAGCCGCTGGTGATACCGGTCATCGAACACCGCGCCCGTGCGCGCGGTGCCGGTGCTCTCGGTGACGGCCGCATTGATGTGCTTCGCGGCCGAGATCTCGAAGCCCTGCACGCCGCGAGACAGCGCCCGCTTGCTGTCGGCCTCCACGAGCAGATGCACGTGGTTGCGCTGGATGCTGATGTGCACGATCCGGAAATCCGTGCGCCGCAGTGATGGATACAGGGCAAATCGAAACGCGTGATAGATCGCCTGCGTTCGCAGGTTAGGAAGACCCGGCAACGCACGCAGGGTGATGTGCAGCACCGATCCTGGCGCCAGTGCCGGCCGGTTTTGATGTCGCTGGCTCGAACGGGTGCGCTTCGCCGGTCGTCCCGCTCCCTCGCGCTTGCCACCCCAGGTCGCGGCACACGCCACCGCTCGGCGAGCCCCGAATGCACGCCTGACGAAGGCGACAGATCCGCAGGCATGTCGTGCTGGCTAACGTGTACTCGCTGAGATGTCAGCTTGGGTTAGCGCATAGCCAGCGTCTTGATTTCGCCGATATCGCTATCGCCCGTCGGTGGAGAGCGAGGGGCGGCGCCGTCACCCGTGTGGTGGACAGGCGCACGTGCGATCGGCGATATCGTGCCCGCGTAACCGTCCGGCTACGGCCCCGCTACGACTTTCACGTGCGGGCACGGAGCGTAGACACGAAAGCCGTCGCTCAGCGCTGCTTCGCCGGCGGCTCGAGCACGTAGAGGTCGGAAGCGTCGGAGTTCGTCGAGTAGGTGACGACATCACCGTCGGCGTCGAGCACGACCGAGTAATAGAACGGCATCTGTTCGGGCGTGATCCGCGTCCACGGCGTGCGCTCGCCGTTCGCGAGCGCGATCCGGTCGACCTCGATCGTCTGACCGGCGAGGTGCATCACGAACAGCGCCGTGCCATCGGCGGTGAAGCTCAGCGGCCTCTCGCCGAGGGGACCGTCGATCGACGATGGCGGCTCGCCGGCGACCGGGATCAGCTCGATGCCGCCGGCGGTGCGCGCGATCGCGACGATCCGACCATCCGGCGTGATCGGGTGCGGGCCGCCGCGGTGATCGGCGGCGATCGGCTGCGGATCGGGCTTGTCGAGATCGATCAACCACAGCCGCATCGCGGCGCCCACCTCGGCACCGCGTACCACCGCGTGGCGGCCGTTCCATGACACGACGACCTTGTCGCTGACGTCGAGCTTCGCGATCTTGCCGAGCGGGATCGGTACCGGCTCGCCGGCGCCGCTCGGGATCCGCACGAGCCTGGTCTCGCCCGCGACCCCGATCATCGCACTCGCGTCGGGGAGCAGGGTGAACCGGTAGCCCTGTCCGATCAGCGTCGCCGGCGCATCGCCGCGGCGCAGGAACTGCGCGTAGCCGTCGGCGGTCTGGCCCGTACCCGCGGCCTCGATGAACGCGATCGTCTGGCCATCGGCGGACACCGCCTCGACCTCGCTCGAGTCGAACCAGCCGACCTCGCGGGACGCCCCGTTGAGGGGACCAGTGAACATCTTGAGGCGGATATCCGACGGCGCGACGAGGATCTTGCCGGCGCGGATGTCGAGCAGCACGAGGCGCCCGGCGCCGCGCAGCACGACGCGCTCCTTGCCGGCACGCGTGAGAGCGCGGATCTCCGGCCCCCTCGAGAACCAGACTTCCTTGCCATCGGGAGACCATGCGAGCCCCTCGACGGCGTACTGCGGCGCCGACTTCAGCAGCTCCTTGCCGGTCAGATCGATCACGGTCACCACGCCCATGGTGTCGGCGCTCGCCGGATGATCGACGAACGCGATCCGGTCGCCGCGCGGTGAGACCGCCATCAGATCGAGCTTGCCGGTGGTGCGCTCGACGATCGGCTTGCCGGGCGGGTACTCGAGGCGCAGGTCGCCGCGCAGCACCGCGAGGTTCTCGCCATCGGGCATCCACGCAGCCCCACTCACCTGGTCGAGCACGGCACGCGGGCCCGTGCCCTCGAAGCCGCGCGTGAGCGTGCCGCCGATCCCGGGGACCTCGTCGGCGACCACCGCGAGCTCGCCGCGCGCCGAGATGTCGAGCAGGCGCCCGGGGATGTTCGTCGGCAGGATCGACGGCTGGGTGATCTGCGAGCGCAGCACTTCCTCGCGATCGCCGCGCTTGGCCGAGTAGAAGACGTTCTTGCCATCGGGCGAGAGTCGCGCGAACCACTTCGGCTGCGCGTGATAGGTGACGCGTCGGTACGCGGCTCCGCCCTCGACGACGCTCGGCCACGCCGGCGCGAGCCCGCGAGGACCGGCGAGCAGCCGCCCGATCACGATGCCCGCGAGCAGCAGCACGATTCCCGAGAGCCCGGCGACCAGCCAGCGGCGACGGCGGCGGAGGTTGCGCGCGGCTGTCGGCGGCGCGCTCGCGGATCGTCGGCGCGGTCTGCGGATCTGACTCGATCGCGACCTTCGAGATCCGCGCGACCGGATCTGTCGAGGCATCGAGCTCGTCGAGCGCGAACGCGAGATCGTTCGCGGACTGGAACCGCGCGTCCTTGCGCTTCTCGAGGCAGCGCAGCACGACGCGGGCAAGCGCCTTGGTCGCACCCTTCGGGGGTTCGGGCGTGGTCTTGAGGATCGCGTACGACTCCTCGACCGCGCTCTCGGCGACGAACGCGCGGTGGCCGCAGATCATCTCGTAGAACACGACACCGAGCGAGAAGATGTCGGAACGCTCGTCGACGGTGCCGCCATCGAGCTGCTCGGGAGCCATGTAGCCCGGCGTGCCGATCACGACACCGGTGTCGGCCGTGGTCGGCGTCACGGTGTCCTCGTGCGCGAGATCGACGGCGGCTCGCTCCTGCGTCGAGCGCGTCAGCTTCGCGATCCCGAAATCGAGGATCTTGGTGCGACCCTCGGCGGTCAGGAAGATGTTGTCCGGCTTGACGTCGCGATGGACGACGCCCGCGTCGTGCGCCGCGGCGAGCCCGCGCGCGACATCTGCGGCGATCTGGATCGCTTGACGGAGCGGTAGCTTGCCGCGCGCGAGCCGGCCGCGCAGCGACTCGCCCTCGAGCATCTCGGTCACCAGGAACGGCGTCCCCTCGTGCTCGCCGACATCAAAGAGCGTCAGCAAGTTGGGATGGTTCAGACCACCGATCGTGCGCGCCTCGCGCTCGAACCTCCGGAAGTGCTCGCCTTGTGCGTGCGGCAGGATCTTGATCGCGACCTTGCGACCAAGCCGCGAGTCATCGGCCCGGTAGACGACGCCCATGCCGCCGGCGCCGATCGCGTGCTCGATCTCGTAAGGGCCGAGCCGGGTGCCGTGCGCGAGCTTCATTCCGTCGCCCCAGTGTACGTCAGTGCGCCTCGACAGATCCCGCGTGGATGAAGTTCTGTACGTGCTGGTTCGGCGACGCCCGGATCTGCGCCGGGGTGCCGTAGGCCGCGATCTCGCCGTGGTTGAGGAGTGCGATCATGTGGGCGATCCGGAACGTCGACGCCATGTCGTGGCTGATCACGATGCTGGTGATGTCGAACTGCTCCTGGGTCTCCTGGATCATGTTGTCGATATCGCGGGTCCGCAGCGGGTCCTGTCCGGTGGTCGGCTCGTCGTAGATCATGATCTCCGGTCGCATCACGATGGCGCGGGCAAGGCCGACGCGCTTCTTCTGGCCCTCGGAGATCTCGCCGGGCATCCGGTTCCTGATGTCGGTGATGTGGAGCCGCTCGAGGATGTCCTCGACCCGCGCCTTGATCTCGGCGCGCGGGAGGTTACCGCCACGCTCTTCGAGCGGGAACGCGACGTTGCCGGCGACCGTGAGCCAGTCCAGCAACGCGGCGTGCTGGAACAGCAGCCCGAATCGGGTACGCACCTCGTTGAGCTCGAGGTCGTTCATCGGGACGATGTCCTTGCCGAACACCCGGATCTCGCCGGCGCTCGGTTTGAACAGCCCCATGACGTGCTTGATGATGACGGACTTGCCCGAGCCGCTCGATCCGATCAGCACGGTGACCCGGCCGGGATAGATCGGGAGGTCGATCCCACGCAGCACGTGCTTGTCGCCGAAGTGCTTGTGTACGCCGACGAGCTCGACGACCGGGGTGTCGGTGATCGGCGCCGCCGCGGCGCTCTCGGCGACGTCACCACCGCGCGATAGCCGTGACGTCTGCGCGCCATCGACGAACGCGCGGAGAGGCGGTAGCTGGCTGTCGAGGAACTCGGCGTAGGTTCCCTCGAAGATGATCGTGCCGTCGTGCAGGAACGCGACGACGTCCGCGAGCCGCTTCGTGCTCGCCATGTCGTGGCTGATGATCGCGGAGGTGATCTGGTACTGCGCCTTGGCGAGCGCGATCATCTCGTCGACCTGCGCGATCATGATCGGATCGAGGCCCGTGGTCGGCTCGTCGAACAGCACGACCTCGGGGTTCGCGATCAGCGAGCGCGCGAGACTGACGCGCTTGCGCATACCGCCCGAGAGCTCGGACGGCAGGACGCGCTCGCTGCCTTGCAGGTGCAGGATCCGGATCAGCTCGTGCGACAGCTTCATGATGTCGCGCCGGCCCATGTCGGAGTTCTCGAGCAGCGTGAACCCGACGTTCTCCTCGACGGGCAACGCGTCGAACAGCGCGTAGTTCTGGAACAGCATCCCCATCCGCTTGCGCAGCTCGAGGAGCTCGAGCTGGGTGACCTTCGCGAGGTCCTGACCGAACAGGATGACGCGGCCGCTATCGGGCTTCTGGAGCCCCATCATCAGCTTGAGCAGCACGGACTTGCCGGAGCCACTGCGGCCGATGATCACCGTCGTCTTGCCGGGAACGATCTTGATCGACAGCTTGTCGAGGACGCGCTTGTCGCCGAAGCTGACCGACACGTTGTCGAGCTCGATCACCGGCTTGCCCGGATCGAGCGGCCAGCGCTCCAGTTGAGGGAGCAGCAGGTTCTTGCGGGTGGACGGCGTCTCGGACAGAGCGCCGCCAGTCTACCCCAGCCGACCGCAGCCGACCGAAGCCGACCGGGTCAGCCGGCGGCGGCGCGCAGCAGGCCGTCGACGAGCTGGCGCGAGATCGGATGGTAGGTGTCACGGTGGCGCTCGAAGAGCCGGGTCGCGACGTCGCGCGTGTCGGGATCCGCGATCAGCGCGGTGTACAGCGGGCGGAGATACTTCATACGGCCCACCGTGCCGAGCACCTCCTCGACGCGCGGCACCACGCTCCGCATCCCCGATGCGAGCGCGAGCGTGAGCCAGGCGACGAGGATCTCGTAGTTGGTCGACGCGGTCAGCGCGTGCTCGGCATCCAGCGTCTGCAGCAGGTCAGCGGACGCGGGCCGCGCGATCGAGTCGAGGTAGATCTGCCACTCGACGGGCGTCCAGTTCTGCGCGACGGCCACATCCGGCAAGGCACCGGCGAGGCGCTCGATCGCTTCGAGGCGCTTGGACTGCGGACGTGGTGCATCGGCCGGCATGCCATCGCCGTCGAGCCAGCGCGGCGCATCGACCGCGGCAAGCGCGCCCGGAAAAGTCGCCTCGAAGTGACCGAGGAAGTCATCGGTCGTGATCGCGGAGAACCGGAACGCCTCGAGGTAGCGACGCAACCACGCGGTGAACGCCTCGCGACCGACGACGAGCTCGAGCGCGTTCAGGAAGAAGCAGCCCTTCTCGTACGGCACCTGCGAGTACGCGTCGTCGGGATCGATCCCGGCGAGCTGTGTGCGCAGGCGCGTCAGCTCCGGGCGCTTCGCGAACCGCGCGATCGCCTGATCGAGCTCGCGGCGTCCGAGCGCGGCGTCGAGCGCGGCGGCCTCGGGGCCGTCGAGCACCTCGATGATCCGCCGCTCGGCATAGACCGTGAAACCTTCGTTGAGCCAGAAGTGCTCGGCGGTCGCGTTGGTGACGAGGTTGCCGGTCCACGAGTGCGAGAGCTCGTGTGCGATGACGCCGAGCAGCGAGCGGTCCCCCGCGATCACGGTCGGCGTGATGAACGTCAGCCTCGGGTTCTCCATGCCGCCGTACGGAAACGACGGTGGCATCGTCAACACGTCGAAGCGCTCCCAGTCGTACGGTCCGAACAGCGCCTCTGCCGCCTGCATCATCGCCTCGACGCCGGCGAACTCGTAGGCCGCGGCCTCGAGCATGGCGGGCTCGGCCCACACCCGCGACCGCTCGGAGAGATCGCGCGAGGCCAGATCGCCGACCGCGAACGCGAACAGGTACGGCGGGATCGGCTGCGGCATCTCGAAGCGTTCGATCGCCATCCCGCTCACGGTGTCGGCCGCATCGATGCGCCCGCGATGTGCGGCGGCCATCACCGCACGCAGGCGCTGCGGGATCTCGAGCTCGGCGGTGTAACGGACGCGCAGGCGCGGCGTGTCCTGGAGCGGCACGATCGAGCGTGCGTGGATCGCCTGGCACTGGCTGAACAGGAACGGCTGCTTGCCGCCGGACGTCTGCGCCGGTGCGAGCCACTGCAGCGCCGAGGCCTCGGGCGCGGTCCGGTAGCGGATGCGAACCGCCTTCGCGCCAGCGGGCAGCGCGATCGACAGCCGCGCGCCGAGGATCGGCTCGGCCGGATGCAAGACGTACTCGAACGGCTGGCCGGCGGCATCGGTCACCGCATCGATCGCGAGGTCACGGGTGTCGAGATCGAGCGGTCCCGCCACCGGTGCCGGCTCGCGGAACGCCAGCGTGACGTCGCCGTGCAGCGTGCGGTGCTCGAAGTCGATGCGCGCGATGAGGTCGAACGACACGGTCGCGACCTGAGAATCGTCGTTGTACGAGTGCGGATCGGGGCGGGCCATCGCGCCGCAGGTTACACGCTCCGCCTGCGAGGTTCTCGTCGTGCAGCGCGTCGCGACGGCTTCGCGGCGTGGCATCTCTGTTCAGCCGTGACGCCGACGCGCAGCCGTCGCGGCGGCTACGGCCCTGGAGCGGGCGCACGGAGGGCGCGGCTGATGCATCGGCATCGAGGCATGGCAACCCATCACATGAACGAATGGCATGACCACTCGGGCGTCCGCTGGCTCGCGCCGATGCTCGCGCTCGTCGCGGTGATGATCATCGGCCTCTTGCTGATGGTCGTGTACCCGTACGTCTCGGCGTAGCGAGTCAGTGCTGCGAGGCGCAGGCGAGCTCGGTCGGGCTGCGGCTGACGCAGATCCCGAGCTTTGACTTGTCGAGGCGACAGACATCCGCGACGCGCTCGCAGACCTCGACGGGATCCGCATGTGTCCCGGCCGGCTTCTTCGACGCGGCGTCCTTGCCGCACCCCAGCGCCAGCGCCACGACCGCGATCGACAGGAGGTAGCGCATCACGGCACCGTAGCATCCTCGTCTGGCTTATCGTGATGCCATGCGAGGGCGCGCTCTGTGGATCGTGGTCGCCGCGTGCAGCACGCCGGGATCAGCTCCGTCTCCCGCGCCGCCGCCGCCGGCGCCGCCAATTCCCGTCGCGACACCGACCCTGACGCCCGCGCTGCCCACGCCGGTGGCCACGCCGCCCACGCCGCCCGCGCCGATCGATGCGGGCGCCTCCGCGCCACGGACGGCGCGTGCGCTCCCCGGCTATCCGGCCACCAGCGAACCGGCCGCGATCGCGTGCACGCTGCGCGGCGCCTGGGAGCCCGAGCAGCCCCGCTCGCTACAGCTCCGACCAGGCGGCAAGGTCTTCGGCAAGCTCGGGACCGTGAAGCACGCGGAGCTCGCGCTCACCGGTGACTCGCGAGCCTCGTTCGTCGAGCTCACCGGCGTCGAGCAGCGGTTCTGGGGTTACCTCCCGAACGCGGCCGTGCAGATCCACGCCGCGCGGCCGATCGTGATCGCCGGCTTCGCCATCCCCGGTGGTACGGCGGTGATGCACCCGCGAACGGCGACCGCATCCGGAGTCTCGATCGAGCTGCTGCTGCCCGCCGGCGTCCGCGCGATCAAGCCAGCGCGCCAGGACGTCGCATGCGTCGACCTCACGCTCGACGAGCCGCAGCTCGATGCCCGCGCGGCCGTCGCCGAGCCCACGCTCGAGCAGGCGATGCTGCGCGGCAAGCAGTCGATCCCGCTCTCGCTCGCGCCCGCCGGCAAGCCCGTCGCGCAGCTGACCTACAAGACCGATACGCGGCTCGTCGATGTCATCGAGCGCCGGGGCGCGATGGCGCGTGTCGTCGTGCTCGTCAACTCGCTGAACCCGCGCGATAACGTGACCCTCGTCGGCTGGGTGCCGGCGGCCGCGCTCGGACCGCACGACAGGGGCTTTGGCGGATCGTGGGGCACCGGAGGCCAGCCGGCCACGCGCAAGCGGCGCAGAGATCCAACCGCGCCGCGCGTCACCTGCACGCACGAAGTCCCGCTCGTGGCCGACGTCGCCGGCGACCGCGCACTCGTCGGCGCGATCCTGCCGAAGGTCGTGATCGAGGTCGGCGCCACGCGTGGCGAGCTCGTCGAGGTCCGGACCATGACCCACGAGCTCGAGCTCGCCGATCACGCCGTGCTGCTCACCCGACCGGCCGAGCTCGCCGACTGCACGACCGCGCCGACCGCGCCCTGACTGATGAACCGGCGGCTCAGGTGTCGTCGAGGAGGTCGGCCGCCCAGTCCTTGGTGTCGATCAGCTCCTCGCTTGTCGTGAGGTGATCGAGCGGGCGCGAGCCGATCTCGTCGGCGACCAGGGACGTCATCTTGTTGACCTCGTCGGCGATCAACGCCTGGATCAACGTCTGCCGCGGATCCGCGGCGCGGGTCCGAGCGAGCTTGGTCTCGCGCACGGCGGCCGAGACGTTGCGCGACGTGACCTTGAGCTGGTTCGCGAACAGGTACTGCGAGAGCGCATCGCCGAAGTCGGCGGCGGACTGAAAGCGGTCCTCGCGATCCTGGGTCAGCGCCTTGCGCACGACCGCATCGAGCTCGGCGTCGACGTTCGGGTTGAGCGCGGTGATCGACGGGACGCGCGCCTGACGCACGAGCTCGACGGTGCGATGCGGCGTGTCGGCGGAGAACAGCCGGGTGCCGGTCAGCAGCTCCCACGTGATGATGCCGAGCGCGAACACGTCGGCGCGCGAATCGACCTCGAGCCCGAGCGTGGCCTCGGGAGACAGGTAGCTGAACTTACCCTTGACCACGCCTTCGTCGGTGATCTCGGCCTGGCTGTCCGCCTTCGCGAGGCCGAAGTCGACGACCTTCACCTCGCCGTTCTTCGACATCATGATGTTCGGCGGCGACACGTCGCGATGCACGATGCCGAGCGGCTCGCCGGTGTGCGGGTGATCGAGCGTGTGCGCGTAGTGCAGACCCTTGCAGACCTCGACGACGATGTGGATCGCGAGCGCGACATCGCGGGTGTTCGTCTCGTTGTGATGGGCCATCAAGGCCTTGAGATCGCACCCGTCGACAAACTCCATCACGAGGAAGTAGGTGCCGTCGGCTGCCTTCGAGATGTCGAAGACCTGCACGACGTTTGCGTGCTGGAGGAACAGCGAGAGCCGTGCTTCGTCGAGGAACATCGCCACGAACTGCGGATTCGCGGTCAGGTTCGGCAGCACCCGTTTGATCGCGACCGCCTTCTTGAAGCCCTTGATGGACTCCGCGGTGCCGCGAAAAACTTCAGCCTGTCCGCCGCCGCCGAGGCGTTCGAGGACAGTGTAGGTGGTCTGCATGCTCCCCCCGACGATCGCCCGGACCGGCGGTCCGATCAATAGAAGACCCTGACCTTGGTAGACCAGGTCCCCGGCGACGTGGTGGCGCCCGACGGCATGTAGTACGCACCGGTACGTCCACATGCTGACCCAGGGCTGCCGATGACCACCGAGTTTTGCTTCGAGCACGTGTTCCGGGTGCCGTCGACGACGGTCATGCTCGAGGGCTACTTCGATCCCGACCTCCTCGCTGCACAGGACGTGCTGGCCGATCTCGGCGGCCGCACCGTCATCGAGTCGACGGACGAGCCGGCGACCCGGCGGTGCACCTGGCGGGTCGGCGCGCTGAAGCCGCTACCGCTGTTTGCCCGGCCGTTCGTGGCCGGCGGCAAGCTGCAGTACCTCGAGACGATGACGTGGCGCCGAGCCGACGACGCGATCGATCTGGTCATCAAGCCCGAGATCCTCGGGGGCCGCGTGCAGATCGCCGCGGTCTACCAGGTCGCGCAGGTCGGGCAGGTCGGGCAGGTCGGGCAGGTCGGGCAGGTCGGCGAGGGCCAGGTGCGTCGGCGTTACTCCGGCACGATCACGGTCGACGTTCGCCTGGTCGCTGGCAAGATCGAGCGCGGCATCCTCGCGGAGATCGAGAAGGGCATGCCGATCATGACGAAGTGCACGCAGGACTGGCTCGACCGCGCGCGACCGGTATAGCTACGGCGCTTCGACGGTGACGAATCCCTTGCGGGGCGTCTTCGCGTACGGCTGCGCGCCGCGCTCGCATGACAGGATCTTCTCGCTGTAGTCGTAGGCGTAGGTCGTCGCGTCGATCGGCTCGAGCGTCTCGGTGCCGAGCCAGCGACAGCCGTCGGAGATCCGCGCGCGTACCGTGAACGTGATCGGCCTTCGCCCGTCATCGCCGAACGTGACGAGCAGGTCGCCGTTGCGCCACGCGCTCAAGTAGATCGCGTTGGGCTCTTCGATCGCGTGGAGCACGAGGCGCCGCGTGACCGGTTCGTTGCGCGGTCCGAAGTTGACCGCAGCGAATCCACCGAGTCCGAGGAGGAGCGCTCCGACGACGACAGACCTGAGGACAGGAGTCGTGATCGCTTGCTGCATCTCTCCATCTTACTCGCACGCTCGCGAACTGCCATCGCGAGTTCTGGTTTGCGGCGTGAAACAGGTGCAGCGAGTGCGACGCGCCGTGTCAGGCGCTGCCCTGCGCCGACGACAGCCACTGATCGGCTACTGCGTGCTCGTCCCACCCTTCGGCAGGCGCTCTCGCTCGCGGCTCTCGGAGTGGGCGCGAAGGTCAGCGTCGAGGTCGATGCCCTCGTCGGCGACGTGAGACAGCGGGTCGACCTCGGCCAGCCCGCTCCCGGTCGCGATCAGCACCTCCGCGGCGTGAGCGCAGCAACCGTCGTGCCGTCGGTCGATCAGCGCGGCTTCCCGCCGAGGACGTCGATCAGGTGGCGGAACGAGTTCTGCGTCGGCTTGCCGCCCTCGCAGTCACGTTGCTTCTTCTCGCCGCAGCGGACCTCCTTGTCGACGAAGCGCTTCGCGCCGCAGCCGGCGAGGTACGTCATGATGTCCTTGCACTCGTAGCCGTGGTCGAGGCCGTACGCGTGAGCGACCTCCATTCCGATCGTCTCGCAGATCGCGCGAACGTCGTTCGAGAGCGCCGTACTGAACGCGTACACGACGGGCTTCGGGATGACCTCGCCGTTGAACGGCGCGAGCCCACCGATCCGCCGGTCCTTGATGCCGATGTCCCCCGGGCGTCCGCCGACCGCGACCAGCACGAAGTCCGCGTTCGTCGGGTGCTGATCGGTGACCACGACGTCGAACGGCGCGAACAGGTCGCGCACACAGGTCACGACCTTCTTCCAGCTCGCCTCGCTGCCCTTCCAGCCCGGCAGCTTCGTCGGCTTGTTGCGCGCGCTGGCGAGCACGCTCGAGACCCCGGCCGGCGCATCATCGATCCCCGGGCGCAGCTCGATCGCGCGTCGCTCGAGGAAGATCGTCCGTGACGGTGCACGCTCGGCGCCCTTGACGATGCGTACGAAGTCCCCGGTCTCCGGGACCTCCCACTTGCCGGTCTCGAGGCGGTTGATGATCGTGATGCCCGAGATCACGACGACGGCGGCGAAGATCCCGATCAGCGCGGCGGCGATCAGCCAGCGCCGGTGCGAACGCTGAGCGCGCGGAGGGGCGACCCTACGAACCGGTGGTGCCATGCGCGCCGTGGATGGTGACACATTCGCACTGGCGGGCGCGATACGATGAAAGCGTGAGCGCCAGCACCCCAGAGACGACGATCGTCGCGACGACCGTCGTCGTGGGGCCGTACGTCGTGTACGAGCAGCTCGGCAAGGGCGGCATGGCGACCGTGCATCGCGCCGAGACTCAGGGCGTCGAAGGTTTTCGCAGACCTGTCGCGCTCAAGCGCCTGCTATCGCACCTCGCCGCCGATCCGGATCTCGTGCGGGCGTTTGTCCACGAGGCACGGCTCGCGAGCCACCTGCACCACACGAACGTCGCGCAGACCTACGACCTCGGCCGCGTCGGCGACACGTACTTCATCGCGATGGAGTACGTCCCGGGTGCCACGCTCGGGCAGATCATGCGGCAGTGCGACGCCGCGGCCGGGCTGATCCCGATCCCCGTCGTGCTGAGCATCGTGACGCAGATGTGCGACGGCCTCGACCACGCGCACAACCTGTGTGATGCGAGCGGCAAGCCCCTCGGGATCGTCCATCGCGACGTCTCGCCAGCCAACATCATCGTCTCGAACACCGGGATCGTGAAGCTGATCGACTTCGGGATCGCGAAGGCCGAGAGCTCAGGAGTCAACACCCAGACCGGGATGATCAAGGGCAAGTTCGGATACATCGCTCCCGAGTACACGAGCGGCCAGCTCGATGCGCGCTGCGATCTGTGGGCCGTCGGCGTCGTCGCGCACGAGCTGTTGACAGGGCGCCGGCTGTTCCATGGCCAGGATAACTTCGAGACCGTCACGCTCGTGCGCGAGGGCAAGATCGATCCGCCGTCGCGCACGCGGCCGCTGCCGCCAGAGCTCGACGCGATCGTGATGACCGCGCTCGAGCGGGACCCCGGCCAGCGGTGGCAGAGTGCGGGTGCGATGCGAAACGCGCTCGCGAATTTCGCGCACGCTGCGCGGATGGAGGTCGGTAACGCGGCCGTGGTCGCCTGGGTCGAGTGGGCGTTCACCCAGGTCTCGCACGACGACGACAGCGGGCTTGCTCGCGTGATCGACATGCTCGATGAGCCGTCGAGCGTCTCGATGCACGTCTCCATCGATAATCGCGAGGTCTACAACCAGACGCCCACCGTGCCGCGCTCGAAATCGCGCCAGCTGGCGGTTGCCGGCGCGGAGCCAGCCGCCCGCCACATGCCGACGTCGAAGATGAAGGCGTCGCGGGGGCTGTCGTGGCCCGCCGTGATCATCGTGCTGCTCGCGCTCGGCGGGGCGGCCGCCGGCGTGTGGATCGAGTACTACGAGCTGACCTACGAGCTCGCGTACGAGTCCTGGGGCCGGGAGTAAATCCCGGCCCCTCCATCTCGGCTGTGAGTCAGCGCTTCTTCAGCTCGGGCAACGAGATCATCTCGAGCGCACGCGGCACGTCGGTCTGACCGAGCCAGAGCGCAGCGTCGGCGGGATCGCGTTCGATCAGGTCGAGCACGTCGAGCGCCTCGCGGGCCGACGAGAACCGGCGATCGGGCTTGCGTGCCATCAGCTTGCGCGCGTAGAGCTCGAGGAGTGGATCGACCTCGCGGCCGCGTTCCGGCGACCGCTTCGCGATCGGCGGCGGATCTCGGCTGATGTTGGCGACCGCGATCTCCATCGCGGTGCCCTCGAACGGCGTCGCGCCGGCCATCATCTCGTAGAGGATCACGCCGAGCGAGAACAGATCGGCGCGGTGATCGATCGGATCGCACTGCGCCTGCTCGGGCGACATGTAGAGCGGTGTGCCGAGCATCATGCCGGACGCGGTGAGCCGGCCGCCCTCGCCGGACTCGTCGGGAACGCGCAGGATCGCGATGCCGAAGTCGACGATCCGCGCGATCTCGGTACCGTCGTCGCCGATCGCGACGATGATGTTGTCGGGCTTGAGATCGCGGTGGATGAGTCCAACGCCGTGCGCGTGCTCGAGGCCGAGCAGCAGCTGGCGCAGCAGCTGGATCATGCGGCGGCGCGCTGGTGACACCGTCATCACCTCGGTCAGCGTCGGGCCTTGCGCGTACTCCATCACCATCACCTGCAGCCCACTCGCGGTCTCGCCGACGTCGAGCACGCTGATCACGTTCGGGTGCTGGAGCTTGGCGGCGATGTGAGCTTCGCGGCGAAATCTCGCGAGCATCGTTGGCTCGTGCGTCAGGTGCTCGTGCAGCACCTTGATCGCGACGGTCCGCTTGAGCTTGTGGTGACGGCCCTTGTAGACCGCGCCCATCGCGCCGGCACCGAGCTCGGACTCGATC
>JBKJUF010000167.1:0-9800 GCA_046590445.1 Kofleriaceae bacterium
CTTTCGTGTTGGCGCGCCTGCGGCAATGGCACACCATCCACCGCATGCTGACGCGCAGGTTCGGGATCACGACCGCCCTGATCCTGTCCATGGGATCGGCCAACGGTGCGTGCGGCGACAACCTCCGCCTCGGCCCCTCGCCCGATGCAACGGTGGACGTGGGCGAGCCGTCGCTCGTGCTCGTGAACACGTGGGGTGGCTTCGGCACCGCGCCGGGCCAGTTTGTCGAACCGAGCAGCGTCGAGCTCGATAGCGCCGGATTCGTCTACGTCGCCGGTCACGAGGATCGGGTGCAGAAGTTCACCGGCGACGGGCAGCTGGTGAAGATCTGGGGCACGACCGGCGCCGGCGACGGGCAGTTCTCGCATCCGCACGGTCTCGCGATCGATCGCGCGCGTGGAGATCTCGTCTACGTCGGCGATCAGGAGAATGGCCGCATGCAGGTGTTCACGCCGGAGGGCGGGTTCATCCGGCGATGGACCGATCCTCAGTTCCGGCACATCCATGATGTCGGGATCGATCCGGCCACGGGCGATGTCTTCATCGGGGATTACGAGCTCGATGTGCTGCAACGGTTCACGGCGACCGGGGTTCCCGTCGTGGAGCTCGGGGGAACCGGGACCGGGCTCGGGCAGTTCGATGGGATCTGGGGCGTCTCCACCGACAGTGCCGGCAACATCTACGTGGCAGACACGTTCAATCGCCGCGTCCAGAAGCTCGCGCCGAATGGCACCGCCCTCGCGGAGTGGCGCACCCACGGCGGCATCGAATTTCAGAAGCCGACCGGCGTATTCGTCGGCGCGGATGATGTCGTGTACGTCTGCGACTCGCTCGCAGAGACGGTCGTGCTGTTCGACCGCGACGGCGGTGTGCTCGACCGCTGGTTCCTGCGTCCGATCCTCGGTGAGGTCTCGGAGCCCGAGGACATCGTGCTCGACCCCAGCGGAGACCACGTCTACCTCGTCGAGGTGCGGAACCATCGCGTCCATCACCTTCATCGCCGACCGAGCTCGTGACGTGGCTCCTCGGGCCTACTTCCAGTGCATCACGACCCGCCGCTATCTGATGGCGCTACTCGGCCGCCAGACAGGCAGCGTCACGGATGCAGCGCGAGGCGCGCAGATGAAGCGCGAGAGCTTGCACCGGCTCCTGCGGCGTCATCACTTGATCGCGGACGACTTTCGCGATCCGCATGTGAGCTAACGCGCTGCTCGGAGTCTTCCGCGCGCACCCCAGGCCGCTTCAGTGCTTGTGACCGTGGCCGCCATGTCCGGGGGCGCTCTCGTGCGCTCCACCCTTGTGTGACGCATCGAACGCGTCCGCCCAGGCCGTGATCAACGCGAGCTCCTCGCCCTTGACGGCGCCTTTCTTGTCGAATGGCATCGTCGGCTTGCCGCCACCGATCGCCAGTGACTTGCGAATGCTGCCGCTGATCTCCATCGCGTGGTGACCGGCAAACGGATATGTCGTCATGTCGAAGTGGTCAAGCTTCTTCTTGGTCGCGAGCTTGTTGCCCGTTGCGTGGCACTTCGCGCACCACTTGTCGAACACCGGCTTGGCCTTGTCGAAGGCGGCGGTCTCGGCCGCGAGCAGCTGCGCGCGCAGCTCGGCCCTGGCTTTAGCGGGATCGGGCGTGACCGCGGATCCTTGGCCGCCCGTGGCGTGGCCGTCATGGCCGCCGCTGCCCATGGCGTGACCGTCATGGGCGCCGCTGCCCATGGCGTGACCGTCATGGCCGCTGCCGGCGGGCGTGGCGTCGCCGCCGTTGATGGGCGTGGTGCCGTCGCCGACCGCAGCGGCGCTGCCGATCGGCTCGCCGGCGGGCTTGGACTTTCCGCTGCAAGCTGCGACGAGCGCGAAGCCGAGGAGGCCGCCGAGGAAGGCGCCGCGGAAGACGCCGCGGGAGATGAATGAGCTGCGTTTCATAGCCGAGTCTCCTGGTTCAGATCTTGATGCCGTCGCGCGCGAGGTCCGCGGCGCTGGCTTCGGATGCGACGGTTCCGGGTTTGTTGGCGTACCAGCCGGGATCCTGGTTACCCGCGAGCTTGTCGCGCACCTTGAGGATGGTGAACATCCCGCCCATGTCGATGAGCCCGAACGCGCCATCGCCGCCGAGCATCGCGATGCTGTTGTCGGGTTGCTGCATCGCCATCATGTCGCCCATGCCGGTCGAGCCCATCGTCATGTAGCCGGGGACCACGCGGCCGATCTTGGGATCGAGCCCGCGCACGTCCGCTCCGACGAGGTTCGGGGCGTCGTGACCCATCTGGTTCATCACGTGATGGGTCATGTGACAGTGCATCGCCCAGTCACCGGGCGCGTCCGCGATGAACTCGATCACGCGGACCTGACCGACCGCGACGAGCACGGTGGTGTCGAGCTGACGTGCCGACTTGGGGACCGGCCCGCCGTCGGTGTAGACGGTCTCGAACGCGTAGCCATGGAGGTGAATCGGGTGGTGATCCATCGGTCCGAGGTTGCCGATCCGGATCCGGACCAGGTCGCCAACCTCGGCGACCAGCGGCTCGGTCGCGGGAAACGCCTTGTGATTGAAGGTGAGCACGTTGAAGTCGCTCATCGCCATCGGATCGGGACGGCGAGTACCGTTGACGATCTTCCACTCGTGCGCCATCAGCGAGTAGTCGCGGACGGTCCGTCGGGTCTCGGGGGTCCGCGGATGGACGACGAACATGCCGACCATGCCGAGCGCGATCTGCACCATCTCGTCGAAGTGCGGGTGGTACATGAACGTGCCCGGCTTGACGAGCGGGAACTCGTACTTGAACGTCTTGCCCGGCGGGATCGGGCGCTGACTCAGGCCGGCGACCCCGTCCATGCCGCTCGGCAGGAACATGCCGTGCCAGTGCACCGTCGTCGGCTCGGCGAGCTTGTTGGTGACGTAGATCCGGACCGTATCGCCCTCGACGGCCTCGATCAGCGGACCCGGCGTGCGGCCGTTGTAGCCCCACGCTTCGATGGTCAGGCCCGGTGCGATCTCGTGCTCTACCGGTTCGGCGATCAGGTGGAAGATCTTGACGTTGGCTTTCTTCTCGAAGGGCAACGTCCAGCCGTTGGGCACGACGACCGGGGTGTAGCGCTCGCCGGCGACGCGCCGGCCCTGGCTCAGCACGCCCTTGGGGTTGGGCGCGACCGCGGGCGTGGCCGGCGTAGGCTTGGCAGGCTGAGGCGGCACGCCGTGTCCGGCATGTTGGGCCGCCGCGAGCCGCTGGCCGACCAGGGTCGCCGCGCCGGCGGCGAGGCCGGAGTGCAGCAGATGACGACGTGTGATCCCCATGATGCCTACTCCTTCTCCGTGGACTCGTCGCGCTTGCCCTCGGCGGTGTTGCCCGATCCGCCGGTGAGCGATCGCATGCCGCCACGACGCAACGTCTTGACGTCCGCGAGCGCGGTCCAGTATCGGCGCACCGCATCGATGTACTCGCCGCCGGCGGCGACCAGATCGCGGCGTGCTTCCAGCAATTCGAACGTGCTCGCGTTCATCGCGTTGTACTGCTTGAGCGTCTCTTCGAGGATGCGCTCGCGCAGCGGCAGCACGACGGTGCGGACGTGGCGCGCTTCGGCGTACGTGATGAGGACGCGCTGGCGCGCCAGCCGAGCGACGGTGCGGAGCTCGACGGCGGTGACGGCATATCGATTCTGCGCGATCCGGAGCAACGCGCGTGCGCGCGCACGCGCGCCCTGGTTCTGGTTGAACAGCGGAATCCCGACGCGAACCGCAGGTCCGATTTCCCAGCCGGCGTCGCGATTCGCCGCGGACATGCCGAGCCCGAGTGACGGCAGCCACGCACGTACGCGTTCGATCCCGACCTGTCCGGCGGCAGCCTCGGCTTCCCAGCGCAGCGCGGCGAGATCGAGGCTGCTGGCAACCGACGCGTGCTCGAGATCGTCGAGGGCAGGCGGCGCGTCGGGAACGTCGGCGAGCCGGCGTTCGACACGCCAGGCGGTATCCGTGCCCGCGAGCCCCATGAGCTGGTTGAGGTGCTCGCGATGCATCTCGACCTCGAGTCGTGCGCGCGCGATCTGCAGCCGGAGCGATTCGCGGAGCTCGCGTTCGCGGGCGAGCGCGAGGTCGGTGGTGTTACCGGCGCCATGCATCCGCTCGACGAGCTCGGCCGAGGCGCTCGCGGCGTCGAAGGCCGTCTGCCGGAGCTCGAGCTCCTGCTGCGCGGCGACCAGCTCGTAGAAGGTTGCTTCGACCTCGGCGACGAGCTCGAGCACGGCGCCGGTCGCGCGGACTTGCGCCGCGGCGAGCTCGGCGCTCGCGACGTTGCGACGTTGCCCGAGCTGGAGCAAGCCGAGCACATCCTGGATCGCGTCGATCTCGATCTCTCGCCCATCGCCGCCGCGCTCGAACTTGTAGCTGGCGTCGATCTCCAGCGGCTCGAGCACCGTGGCGGCCGCGACCGCCGCCGCGCTGACGCCGAGCTCGTCGAAGTTGACCCGGAGCCGGCGATTGTTGGCGAGCGCGATCTTGAGGGTCGCCTGGAGATCGAGCGGCGTGGCGAGCAAGCTCTGCACGGCGGCCGGCACACGGCCATCGGTGGCACTGGTCTGCCACGCGACGGTGAGATCGAGCCGGCGTGCGAGCTCGGCATCGACGGGCCTGAACACGTCGCGGCTGGAAGGTACGCACGCCGTGACGAGAACGAGCGCCACCGGCAGGCGGCGAAGCTGGCAGTACATGGCTCAGTGTCCTGAATGATCGACCGGAGGCGTCGGTTTCGGTGTCGGCTTCGGTTTCGGTGTCGGCTTCGGCTTGGGCTTGTTGGCGGGCGGCTTCGGCGTTGCTTTGATCGGTGCCGCGGGTGGAGTCGCGGCAGGGTCTCCGTCATTGGGCGTGGGATTGGCGGCAGTCTCGGGCAGCGCGACGCCATGTCCGCCATGTCCGCCATGTCCGCCGTGTCCGCTGTGACCGCCGGCGCCGGGCACAGGTCCCCCCTCCATCCTGGGCCCGCGCGGCGTCCGAGGCGGATCGGCGAGCACATCACCCGCGACGCCAGGGCGCAGCTCGGCGGGTGCCCCGGCGAGGCGTCCTGGAGGTGCGTCGGCGTTGGCGGGATGCGTTGACGACACCGGCAACGCGCTCGGGCTGCATGCCGCGACGAGCGCGAGCAGCAGGGCTCGCATCAGTCGCCACCCATCCGGCACGTGCCATGCGTGATGAGGACCGCAACAATCACGGGCGCTATTGGGGGTCGCATGGATGCTCCACAAAACTCGGTGAACGCCGGTGAACTGCGGCGAGCGACCTTAGCGCAAGTTCCGCGCCACCCACGACCGCGTACGGATGGCCAGTTACCGGGTATCGGCGTGACCAATCCAGATACACATGACCAGACCGCTCACAGCGCCGCTCAAGGCCGACCGGGATCCGGTACCTCGGCGGCGCCGAACAGCGCGGCGAGGTTCGCCGCCATCTTCTGACACTGCTCGGGCGTCAGCTTCGATCCGTCGTTCATCAGGTTGCCGCTCTCCGTCACGTGGCCGCCGGTGTTGAGCAGCATGTGACCGATCTCCTGACCGAGCGTTGGAGCTCGCATCGGACCGGGCAAGCTGCCGCACGCACCGTACTCCGGCACGACGAGCACCGAGTTGCGGTCCGGATAATCGTCGGGGTGGTGGTAGATGTTCGGCGGATTCGACAGCCCACCGGCGTCCGACAACATCTGGTTCGAGTAGTAGATGATGTTCTTGATCGTGAAGACCGAGATCGCGTTCTTCGACGAGACCTGCTTGCCGTAGCCGAACAGCTCGCGCGACTCCGCGGTCAGGCGCTCGTTCTGATCGTAATCGAATCGATCGGGATCCGGAGTCCCCGGTGGTGGGTGCCCACCAAACGACCCAGGTTCATTGCCCTGAAGATCGAGGAGGCGCGCGGGCAATGCGATCACCTGCACGGCCTCGACCTCGAGGTGCATCTGACATTGCGCGAAGATCGTGTTGGTATCCCGCACGAGCGGAGCCCAGCGGCCGATCACCTGCTCGCGCGTCCATGCCGTGAGCGACTGCATCGGTTGCGGCGCGATCGTGCTGAACAGCGCGACGCGGATCGCGCGTGATCCGGCAGGAGGAGGAGCGATGGCGAGCTCGCTCGGCGCGACATCGAGCACGAGCCGGGGCCCGTTGGCATCGAAGCACGGATCGGAGCAGTCGGAAGCCCACGGGATGGTCGCGAAACAAGCATCCGGCAGGGCATCCGGTGCCACCGCGTCGCCACCACCACACGCGGCACCACACGCGAGGGTGACGAGAATCAGGGGATATCGAATCACGCCCGCCGTCATGCCAGCGCATGCCGGCTCAGGTCAACCAGGTTGTTGCGACCCGGCCGTCGGTGTGACCCGATGGGTTACACAGGATTCAGCGGTCCGGGCTGTAACCTGGGCTGGCTCGTACGTACTGGACACGAACCATCCGTGAGGCATGCCCGATGACATCGCTCGCTAGACGTCTCTCCGTCCTCGGCCTGATCGCCGGCTGCAGCAACAGTCACTCGACCGAGCTGACGACCGTACCGATCGAGCCGATCACCACGGATGCGGTGTTCGTCGTCAATGGTGGTGACAATTCGATCACCGTCATCGACGCGACGACCGATACGGTGGCTGGCACGATCGAGCTCGGTGGTGCCGAGTATCCGCATCACATCTACGTGAGCCCCGATCGATCGACGCTGCTCGTTGCGGTACCCGGCTCGGACCTCAGCGGGGGCCACGGCGGCGGAGCGGGGCATGGCGGCGGTGGAGGAGCGGTGCTCGTGCTCGAGGCGACGACCGGCGCGCTGAAGGCCTCGCGGCGCCTCGATGCGCCAAACCACAATGCGATCTTCTCGCCGACCGGAGCGATCTGGACGAGCCAGAACACGGTGGCGGGCTCGGTGTTGATTCTCGATCCCGTGACGCTCGCGACACGAACCATGACTGCCGTCGGCAACGGGCCTGCCGAGGTCACGTTCGCGCCCTCGGGGGACTTCGCGTTCGTCGCGAATACCGCATCGAACAGTGTCTCGATCCTCGATCCGTCCAGCGGGACCGTGCTCGAGACCGTCGCGGTCGGCGATGCGCCGGTCGGCGCATGGCCCGGCAGCGACGGCCGCATGTACGTCGACAACGAGGTCGCCAAGAGCATCTCGGTGATCGATCCCGCGTCGCGTGCAGTCGTGGCGACGTTCGCCCTGGGCTTCACGCCCGCGCTGGCCGCGATCGCACCCGACGGTCAGCTCTGGGTGACCGATACCGAGAACGGCAAGGTCGTGTTTCTCGACCGCGCCAGCGGCACCAGGCTTGGCGAGCTCGCGACCGGATCGGGCGCGCACGCGCTGGTGTTCTCGCGCGACGGCGCGAAGGCCTACGTGACGAACCAGAGCGAGGGGACCGTGACCGTCATCGAGCTGGCGACGCGCACCACGATCAAGACGATTCAAGTCGGTGCCGCTCCGAACGGCCTCGCGTTCCGCGCGCGCTGAACCCCGCGGGATCGCCTCCCGAGATCAGCCGCCGGGATGCGGATCGATGCGGATCAAGGCGTGAACATGACCTCGTTCGACGAGGCTGCGCCCTTCGAGTTCATCGCGTCGACCCGGTAGACATAGGTCATCCCGGCGGTCACGGAAGCGTCGTGATACTGGGTCGCGTTGAACGTGACCATGTCGACGTCGTCGTACGTGCCGGCTTGTAGCTTGCGCATGACCATGTAGTGGTCTTCGTTGTCGGCGTTGTCGACCCATGTCAGGTGGCCACCGCCGCTGACGCTGCCGACCGCGAGGTTCGTCGGAGCCGCCGGCGGTGCCGCTGCATCGCCATGTTCGGAGCCGCAGGCGCTCGACGAGAGCAAGCCGAGGACGAGCAAGCTGGAGGTGCGCATGTCTCGATCATCACGTCCCCGCGCCAGCTCGTCAACTGTAACCGTGGGCGTCACGGTGGCGAGTCGGTAGCCTTGTGGTGCGCGTGATCGCTGCTTGTTCGCGGGCAAAAACCAGCGCACGATCGCTAGATGCTGCGGATCGGATGCGGCCTTCTGTGGATCGCGGCGTGCGGCGACGGCGAGCCGCAGTTGCCGCTGACGCCGCCGGCGCTCACGGACACCAACCCGGATCCGGACATCGTCGAGGTCGAGCTCGTCGCCGGCATGACGACGCACGAATATCTTCCGGGCAAGCAGGCCGATGTCTGGGCCTTTCGCGACGGCGCGAAGGCAGGCTCGACGGGATCGATCCCCGGGCCGCTGCTCGAGGCAAAGCGCGGTGACCGGGTGATCGTTCACTTTCGCAACGAGCTGCCCGAGGAGACGACGATCCACTGGCACGGGCTCCGCGTCCCGAACGCCTCCGACGGAACGCCATTCGCGCAGCTGGCCGTGCCGCCGGGTGGGACGTACGACTACGAGTTCACGCTGATCGACAGCGGGCTCTACTGGTACCACCCGCACATGATGGGGGACGTGCAGGTCGAGGCGGGTCTGTACGCGCCCATCGTCGTGCATGACGATCTCGCGATCGACGTCGCGGCGGATCGAGTGTTCGTCCTCGACGACGTGAAGCTGGAGTCGACCGGCAAGCTCTCGGAGCGGACCGACAACCTCGATCTGATGCTCGGCCGGCAGGGCAACGTCGTCATGATCAATGGCCGCCAGCGTCCGTCGATCGTCGCGGCAGCCGGGAGCCGCGAGCGCTGGCGCTTCGTGAACTCCGCGAACGGCCGCTACTTCAACCTCGCACTCGCAGGCCACGAGTTGCTCGTGATCGGCTGGGACGGCGGGCCGATCGAGACCCCGTACAGGACGTCGACGCTGCTCGTCGCACCCGGCGAGCGCTACGAGGTGCTCGTCGAGCTTGCCGGTGAGAGCGAGGAGCTGACGCTTCAGACGCTCCACTACGACCGCGGTCACAACATCCCGGATCCCGGACCGATCGATCTGCTCGCGATCGAGCTCGGCCCGTCGGTGGGCACGCCAGCACCGCTGCCGACGAGCTGGGGCCTCGTGCAGCGGATCGCGTTCGACGCCTCGACCCCGCGCCGGCGGTTCGTGTTGCGCGAGGATGACTCGGTGCCGACGATGCCGATCTTCACGATCAACAACGAGGCATTTCCGGACATCACGCCGGTTCGCGGTCCGGTGGGTCAGGTCGAGATCTGGGAGGTCGAGAACCTCGCCGAGATGGACCATCCGTTTCACCTGCACGGCATGTCGTTCCAGGCCGTCGACGCTGTGGGCGCCCCGGCGACGCCGCTCGGCTGGAAGGACACGATCAACGTGCCGCAACAGACGACCGTCCGCTTTGCGGTTCGCTTCGAAGCGCCCGGCCGGTGGATGTACCACTGCCACGTACTCGAGCATGCGGAGCGCGGGATGATGGGAGAGCTCGAGGACGCGCCGTGATCGTCAGCGTGCCTTGAAGTCCTCGGACCGCACACCGTAGCGCTTCAGCAGCCGGTGCAAGCTCTCGCGCTCCATGCCGGCACGCCGCGCGGCCTCGGTGACGTTGCCTCCGAGCTCCCGCATGAGCGTGATCAGATACTCGCGGGTCGCGCGGTCGCGAGCGAGATCGACGACCTCGCGGTAGCTCAAATGCATCTCGGTGCCTTGCGTCGCGCGCGGTCGCAGGACGGCGGCCACCTCGTTCGGCAGCGCCTCGAGCTCGATGCGCGGCCCATCGGTCACGGCCAGCGCGCGCTCGATCGCGTTCTCGAGCTCGCGCACGTTGCCCGGCCACGCGTACGTCACGAGCGCCGAGAGCGCTTCCTCGGTGAAGCCTTCCGGGCGTTCCTCGCGGCGGGCTC
>JBKJUF010000178.1:0-6963 GCA_046590445.1 Kofleriaceae bacterium
CACGGCCACCGCCGGATCACGGTGGGCTCGCGATGCGTCGCCTCCCGCGCGATCAGCAGCACGCTGGCCGCGATGCACGCCTCGACCGGCGCCGTCGGAACCTCGACGAAGCCGAGCACCGCGAGCGCGAGCGTCACCGAATGCGCGAGCGTGAACGCGGTGATCGTGAACAGCAGGCGGCGATCGATCGCGAGCTGGAGCACGAGCAGGAGCCCGATCACGAAGGCGAGGTGGTCGAGGCCACCGAGGATGTGATCGAAGCCGACCCGCACCCACGGCAAGCCCGGCCGGCGGGCCTCGGCGCCGATCGTGATCCGCGGCGCGTCGGCGCTGAGGATCCATTCCTGGTGCACGCCCGACGGCCGCTCGATCGTGACGAGGATCTTCATCGCATCGCCACGCATTCCGAGGATCGTGAGGTCGCCGGCGAGGCTGCCCGCGCAGCGCACGCGAGCGTCGGTGCGCGTGCACCCGGGCGGCAGCGCGATCGTCAGCTCGGTGACCTCGCCGCGGCTGTCGATCGGCGGCACGAACCGGATCAGCAGCTCTCCCGGCGCGGTCTCGACAAGCGACAGCACGCCGGGCTTGAGGTCGTGGGCGGCCGCGCTCGCGGTGAGCCCGCCGACGATCGCGAGCACCGCGATCGCGCGCGTCACGGCCGCACGATCTGCCAGCCCGCGCGCAGCCGGCGCAGCGCCGCGGCGACCTCGGTCGCGCGCCTCGCCTCGATCCAGGCGCGCCGCACCTCGAGCCGTGCAGTCGCGAAGTCGGCCGCGCGGCCGGCCTCCGCGCGATCGATGCGCACGAGGTGGAGGCCGTGGCGCGAGCGCCGGCGAACCCACGTCGCCGGCGCCAGGGTCGCGAGCCCGGCGACGAACTCGTCGCCGAATGCCTGCGCGAGATCGACGAGCTTGCGCCCACGATAACGCCGGCCACCCGAGAACCGGTCGCCCATCGTGTCCGGCGAGGCACCTGCCGCGAGCGCCGCCGCGAGCTCGTCGATGCGCGCGGTGGCTGCCGCGTCGGTGCCGGCGACGTAGACGTGCGTGAAGTCGATGCGTTCGGGTGCGCCAAGGCTGTCGCGATGCGCGTCGAACCAGGCGCGGAGATCGGCCTCGGTCGGCTCGGGGACGATCGCAGACTGCTGGAGGACGTAGCTCATCCGCTCTGCGACGCGCTGGTGGATCACCGGATCATCGCGGTCCAGCCCGCGTGCGACGGCCTCGCGAAACAGCACCTCCTCGTCGATCCAGCGCTCGGTCTCGTCGGCGAGCTCGGCGGCCGTCGGGGCGCGGCCGAAACGCCGGGTGGCTTGCTCGGCGATCCGCGCCGTGGTCTCGAGATCGATCACGATCGAGCGATCGAGCGAACGATCGAGCGCGCGGTCGACCGTCGCGTCGTTCGGCGGCGTCACCGATGGCGTCGGCCGAGCGGACGCGGGTGCGGCCGGTGGCGGCGGCGGCGAGCGCCATGCGTCGATCGCGAACAGCACGATGCCGAGCACGACGAAGTGCACGAGCGGCTCGCGAACGACAGCCTTCCACGGCGGCATCGGGCGCCGAGTATACGCCGCTCCTCGAACATCGCGCCGAGCCCGCCGCCTCGGCACCCTCATTCAAATCGACACCTCGGGGTCGACCTGTGACACTGGTGCGCGTGCGGTTCGTCCTCCTCGCCTTGCTCGTGTCCACGCCTGCTGCTGCCGATGCGTGGGAGGACCTGACGACGTGTAGCAAGGCGGGGAAGCGAATCTCGATCACCGCGACGCGCGCGAAGGACGGCAGCACGCAGGCCGGGATGCCGATACACGGCCTCGGTTACCGCGGCCCGACGCCCGAAGAGCGTTGCCTCGGCGCGGCGGTCGCGAAGCTGACGCTCGCGCCGTTGCCCGACGAGATCGAGCACGTCGTGCTCGGTCATGCGATCGGCGACCCGGCGCCGAAGCTCGACGGCTGGCCGACCTTCGATGCGGCCCAGCGCGCGGCGCTCGCCGCCTGCGATCGCAAACCGCGCAGCGTACGCGTCGTGGTCGACGTGCGCGCTCGCCAGACGCGCGTGTGGTTGCCCGCCTGGCAGTTCCATTCGCCGAAACGCGATGGGTCGACGCCGGCGCCCGAGCGTCGCAGGAAGGCGTGTCTGACGAAGGTGATCCGCGGCTGGACGGCGACGCTGCCGGCCGCGGCCGGCGAGGTCCAGATCGCGCTCGCGGTGTCACCCTAAAGAGCGCGCGCGCTGCGATCTGCACCGTCGACGAAACCGGCGAGTGCAGTCTCCACCTCGGCGCGCGCGGGCTCTAGAGCCTAAAGAAGCGCTCGCAAGGTTGAGGCGCGTGGCGGACAATGCTCGCTCTTGGTGAGCGTCGTCGAAGATTCAAACCCGCTCGAGAGCGGCAACGTCGCCGATGCTTGAACATTGCGCGAGCGCGACCAAGCGCAGACGGACGATTCGGATGAACTGCTCGCCGGTCCCGCCCGCCAGCTCGGCCACGAGTGTGCGTTGATGCAGGAGGGCTGCGATGTTCGACGATGGTGCGATCGAGGACGATGGTGCGATCGAGATCGATGGGAACGTGGCGATGGAGGCGCTTAGCGAGGCGGACTGGAAGGAGCTGCATCGGCGGCTGCGTTCGATCGCGAAGCGCCGGGTGGCACTCGAGGCGGAAGAGGCTGGCTACCTGCTCGACGCTGAGGAGTCGCGGCTGTACCGCCGGCTTGGCTACACCACCATGCTCGAGTACATGGAGCGCGAGCTCCACTATGGTCCCCACGCCGCGAACGAGCGGCTGCGCGTCGCGCACGCGCTGATCGACCTACCGTTGATCGCCGAGTTGTTCCGCGATGGCGAGCTGTGCTTCTCCGCCGTCCGTGAGCTGACGCGCGTCGCGACCCCGGCGACCGAGGAGGCCTTTCTTCGAAAAGCACAGGGCAAGACGGCTCACCAGGTCCAGCAGCTTGTGGCCGGCCTCAAGCCCGGGGACGAGCCCGATGCCACACCCGACCCACGCCGGATCACCAAACGGGTGGTCATCGAAGTGTCGGTCGAGACGTATGCGATGTGGCGGCGAACCAAGACCGCGCTCGACGAGGAACACGGCGAGCGGTTGTCCGACGACGAGGTTGTCCAGAGGCTGTGCCGGGGAGCCACCGAAGTCGCCACCGCGACGCAGGGGAACGCGGTGCCACGGCCGGCGGTCCAGACCGCGGTCACCACTTGCAAGGCATGCAAGCGGACCTTCATCGAGGGTGCGGGCGAAGCGCTACCGATCGACGAGGCGACCGCGGCGCGGCTGACCTGCGATGCCGAGCACATCGGCGACCTCGAGAGCGACGAGCTCACACGCGTGACGTCGGTGATCCCGGCAGCGATCCGCCGCAAGGTGTTCCACCGTGATCACTTCGCTTGCGTGACGCCGGGATGCCGCGCGACCAGGCACCTCGATCTTCACCACGTTCGACATCGCGAGGATGGCGGCAACCACTCGGTGTCAAATATCGCCGTGATGTGCGACGGCTGCCATCAGCGGCACCACGCAGGCCAGTTGATGATCACCGGCCACGCGCCGGACCATCTCCAGTTCAGATGGCAGCACGACGAAGACTTCCTTGTTGAAGAGTTGCGAGCGCGCAACCACAAACACACGGAGACAGACAGACTCTCGCCCGGGGACGATCCCGAAGCGCTGGTCGACGATGCGCGACCGGTTCCGCCGCTTTGTCTTGTCCCCGACGCGGGGAGCGGTTTTCCCCCAGGCCGTGAAGATCAAGATGAGCAACTACGCTCGCAAAGTCCCGGTCACTTTTTCGTCGAGAAGCACCCTGAAGTGAGCGGCATCGGCCTTAGATCAACCCGACGAGCAGCGCGCCGTAGACGCGCAGCAGCATCGCGAGGTCGGCGTCGTCGAAGTGCAGCGCTGCACCGACGAAGAAGTCACGGCCGTATGGCACGCGCGTGAACCAGTTCGGCACCGTGGTGTTGCCCGTGATCACCTGGAGCTCGCCGGGAGCGTTCAGCACGTCATCGACGCCGGCGACCACGTAGATCGAGCGGAACACCGCGAACGCGCCGGCGAGCTTGACGCGCGGCGTCGGGCTGAACGACCCGAAGATGTCCGTCGAGAACTTGAGGCGGCCGTCCATCAGCAGCATGTCGGCGCCGATGCCGAAGGTCGAATCCTTGATGCCACCGCGGAGCTGCATGAAGCCGAACTGCTTGCCGAACTGGAAGGTGAACCGCAGCTTGTCGCGGATCTCCTGGCGGCGCGTGTAGGTGTTCGCGTTGGCGACGTCGCTGAGCTGATCCGTGGGCAGCCCGCCGAGCGCGCTGCGCTCGACCTCGATCAGATAGAACTTGTCGTTGTGGGCGCGCAGCTCGGCGCTCGCATAGAACCGGAACTGGCGCGAGTGGGTCCCGAGCTCGAGCCGGCCACCGAGCCACGACTTGAAGCGGTTGAAGCCCGCGGTCGCCTCGCGGAGGCCATCCGTCGTGTCCTCGATGTCGTCGGCGAGCTGCGGATCGTTGACTAGCTTCCCGAGCGTGCCGCGCCAGTCGTCACCCGAGCCGTTGTTGATCGCGCCCATGACCTCGGCCATCTGGGCGACCGGCTCGTCCATGCGGTCCATGCCTTTGCGCGCGTTCGCGAAGCCTTCGATCATCCCCTGCTTGGCGTCGGCGATCGTGCCCCGCGCGTTCGTGACGCTGCGGTTCCAGCCATCGATCCGACCCGGCACCGCGCGACCGTCGGTCGCCATCGACTTTGCAACCGCCTCGCTGCCGCGCTCCCAGCGCTGCATCGCACGGTCGGCGAGCGCGAGCGGCCCTTCGACGTGACCCTCGGCCAGCCACCGATCGGCAGCAACGATCCGGTTCTCCATCGGCCCCTGCACCCACTGCCGGCCGTTGACCATGAACTCGTGCACGAGCTCGAGCGCGTTGTCGATCTTGGGCATCGCCGCGGCCATCGCGCGCAGCACGGTGTCCGTCGAGCCACCCTCCTGGACGTGTCCGATCTGGCCGCCGGGCCTGATCATCACCGACGAGGTCCCCGGGATGATCTCGATGTAGCTGTCACCGAACAGCGAGTCCGAGCGCCGCGTCGCGAACGAGTCGACCGGGATTCCCAGCGACGCGTCGAGCCGCATGTCGACACGCGCGAGCTGCCCCTCGATCGAGAGCCACGTGATGTCGCCGATCCGGACGCCCGCGATGATGACCGGCGATCCCGGCTGCAACCGCGAGCCATCGCGGAACATCGCGAAGGCCTGGAACTTCCCGCCGACCGTGCTCGCGGGGACCTTGGAATAGATCAGCAAGCCGAACCCGCCGACCACGGCGAGAATCAACCCGATCGACACCAGGCGAGAGAGCCACCGCACCGCTACATAGTAGCGTCAGTTGTTCCGCGCGCAGTCGAGCGTGAGCGTGATCATCGTCCCTTGTTCGATCACGTCGAAGTCCTCGACCTTGAGGGCGTAGAGGTCCTGAGGCTCGAGGAGGGCGTCCCACTTGGCCGTCGTGTAGCGGTCACTCTGGGCGGTCAACGCGATGTTGCCGCCATCTGCGTGATACATGCCGTACTTCTGGAGGGCCCGGGCGACGACCTTGGCGCCCTCGCTCGGCAGGCTATCGACCGGGTAGTCCGCGCGCAGCCGCATGTGGAAGCCGTAGGCCGGCGAGTCGGCGCCACCTGTCGTCGCGGTGCCATGCGTTGCCGGCCGGACGTAACCGCGGCGGATCCGGTTATTCGGCAGGATGAAGCGAATCGCATGGTTGATCTCGCCCGCCGCGACCTCGTCAGCCGTGAACAGCAGTGGCGCGATCGGAAAGCCCGCGGCATCCGCGCTCGTGCACTGCTCGCCACGCAGCGTGTCGCCGTAGGTCGCCTTGGTGTCCCAGACCGCGAGGCAACCGCCGTTGAACGCGGAGCCGCTGAGATCGGCGCGCCACATCTCGTAGAGCTTGCCGCCGCTGCGGTCGTGGACGATCAGGTGGCAGTCGCCGTTGCCGTCGCAGGCGTAGCCGCTCTCGCCCTCGACGTTGCCGCCGGCGGGCACCGGCACCGGCACGTGATCGCAATCGGGATCGTAGAAGTCGTCGGTGGTCGTGAAGGTCCGCATCGGGGTCGAGCTGTCGGCGCCGAGGACGTCGAACGAGAAGTCGACGTGCATGCGATCGCCGTTGCCCCAGCCGCCGAGCGCGCGCAGCGCCGCGATCATCGCGTCACTCTGCGGTGACTTCGCCGCGCCACTCACGACGCGGTTGAAGAACATCGGCTCCTGGAAGAACGGGCCGGCACCATCGGGAACCGGCGGCGCGTCATCGCCACCATCGGTCGCGTCGCCACCGCAGGCCGCGACCACCAGCACGACCGCCACGAGGATCCGGCGCATGGTGGGCAGGTTCGCACGGCCCCGCGCCCCGGCTCAAGCGCTGGTTGCTCAGCGCGTGCAGCGGTAGGGGTACGAAATCACCGGACCGTTGTCGACGACCTCGAAGTCCTCGACGCGCAGGAACTCGAGATCGCGGTCCGCGAGCAGCCCGGGCCACTTGGCCGTCGTGTAGCGATCGCTGGCGGCGGTCAGGGTGACCTCACCGCCGTCGGCGTGGACCATGCCGTACCGCTGCAGCGCCCGCGCGACGACCTTCGCGCCCTCGTTCGGGAGCGAGTCGATCGGATAGTTGGCCTTGAGCCGGAGGTGGACGCCGTACGGGGGCGTGCTCGCCGGGCCGGTCGTGTCGGTGCCGTGGACCGCGGGGCGCACGAATCCGCGACGCACGCGATCGTTGGGCAGCACGAAGCGGATCGCGTGAGCGATCTCGCCGGCCGCGACCTCGTCGGCGGTGAACAGCATCGGCGCGATCGGCAAGCCGGCCGCATCGGCGCTCGCGCACTGATCGCCGCGCAGCGTCTCGTCGTACGCGCGGCTGGTGTCCCAGACCGCGAGGCAGCCACCGCGGAAGTCGCTG
>JBKJUF010000296.1:0-2919 GCA_046590445.1 Kofleriaceae bacterium
AGCGCCCGTCACGCGATCGAGGCGCACGCGTGGACCAGCTCGACGTCGATCGTGCCGCCGGTGCTCGTGCGATCGCGCGCCGCGAAGCCGCCTGCGGTGACGAGCAAGCGGGCCATGAACGTGAGCGGTACCCGGGTGTCGCCGCCGCCGGTCCGCATGCTGTCGGCGGGCGCACCCTCGATCGTCCAGCGGTTCTCGAGGCCGGTCGCGCCGCCGAACGCGGGACCAGCCTCGTCGCGACTCGCGCCGACCGCGTAGTGCGCGACGCCATCGTGCCGGCCGTCGGCGACCGGCAGCTTCAGGAGATAGCTCGCCGGCAGCCACGTGCGGAGCGCGTACGGCGAGACCGGATCGAGCGGATCGGTCGCGCTCGCGCACCCCAGGGACTTGCCGTCGGCACAGCTGACGGGCTCGTTGCCGGGCTGCTTGCCGAACCCGAACAGCTCGCGCGGATCGTCGGCGCGCGCGATGGATGCGTGCGCGATGACGCCGGCGAGGCTCACGAGCAGCGCGGAGCAGCGGCGCACGCCCGACGGTAACACGCCGCTGTCACCGAGCCGCGCGATCGACGACTCAGTGGTCGTGGTCGCAGCCGGGACCGTGCTGGTGACCACCCGCGCCCTCGTGCGCCTTGATCTCTTCCTTGACCTTCGCCATGTCGAGCGCCTTGGCCTGGGTGACGAGCTCCTCGAGGGCGGCGGCCGGCAGCGCACCGGACTCGCGGAACAGCAGCACGCCGTCGCGGAACAGCATCAAGGTCGGGATCGACTGGATCTGCGCGGCGCCGGCGAGCTCCTGCTGCGCCTCGGTGTCGATCTTGCCGAACGTGATATCGGCATGCGCCTCGGACGCTTTCTCGAAGACCGGCGCGAAGGCGCGGCACGGCCCGCACCACGCTGCCCAGAAGTCGAGCAGGACGATCCCGCTCTTCTCGATGGTCTGTTGAAAGTTCTCGGCCGTGATCTCTACGGTTGCCATGCTCGAAACATGGCGCGCGACGTAGGGCGTCGCAAGCGACCATGCGCGAGATGTTCGGAGTTTTCTGCGCGCGACGGAGCACGCGCGCGCGGACGTCACGGCCTCGCGCGCGCTATCGCACGTCCTGCACGTGCTCTGCGTGATCGGTCCACGCTCGCCGATCCCGAGCATCCCGAGCTACATCGGCGTCGATGCGATGTACGCCGCGCGCGTGCAGGAGGTGCTCGCCATCGAGATCCAGGCCGAGCTCGAGCGCGCGGAGAGCCAGAACCGCGTCCACTTCTTCGTGCACGCCCGCAGCGCCGATCCCCCCGCCGACGAGGTCCTGGGGCTTGCCCGTGAGGTCGGCGCCGAGCTCATCGTCGTCAGCAGTCACGGCCTGACCGGCCTCGAGCGCTTCCTCGTCGGCTCGACGTCGGAAGATCGTCCGCGAGGCGGGCTGCAGCGTCGAGATCGCGCGGGTCAAGCAGTACCCGGACGTCGAGCTCGCTACCACGATCGAGAACGAGCCCGATTTCGATCACGATCATCCGTACATCCCGCCGCACCGCTACACGTACGAGGACCATCGCGTGAACCTGCGGCCGCCGGAGTGGCCGCTGTATTGACCGCGGAGGTCACGATCGACCGCGGACAAGTGTCGCGCGGGATCTCGAGCGAGCGCGTGCTAGCCTTTGCTGTGGCCAAATTCCGCATCAGCTACAACGCGCCCGTCGTCCTGACGTTCGCGCTCCTCGCGGTGGCGGTGTTCGTGCTGACGTCGGAGCACCTGTTCCCGACGCTGCGCATGTGGTTCGTCGCGTGGCCAGAGTTCCGCGACACCCGCAGCTACGCCGGCTTGTTCACCCACATCCTCGGTCACGGCAGCTGGCCGCACCTGATGGGCAACTTCATGCTCATCCTGCTGATCGGCCCGATCCTCGAGGAGCGCTTCGGCTCCGCGCGGCTGATGATGATGATCGGGATCACCGCGCTCGTCACCGGCATCCTGAACGTGACGTTCTCGAGCGAGGCGCTGCTCGGCGCGAGCGGCATCGTGTTCATGATGATCCTGCTCGCCTCGACGGCGAACATCCGCCAGGGCGAGATCCCGCTGACCTTCATCGCGATCGCCGTCATCTACCTCGGCGGCGAGATCGTCCGCGCGTTCGATAACGACAACGTCTCGCAGACCGCCCATCTGATCGGCGGCGCGACCGGCGCGGTGTTCGGCTTCCTCAGCGCGCGCGGCGGCCCGACCGGCAAGCTGGCGCTCGGCAAGCCCACCGACGTGCTGTCGCCGAAGCTGGCCGCGAAGAAATTACCGCCCCTGTAGCCACGGAATTCGCTCGGTTCGTCGATCCCCTGCATGAAGCAGGGGATGAACGACGTCTACAACGCGAGCCAGAAGCCCGACGACTCTCGTGCGCCGGACCACAGCGAGCCGGTTACAATGAGCCGTGCAGCCCCTCGGGAAGGACGTCCGCGACTTTCTCGCGCTGCTCGACAAGCATGAAATCATCGACCGGCGTTCGCTCGCGGTGAACAAGCGCGCCTTCGGACGCGCGCAAGATCTGGCAGATGCGGAGAACCTCGAGGCAGACAAGGACGTGAAGCGATGACGAGGCCGCGGCAGATGGCCCGGGTCATCCGGATCGTGAAGCTCGGCGAGCTCGACGAGCACGCGGAGCGGCGTACTGGGCGACTCGATCGATCGAGGAACGGATCCTCGAGGTCGAGTCGCTCCGACGGATGTGGCCCGAGCTCACGGGCGATCCGGATCAGCCGATCGTTCGCGTGGTGCACAAACGACGGTTTGGTCGCTGAACGCGCTCAGCAATGGGAAGAAACGATCAGCGGCGCGCGTGACGCGTGCGGCGGAGCCCGAGGACCGCGCCGAGCATCACGAGCACGAACGTCGAGCCCGTCGCGCTGCCACCAGCCGCGCATCCAGCCGCCGGC
>JBKJUF010000306.1:0-6861 GCA_046590445.1 Kofleriaceae bacterium
GCCGCGCGCTGATCTACAAGATGGAGCGGCTGGGCCTCAAGCCGCCGCCCAAGTCCGTCGACTCGAGCGAGTAGCGCCGCAGGCCTCGCCAACCGCCCCGAGTGGGGCATCCTGCACCATGGCTCGAGAGCGCGTCGTCATCGCCGGTGCGACGGGGTTCGTGGGCTCCGCGCTGGCACAGAGGCTGGCGCGGCGTGCCGTGCCGGTCGAGATCGTCGGGCTGACCCGCGGACGCTCCGGCGCGACCGGTGGCTGGGACGAGCTCGTTGCCTGTGACCTGTTCTCCTTGAAGGACGTCGAGCGAGCGCTCGCGGGTGCCCGCTACGCCGTGTATCTCGTGCACTCGATGTTGCCGTCGGCGCGACTCGATCAGGCGAGCTTCGCGGATCTCGATCTGATCTGCGCCGATAACTTCGCGCGCGCGGCGCGATCGTGCGGCGTCGAGCAGATCATCTACCTCGGCGGGCTCGTTCCCGACGGGCCGCTCTCGCCGCACCTCGAGAGCCGGCGCGAGGTCGAGGTCGCGCTCGGCGCGCGCGGCGTTCCGGTCACGGTGTTGCGCGCTGGCATGGTGATCGGGCCGGGCGGTTCGTCGTTCGAGATGCTGCTGCGCCTCGTCCAGCGGCTGCCCGCCATGATCACGCCGAGCTGGACCGCGAATCGCTGCCAGCCGATCGATCTCGACACCGTCGTCGCGCTCCTCGATCTCGTGATCGGCGATCCGGCGTCCGCCGGCGAGGTCTTCGACGTCGGTGGTCCCGACGTCCTCACCTACCGCGACATGATGCAGGTCACCGGTGAGGTGCTCGGCAAGCGCCGCCCATCGCTGCCCGTCCCGTTCCTCTCGCCAGCGCTGTCGCGACTCTGGGTCTCGCTCGTCACCGGCGCGCCGCGCTCGCTCGTCGGCCCGCTGATCGAGAGCATGCGCCACGAGATGATCTGTCGCGATACCCGGCTCCAGCAGCGCGCCGGCATCCCGGGCCTCTCGTTCCGCGAGGCCGTGTCGTGGTGCCTCGCGGCAACCGTGTCCGCCGCCGGGGGCGACCTGCGCCCCGCCGCCTACCAGCCGGCGCCGCGCCCGCATCGCGTCGGCGTGCGCTCGGTCCAGCGCCTTCCGCTGCCTCCCGGCCGCGACGCCGAGTGGGTCGCGCTCGAATACACGCGCTGGCTGCCACACGGCACGTCACCGTTGCTCCGCGTCGTGGTCGATGATGATCGCACCGCGACGTTCTCGATCCGCGGCGTGCGGCGCGCGCTCCTGGTGTTGCGGTTCGCGGTCGATCGCAGCGCCTCCACGCGCCAGCTGCTCTACATCACCGACGGGCTGCTCGTGCGCCGCACCGAGCGTGGTCGCCTCGAGTTCCGGATCACTCCCGACGACACGCACGTGCTCGCCGCGATCCACGACTACGTTCCGCGCCTGCCATGGTGGCTCTACCGGATCTCGCAGGCACACGTCCACGCCTGGGTCATGCGCCGGTTCGGCAAGCACCTCGCGAGTATCAGCGGAGTGGCCACACCCACCGACGCCGACGTCGCCGCGGCCTAACGGTCGACGGCCTGTCCACACGAGTCACGGCGCCGCAGCACGCTCGCGGTCCCACCGACCGCTCAGCGGCGGCCGGCGGCGGGCGGGTTGTAGCGCTCGGCCGGCGCGGCGATCAGCGTACCGCCGACGAGCATCACCGTGCCGTCGCACAGGAGCGTCGCCGCATGGCGCGCACGCGGCGTCGCGAGCCGATCGGTGGTTACCACGTCGAGGCGGCCGCCGATCGGATCGAGCCTGACGATGAACGCGGTGGCGACCGCGTTGTTCGAGGCGTCGCGGCCGCCGGCGAGCAGGATGCGACCGTCGGGGAGCTGGGTCACCGAGAAGTCGATCACGCCGGCGTTCGCGGGCAGCGTGCCGGCATCGACGAAGCCGGAGTCGAAGGTGAACAGCTCGAGCGTGCGGACCGGGTTCCCCGACGCGTCGAGGCCACCGACGATCAGCACGCTGCCATCGGGCAGCCGCACCGCCTCGTGATCTCGCCGCGGCACGACCATCAGCGGTGCGAATTGAGAGGACGGCGCGAGCTCCTCGAGGAATGGCTTGTAGAGCTCCGCGCGGGCGACCGGCTGATTCGCGGTGTCGAGGCCGCCGACGATCAACACCGGCGCGCCGAGATCGTCGGTCAGCCGGGTCGCGGTGTGGCCCTTGCGCGGGATCGCGAGCGCCGCCCGCTGCAGCACGCGCTGGGTAACGCCTGCGCCGTCGGGGCTGATCTCGACGAGCTGGCCGATCGGCGCGCTCGAGGCGTCGGTCCCGCCGAACGCGACCACGCGGCCGTCGCTGAGCGTCACCATCGCCGGGGCCGAGTGACCGACCAGCGGGCTGTCCTGCACGGTCTCGACGCGTGGACCGGCGGCGGACTCGACGGTGATCAGCTCGAGCAGCGCGACGGGCTGGCCATTCTGCGCGGTGCCGCCGCCGATCACGATGCGGCCGTCGCCGAGCTGGGCGGCACCGCCGTTGCGACGGGGCACGAGCTTCGCGATCTCCTCGAACCGGCCATTCAGCGTATCGAAGCGGTCGACGCCCGAGATCGGGAGCGCACCGGGATCGAGCCCACCGATGTAGAGCCCACTACCGTCGAGGTCGGTGATCGCGGTGCCACTGTCGCGGAGCGCCGAGAGCGGCGTCGCGGACTCCGCCCACCTCACGGTGCGAGCGAAGTAGAGGTGCGGCGCCGGGGGTGGCTCGCCGGCACGAACCGCGAATGGGCACGTGCGCCCGGCCGCGACCTCGGAGCCCGCGACCCGACCGATCATGTGGAGCACGAGGTTCTCGCCGTAAGGAACGCCCGGCAGCTCGAGGGTCTCGCCGCGCCGGAACGTAGCGGTGATGAGGTCGCCGGGCTCACCGGCGAGCGCGATCGACAGCTCGACGGTATCGAGATCGGGGAACGCGGCGGCGCCGCTGCCGGCAGGTGGGCTGTCGATCACCGGCGCGATCACGACGACCTCGTCGCCGCAACCGGTGATCGCGAGCGCTGCCACCACGCGAGCGACGCCGCAATGTCTCACCACGCAGGCATCCCATCGGGACGGACGACGACCTCGGGTGCACTACCGCTGTTACGGACCGCGAACGGGATCAGGATCGCGCCCGCGATCGCGACGCCGGCGGCTCCCCACACCCAGCGCGACTGGTACCAGGGCTCGCGTGGACCAGGCCGCGGCGCCTCGAGCATCCGACCGAGCGCGGCGGCGAGCTCGCTGCGATCGCTGCCCGCTCCGCTGAGCGCGAGGGTCTGGCGATCGCGCTCCTTGCCATCGATGCCGAGCTTGCGGACGAGCGCCGTCCGGCCTTGCACGAAGACGATCACGAGCGCGCGCGCCGAGGCGACCCGAGCCTGGACAAGCAGCGCCGCGTCGTCGGGCGGCGCGACCTGGGGCCCGGCGATCTTGACCTCGAGCGTGACCCGATCGACGTCGAGCCGACGGCGCACCGCGGTACGGGCCTCGCAGGTCGCATCGACCCAGTGCCGCCCGAACGGCAGCTCGACCTCGCTGGCCGTGACGATCACGCCGTCGATCCGCACCCGGCATCGCGCGCCACTGGCGAGCGTCACCGTGCCGCGCGGGAGCGCGGCGACGTGCGCCCGCGCCTGGCCAAACCTGTCGATGACGCGGGGCGGGAACCCCGCCGGATCGAGGACGCGGGTCGGCTGGATCCCCGCGACCACCACGAAGTCATCCCAGCTCTTCGGATCGTTGCCGCGTGTGGTGTGGGCGAGCGCCCGGTAGAGAAACAGGTCCCCGAGCGTGGTCGAGTCGAGCCCGGCGGCACCGGTCTGGTCGACGAGGTCGGCCGCGGCATCGAGCGAGTTGATCGCACCCTCCAGCTCGAGGTTGCCGTATGCGGTGATCCCGCGCCTGATCAGCGGGCGGGGGTCGGGGAGCGGGTCGGCCGTAGGGCTCGCGTCGATGTACGCTGCGCCGGCGCGGGCCGCCGCCTCGGAGAGCCGCTCCCCGGTCGGGCCGAGCGGCTGCGGCGACCACGCGACGACGATGTCGGCGGCCGGCGCCGCGGACGCTGTCGACACGGTCGCCGCGACCCACGCGACGAGCAGATGAGCTCGCACGCCATCACTATACACGCCCGTTTCCGTAAAACAGGCGGACGTCTGCAGCCCCGGTATACTGGCCGCTGGTGTCGACGCTCGGCCGCTACGAGCTCCTGCGGCCGCTCGCACGGGGCGGGATGGCCGACGTGTACCTCGCGCGCCGGCGGGTCGCCGGGGTCGAGAAGCGCCTCGTGATCAAGCGCCTGCGTCGCGATCGCAGCCGGGATCCGAGGTTCCTGGAGATGTTCATCCGCGAGGCCCAGCTGTCGATGTCGCTGGTCCAGCAGAACATCGTGCCGGTCTTCGACTTCGGGCGGATCGGCGACGACGTGTTCCTCGCGATGGAGCACATCGATGGCAAGGACCTCGGGTCGTCGCTCGCGCGCGAACGCCACCGCGGCATGGCGCCGCTGCTCGCTGCGTTCGTCGCCGCCGAGTGCTGCCAGGCGCTCGATCACGCGCATCGCCGCGGCGCGCAGGTGATCCACCGCGACGTCACGCCGCGTAACGTGCTGCTGTCGTGGGCGGGCGAGGTCAAGCTCGCGGACTTCGGGATCGCCGCGGTCGTCGGCGACGCGGCCGGCACGCTCGGCACGCCGGGCTACATGGCGCCGGAGCAGGCGCGTGGCGAGGAGTGCGACGCGCGGATCGATGTCTACGCGCTCGGCATCGTCCTCTGGGAATCGCTCACCGGCGATCACGTGCGGCCTGCCGCCGAGCGTGGGGCGACGCTCGCGGCGGCGCGAACCGGCGAGCTGCCGCCGATCGCCGACACCATTCCGCCGACGCTCGCCGCGATCATCGCGCGCGCGACCGCCTCGGATCGTGCTGATCGCTACGCGAGCGCACGCGACATGGCCGAGGCGCTCGACGGGTTCCTGGTCGCCGAGCGCGCCCGCGATCTGGGTCCATCCCCGGCACAGCGCCTCGCCGACTGGCTGCGGTCGCGGTGGGGGGACGATCGCGAAGAGGCCGCGAACGCCGAGATGCCGGCCGCGGCCGGTGCCGTGGTCTCGTTCCTCGATGATGGTGCGGCCGGCATCCGCGGGACGCGGACCCAGCAGTCGATCGCCGAGACCGCGGCCGAGGATGATGGGCTGAAGACGCCGCCGCCTCATCGCATCATCGAGGACACGCCGGTCGATCCGCCGGTGCCCGCCCCTGCCCCGCCACCGGTCGCACCGCGCTGGCTGGTGCCCGTCGTCGTGCTCGCGCTCCTCGCAGCTGCGGGCGGTGCGTTCGCGTGGTGGCGTGCCAGCGCGAGCGGGCCAGGAGGCGCCGCCACCGACGCCGGTGCGATCGCGATCGATGCCGCGACCGATTCTGCAACCGGTGAGCGCGACGACGCCGTGCCCGCCGATGCTGCATCCGACCCCGCGATCGATGCGAGCGTCCCGACCGACGCGCGTGTCGTCCGGCTGCCTGTCGACGCCGGCGTCCGGATCGTCACGCCGCGCCCCGATGCCGGCGCGCCTGCCGGCCCGGCCGGCGAGCTTCGCGCGATCACGATCGGCGCGACGCCCTGGGCGTTCTTCACGGTCGACGGCGATCCGAAACAGTACGAGACGCCGACGACGCTGCGACTCTCGGTCGGTGCTCACCGGGTGACCTTCAGCAACCCGCAGCTCGGGGTCAGTCGCACGGTCACCGTCACCGTCCCGGCCGAGGGTGATGCCCGGCACGTCGAGAAGATGAATTAGGGTTACGATAACCCCGATGTCGATCGGGGGTGACGACGACACCATTGCGGGCTCCGAGCCAATGGTCGGTGGCGTGGCGACGCCCGAGCTCGCCGAGTTGATCGCGAAGCGCTACCGCATCGTGCGCTGGCTCGGCGGCGGCGGCATGGGCTCGGTCTACGAGGCGCTCGACACCGAGCTGGGCGACCCGGTCGCCCTCAAGGTGCTGCGCGGTGGTCTCAGCGACGACGCGCTCGAGCGGTTTCGCCGCGAGGTCCGGCTGACCCGGCGGATCCAGCACCGCAATGTCGCGCGCATGTTCGATATCGGCGAGCACGCCGGTGACCGGTTCCTGACGATGGAGCTGATCGCCGGCGAACCGCTCACCCGCGAGCTCGGATCGCGCATGGCGTGGCCGCGCCTGCTGTCGATCGCGACCCAGATCTGCGAGGGGCTCGAGGCCGCGCACCGGGTCGGCGTGATCCACCGCGACCTCAAGCCCGACAACATCCTGCTCGAGCGGGCCACCGACCGTGCCGTGATCACCGACTTCGGGATCGCCCGCAGCATGGACGACGCTGGCGTCACCCAGGTCGGCGCCGTGATCGGCACGCCGCGCTACATGTCACCCGAGCAGCTCGCGGGCAGCACGATCGACGCCCGCGCCGACCTGTTCAGCCTCGGCGTGATGCTGTTCGAGCTCGCGAGCGGGCAGCGGCCGTGGACCGGGGACAACGCGATCTCGATCGCGGTCGCCCAGGCCACGCAGCCGGCGCGTACGCTCGCGACCAGGGCGCTGCCCGCGGGGTTCTGCACGCTCGTCGCGCGCTGCATCGCGATCGATCCCGCGGCGCGTCCCGCCACGATCGGCGAGGTGCTGGCGGTCCTGCGGTCGGCCGATGCGATGGCGGGCCAAGGCAAGACAGCGAACGTCGCGGCCATGGCGACCACGGGTCGCTCACGGAGCCCGACGCTATCGCGCGCGGCGCCGACGCCGACGCCGACGCCGACGCCGCCGCCGACCGGGGCGACGACGAGCATCGATGCCAGGCCGGCCGAGTCGTCGATCGCGG
>JBKJUF010000453.1:0-6533 GCA_046590445.1 Kofleriaceae bacterium
CGGCGAACGGCGCCGGCGTCATCGTCGGTGCGACGCCCGACATCGCGACCTGCTCGAGGCCGTCGTGATGCGGTTGCTCAGCAAGAACCCCTTGCACCGCTACCAGTCGAGCCAGGAGCTCTACAACGCACTCGAGCAGGTCGCGATGTCGGGCGTCGCACCGACGATGACGCCGGCGCCGTTCGCCGCCGTCGCGCCCACCGCGTATTCGTTGGCGCCCGGGATGTCGGCGTCCAATGTCGGCGTGGCCCCGTCGCACCCACCCGGCACGTCACCTCCGGTCGGCCCCTCGATCGGTTCCTCAGGCCGCGCGGCCTCGCAGCCGGCGTGGGATTCCCGGCCGCCGACGCCAGCCCCGACCCCGATCACGACGTACACCGCAGCGAATGGCGCGATCGCCACGCAGTCGTCGGGCGGCTCGAAGAAGCCCTACGTGATCGTCGGGGCCGGCGCGCTCGCCGTCGCAGCCGCGGCCATCGCATTCCTCGTACTGAACAAGCCGGCCGACAAGCCGGTGGAGCCGGTGGCGGCGCCCCCCATGGTGATCGAGGCTGGCAACGCGCTCGCCGAGGCGGAGCGGGCGAGCAGCGAGGAGCGCTGGGAAGCCGCGATCGCCGCCACCGACAAGGTCACGCGCGAGACGGACAAGCCACGCGCCGCCGCGATCGCTACGCGCGCCCGCGAGCAGATCAAGAACCGCGAGACGCTCGCCGCGGTCGAGCGCGCGCTGTCGACCGGCGATCTCGCCGGTGCGAAGCAGCAGGTCGCGACGATGACCGCCGACTCGAGCTATCGCCGCCGCGCCGACGAGCTCGTGCGAGTCGCGGAGAAGCAGGCGGCTGACGCGCTGATCGCCGCGGCTCACCAGAAGGATCCGAAGCGCGACCCGAAGAAGGATCAGAAGCGCGACCCGAAGAGGGATCCGAAACAGCCTGTCGTCGCGACCAGGCCGCCCGAGGTCAAGCCGCCCGAGGTCAAGCCACCCGAGGCCGACGACGACAAGCCGAGCGTCAGCTTTGACGATGCGATGATGTCAGCTCGGTTCGCACTCAAGCAGGAGCGCTTCGGCGACGCGCTGAAGTCAGCCCAGGCGGCGATGACGAAGCGCAGCAGCGACGGCGAGGCGCACATGATCGCGACGATCGCGCTGTGTGGTCTCGGCCAGGCCGGGCGCGCGAAGGCGATGCTTCCGAAGGATCGCAGCTCGTATCGCGAGGTCGCGCAGAGTCGCTGCTTCAAGATCGGCATCACCCTCGAAGACTGAGCGGTGCGCTCGGCTTGACCCACCTCACGGTGGGGCCGTATTGTGACGCGGTTTCTTCAGGGGGAACTCCAGGATGAGTCTGTCCAATTTCGTTCGAATTGTGAGCGTGGTGCTTGCAGTGATGCTCTGTGGTGCCAGCCCGGGTCCAAAGCCAGCTCCTGGCGGAGGCGCTTCACGCACCCAGAAGCAGGGCACGTTCTACAAGACCAAGCCGCGCTTCGAGTGGCCGGGTGGCAAGGGCGCCAATTACCGCGTCGTGCTATGGCGGTTGCCGTCGATCGCAGGTCAGCAGCGCGTCGCCGTCTACGACATCCTCAACCACTCCGAGCGGAGCTGGGTGCCGCCCGACGATCTCGACTTCCAGGCTCGCTACGAGCTGTTCGTCTACAACGAGGCGATGGCGATCGTGACTTCGTGGGGCTTCACGGTCGGCTTCCAGCCGCCGACGGTCATCTACCCCGCGCCGAACGCGAAGGTTCGCAACCTGTCGCCCGAGATTCGCATCAACCCGTCGGACTATCCGTACGTGTTCTACTCGTTCGAGATCTCGGAGACCCCGACCTTCGACAAGATTGCCGAGGAGGGCTGGGTCGCTCACCAGGAGAACGTCCGCACGTTCCCGGGTCTCGACAAGGAGCTCGGTACGGCAGATGACGTGCGCTTCCTGTCGTGGTCGACGCGTCAGGTGCTCGCGCCGAACAAGACCTACTTCTGGCGCGTCCGCAGCTACTACTACAGCCAGTCGGACCTCGCGACGACGCCCAAGCCGCTCAAGGAGAATGCCGAGGGCAAGGCGGAGTCGACCGGCAGCTTCACGATCCCCGCGCAGTCGGGGTCGGACTCGCTCGCGAACGTCACCCAGATCACGCGTGACTCGGCGAACACGATGCAGCCGGCGCTGAACAAGAAGTACGATCTGTCGTACATCTCGCAGAACCCCGACGAGAGCTCCGAGATCCGGGTCGCCGGCGTGCAGGTCCAGAAGGGCACCCCGGTCTTCGACACCGGTCGCGAGGAGTTCACCAAGTCGGTCAAGGGCAGCAAGGATCGCTGGCCGCAGTGGGACGTCGACGGCGAAGGCCTGTTCTTCTCGTCGGACCGATCGCAGGGCACCGCGAACGTCTGGTACAAGCGCCGCGATGCGCGGGGGTACACCCAGCTGACATTCCACAACGTCGCCGCCGAGGCGCCGTCGATCTCGAAGGACGGCAACCGCGTCGCGTACCAGGTCCGCAACAACGAGAACGGCACGGGCTCGGCGATCTGGATCGTCGGCCGCGACGGCCGCTCGGCGACCGAGCTGGGCGCGGGCGAGCAGCCGAAGTTCTCGCCGGACGGCCGGCGGATCGCGTTCGCGATGGCGGACTTCGTCGGCGTGAAGCAGATCTGGATCATGGATGCCAACGGCGGAAACCGCGTCCAGATCACCAACGAGGCGTGCACCGAGGGTCAGGCCTGCGAAGGCAGCCAGTCGCCCGTGTGGCACCCGCAGGGCAACCGGCTGATCTTCGTGTCGGACACCAAGTCGGGCAACAACGACCTCTGGATGGCCGAGACCGAAGGCGCCCGCATGGTGCAGCTGACGAACTACCTCGGCGAGGACATCGACCCCGAGTTCACCGCCGATGGCCGCTTTCTGCTGTTCGCGTCCCGTCGTGGTGGCAAGATCTTCCACATCTGGATGGGCGAGTTCGCGGTCAACTGACCCTGCGCCGAGGCCGCGGGCTCGTGACCGCGACCTCGACAAGTGACGTCGACTACGGTTCGAGATCTCGAGATCGTCAGATCTCGAGATCTGTGGCCGCCAGAAGTTGACTCTGCGTTAGGTTCGGCGATCGTACGCTATGCGTAAAGTCATCGTCCTTGGTTCGCTTCTCGGCATCGCGCTTTCACTCATCGCTTCGGAGGCGTCGGAGGCGTTCGCGCAGCCACCCCCGCCGCCGCCGATGGGGGGCCCCGCGACGGGTGGCGGGATGGAGGTTGCCGCCGAGCCGAAGATGCGCTTCGAGGGCGGCATCATCATCGGCCTGCCGCAGGGTGACCTGTCCGAAGCCGACACCTCGATCGGTATCGGCCTGGTGTTCGGCGCGACGGTCGCCCCGAACATCAGCGTGTTCGGCGGCCTGCGCTACATCAAGATCTCGGTCGCGGACGCGCCGTCGGGCGTGGACCTCGCGTACTACGACCTGCTCGCCGGTGCGCGCTACACCTCGCCGGTCTCACCGACGATGAAGGTGTTCGGCGAGGCCCACCTCAGCTACGCGACGGTGTCGGTCAGCGCCGACGGCCAGTCCGCTTCCGAGTCGGGCATCGGCTTCGGAGCTCGGGGCGGCGCGATCTTCATGATGGGCCCGAGCTTCGGCATCGGCGGCGGCGTCGGTTACTCGACCGCTTCGATCAACGAGGGCACCGCCGCGTGGCTCTCGGTCGAAGGCTTCGCGCACGTCGGCTTCTGAGTTGTTCTGATGTAGCGCGATGCGGTGGCTCGCGCTCGTGACCGTGATCGCCGCGGTGCGATCGCGATCGCGCGGCCGTTCCTCATGACGATGTCTGGCTGGACGCGTTAACCGGTCAGGTCGCCAGCCACTGCTGGATCGAGTCGCAGCCGCCGGGGCAGCCCTTGAGCCTCAGCAGGCGGCGCTCGTCGACCTGCGTGCGATCGAAGCGCATGATCGTGACGTCGCGGCCGCAGTGATCGCAGCGAAACCGCGCCATGAAGACCCAGTCGTCGGGTACGTGGTGCCTCTCGCGCCCGTGCCACAGATACACGCCGGTGCCATTGTCGAGGACGGCGGTCGCAGAGGACACGGCGGTCGCAGGCTCACCCATCGTGGGGGAACGTACGCAGGCGGTCTGACAGTCTACCGGTCACGCACGAACGACGCAGCCGCCGACGACCTCGCCGTGCCACTTCGCCAGCATCGCGCGCTTGAAGTCGGCGAGCGGAAACACGTGCGAGACGTGCGGCCGGATCTGGCCGGCCTCGGCCCACGCCAGGATCTGCGCGAGTCGCGGCGGCCGGAGCTGCGGATCGTTCACGGTCGCGATCGCGGTCGGGCAGCCGAGGACGTCGATGCCCTTCATCATGATGAGGTTGGTCGGCAGCTGGTTCGCGTTGGGCGCGCCGCGGCCTCCGCGACCCTTCGCGACCGCCGGGGTCGAGGCCCAGCCGACCACGAGGAAGCGGCCGCCGAACCGCAGGCAGCGCAGGCTCTCGGCGGAGATCTCGCCGCCGACTCCGTCGTAGACGACGTCGACGCCGCGCCCGCCGGTGAGCGCCTTCACCGGATCTCGGAGGTCGCGCACGCCGGGTGAACCGTCGCCGCGGATCGTGTTGATCACGTGATCAGCGCCCTCGGCCCGGACGATCGCGAGCTTGGCATCGGAGCGGCCCGTCGCGATCACGGTGGCGCCCAGCAGCTTGGCGACGTGAACCGCGGCGAGGCCGGTCGACCCGGAGGCGCCATGGATCAGCACGGTCTCGCCGGCCGCGAGCCGCCCACGGGTGACGAGGCAGTGATACGCGGTCTCGTAGTTGCCGAGCAGGTTGCACGCTTGATCGAGTGACAGGCCCGTCGGGATGCGGCGAACCGCCGGCCACGGCGCCACCGCATACGATGCGAACCCGCCGTACGCGCGATAGGCGCCGAGCGATCGCGGCCCGGCGAGGAACGGGTCGACGAAGACCTCGTCGCCAACGGCGAGCCCGCGGGCATCGGGGCCGACCCACGCGACGACACCCGCGTACTCGAGCCCCGGCGTGTACGGCGGCTCCGGCATGTGCTGGTACTGGCCGCTCGTCATCAGCAGATCGACCCAGCCGACCGACGCGCTCTGGACCGCAACGATGACGTCGCCGGCTGCGAGCGTCGCCGGATCCGGTGCGGGCTGCGGCTCGAGCCGCGCGTCCTCGATCGCGTTGGGAGGATCCTCGCCGAACGCGGCGATCACGACGCGCAGGCCGATCGGCAGATCCATGGGGCCCTGTAACGTGCCGGCGCGCGCGGGTCAATCGCCGTGGCCGATCCGAGCTCAGCGTGGTCGAATCGCGGACTGCGGCCGCTCACGAGCCCGATCGCGACGGCTGCGACGACGAGCGCGCCACCGACTACGTGGTAGCGCTGGCCCACTCGAGCCGCGCTTCGCGCGTGACCGGATCGACGACGACCTCGGGCGACGCTGGCAACTTGCAACGATGGCTCCCGACGGGCTTGCCCGTTCGGACGTCGAACCGGTAGCCGTGCCACGGGCAGGTGATGCAGCCGTCGACGACTGGCGCGTTGTCGAGTGGACCCCCGAGGTGCGGACACACGGTCGGGTGCGCGACGAGATCGGCGCCGAGGGCGACGATTCGCAACGGTCCCGTCGGTGTCGTGACCACGAGTGGCACGCGACGGCGGAGCTGCGCCACCGAGCCGAGCGCCTGCGATACGGGTCTGCGGTCGACCGCACGGTCGCGAGCGGCGCGGCGTGCCACCGCGGCGTCGAGCACGATCTGGCGATGCTGCATCATCGCCAGGTCCTCGGACCACAACCGATCGTAGAGCCGCTTGTATGCCACACCTGCTATGGGTGCGAGCAGCCGGGGCACGGCGAGATGGAACTCGACGACGATATCCGTGTGCCGCGGGTGGCGCGGAACGAGTCGTGTGCGGATCTCGCTGTCGCGGCCGATGCCCGAAATCGTGCGAGTGACGTACGCGAGTCGTGGACGATCGGTGCGGAGCTCGATGACGACGTCCTGCGCGAGCGGGCCCTTCAGCGAGACCCGGGCACGCCATCGCTCGGGCTCCGCGGTTTGCTCGATCAGCTCGAGCGAAGCGAAGGTCGAGGCGTGGAGATGCGGCAGATGCTCCCAGTCGAGCGCGTTCTCCCAGATCCGTTCTGCGGAGACGTCCAGCGATCGCCGGTAGGTTGCGGCGTGATGGGTGTCGGCCACGGTAGGAGCATAGCGAAGCGGCGGTTCGCGAGTCAGCCGAACGACCAACTTGCCTTCAGTTCCTCGCTGTAGACCTTGGTCGCCACGGCCTTGCAGCTCGGCTCACTCGATGCGAGTCAGCGTGCCCAGCGGGACCTCGAGGATCGCGAACACCTCGCGAGGCCCGTAGCCGCAGCCAAGATGCGAACCGAGCTGCGGGCCGGGCCGCCGCGCCTGGTTCCACGTGCAGACGTCCGCCGCGCGGATCGGTAGGTCGATCGTGCGATCTTCGAAAACGGCGCGCAGCGCGCCGTTCGGGTTTTGCATCCACGCATCGAGCGCGGCGAGACC
>JBKJUF010000590.1:0-6617 GCA_046590445.1 Kofleriaceae bacterium
GGAACCTGCGATCTTCGGCGCGTTCCCGCCGTGTCCGGGCGTCGATCGCTGCAAGGCCCTCGGCAGCGATTGCATGACGTCGACGTCCGGGTCGCCTGGCACGCGCAGCTGCCCGGCCAATATGTCCTGCACGGTCGACTGGAACAGCGCGAATGCCTGCATGGCGAGCTCGTCCGACTTCGCGTGCGACAAGGTCGTGACGACGAACGGCTACACGGCGTTCGTCGGGCCAGGTGGCGGCGGATCTCCGCTGCCGCCCCAGCTCGTGGAACCCTACGTTCGCTGTCAGGGCCTCTACCCGTGGTTCATCTACAAGAACCAGGGAAACGGCGTGTTCCCCGCGCTGCCGGAGATCAAGTATCAACCGCTCCCGCTCGAGTCCGACGGCGGTGACTCGAACCTCGGTGGCCAGGGTATCGTCGCCCAGAACCAGGGCGTCCTCGATCTCGACGGAGACGGCATCCTCGACGCGATCGCCCGTGGGACCGACAGCGACGGCAATGGCCTGTCCTGGTGGTGGTTCGTCTGGTTGGGTGACGGTACCGGCGGGTTTCGCCCGCAGCGTTACTTCTTCGAAGGCCGCATGCGCGGAGCTGATCCGATCAGCGGCATCGGCACGGTCGGCGACAGCACGTTCTCGAAGAGCTCGGCGGGGCTCCAGGATGTGAACGGCGACGGTCTCGCGGACCACTGGCTGGCGAACAGTAGCGGATCCAGTGCGAACATCGCGTTTCACGACGGGACCCGATTCAGGCTGATCGGCACCGGCACCACCTCTGGCCCTCGTGGCGAGCTCGACACCTTCGCCAGCGTGAAGCCCGGAAGCGACGCCGCGAAGGTACAGCAGCAGACTTCTCCGACCAGTGCCTCGGCCTGGACGTACGCGATCAATCGACCCGTCGATGTCGACAACGACGGGCGAGTCGACGTGGTCCGCGCGAGCGACGACACCGTCTCACCGGTGGTTCACTACAACGTCGGCGGCAACTTCATCAGCACTGCAGTCGCGTACGTCGGCTCGTTCTCGGGCGAGCAGCAGCCGTTCGGTTTTCGGCGGAAAATCGTGAGCGTCGACGAGGGCGTGAATAGCTATGCCAAGGTCACCTGGGAGCTCTCTGCCGATCTCGTGGACCTCGACGGTGACGGCATCGCCGAATCTGTCACGACGTCGAACGGCACCACTGCTCGCGCGTTCCGCAGCGACAACAATCCGCCGCGGCTCCTGACCAAGATCAACAACAGCCGCGGCCTCACGACGAGTGTCACTTATGCGTCGATGCATGACGATAGCGCTGTCGTGCAAAACCCCGCCGAGACCTGGCCGGATGGTCGACCCAAGGCCAGCCCGCGTACGCAGTGGGTCGTGAAGAGCTTGAAGACGGTCGACACGTTTTCGGCGACAGAGGCCATCACCAGCTACGAGTACTCGAACCCGCGCTATGGCGCGGACGACGAGGGCCGCTACGCCTTTCGCGGCTTCGAAGAGGTCACGGCGACGTCGCCGAGCCTGGCCACGACGACCCAGCGCTTTGGTTACGCTCCCGACTGGAGCGGACGCGCGACCACGACGGTCGTTCGCTCGGCGGAAGCGCCGAACCACACGCACTCGATCGACGAGACGACCTGGCAAGAACGCCAGCTGTTCGGCGGCGCGCTTCGCACCTATCACGCGGTCGCGACAACGCACCGGCTCTGTGCAAATAGTCAGACCGAGGACGCGTGCTCGCCTGCCGCAGCGGCGGCGTACACCAAGACCGTCGCGACGCTGTCGGCCCTGTCGAGCACGACCTCGACCGGCGGTCCGGCGCTGCTCTGGCAAGACACCCGGTCGCAGCTGCAATCCGGCGAGACCGAGGCCGATGGCGATCGGCGAACGACGTCGAGCTTCCACCTCCATGCCGACGCGACGACCTATCGGCTGAGGCCGGATACCACGACGCGCGAGCACCGGCTCAGCGGCACGTGGACCCTATTCGGGAAGTCGGCCTCGACGTGGGACGCGAGCTTCCGCGCGAAGCTCACCGACGAGGTCTGGGTCGACGCCTCGGACGCATCGCGCGCGATCACCCGGTACCTCACCGACCCGACCACGGGCAACGTGACCGAGCGGTGGAAGCCCGAGCAGAACGCCGCGAACACCACCCGCACCGTTTATGCGCACGACGCGCGCAAGCTGTTCGTGGTGTCGGAGACCAACGAGGTCGGGCACGTGCGCGAATACGAGTTCGAGTACGGGACCGGCACGAAGACCGCGACCAACGGCCCCAATGAAGCGCTGTGTCCGCTGAGCACCTGCCCGGCGGGTCGCACCTGCCTGCCCAAGGAACGCGCGGCGATCAGGATCGACGGCCTCGGCCGCACGCTCGAGGAGTGGGGCACGTTTCATATCGACGCGTGCATGCTGCCGTACGAGCTGCGCAACACAACGAGCTATGCCGAAGGGACGCCGACGGTGGCCGCATCGGTCCGTCGCCGCGTGCGCATCGACCATGAAGCGCCCACGCAGACCGACGAGAAGACCGAGCTCGACGGCCACGGTCGCCCGATCAAGAAGACCGTGTTCGTACAAGGCACCGCGCCGTTCGATCAGATCACTGCGTTCAGTTACCGCCACGACGGCACGCTGTCGGCCGTCGAGGTCCCTGACCCGACAGCCAACACCGCCGCGCGCGTTTCCTACAGCTACACGTTCGACAGCCTGGGTCGAGCCACGTCGATCCGGCGCCGGGATTCCGCGAGCCCGGAGACGCGCAGCGGCGTCGACATCGAATATGACGGGCTGACCCAGATCAGCCGCGAGGTCGTCGGAGAGTCCGGGGGGAGTGCGGCGGTCACCAAGACGATCCGCGACCGATACGGCCGGCTGGCCGAGGTCCACGAGCAGACCGCGGTGAGCACATGGGCGCAGACGACCTACGCCCATGGCCCTGACGATCTCGTCACGATGGTGCGCGATCCCGAGAACGTCACCACGTCGCTCGAGCATGACTTTGCCGGGCATCGCACCAAGATCACGCGACATGGCCGAGTCTGGACCTACAGCTACGATCGCAACAGCAACTTGTCGTCGGAGAGGGTGCCCGGCGCCATCGACTTCACCGACGAGCTCAACTTCACGACGACGATCCTGTACGACGATCTCGATCGTCCGCTGCAGAAACTGGTCGGACAGCGTCGGTTGTCGGGCCCCGACCAGGAGCGCTTCGGAGGGAACACCGAGACGTTCGAATGGGACGGAGGCGGCCTCATGAAGGGGCACCTGCGCTACTGGAGATCGTTCGCGCCGAATCTTGGGCAGCCGCTCATCACTCTCAATCTGACTGTGAATAGCGTCGGCCAACCCCAGCTGACCCAGCACCTGCTGCAGATCGCCGGCTATCCGCTGCTCTCTCGAAAACTATTTCGCCAGTACTACCTGTTCGGCGGCACGAAACAGACCTGGTCTTACGACGAGTTCGGGACGTTCACCGATTGCAATGGCCCCAACTGCACGAGCTCGTCGATCACGTACGACGCTAGAGCCCTACCGTCGAGCCTCCAGGTTCATGGCGCGGGGCTACCTACCCTCGTGGTCGCGAACCAGACGCGCAACGTCGCCGGCCTGGTCACCAAGCGACGGAGCTCGCCGATCGCCGGCGGCCCGATGAGCTTCGTCGAGTCCAACTGGTCCTACGACAAGCTCGGCCGGGTCACGAGCCAGGTCGTGCAGAAGGATCCGGCGCCGGCCGCGATCGCTCGCCAGGACCTCGTGTATTTCGGCAATGACGATCCGAAGTCGCTGACTCATTATCTGGGCGGCACCGGACAGCGTCTCGACTACGGTTACGATCAGCGCCATCAGCTGACGAGCGTCACCAGCGCCACGGCCGGCTATTTCAACGCCACTTACAACTATGCCAGCGGTGGCCGCTTCACGCACGCGGCCGAGAGTCAGGCGCTGCCGGCACCCGCCGGCAGCGAGGTGAATCCGCGCGACGTCAACTATGTCTACGGCGGCGCCGACCCCGAGCAGGTCACCGCCCTCACCAACGTCGGCGCCGGCGCCGGCACCTACGCGAGCTACACCTACGACGACGCCGGGAATCAGAAGAGCCGCTGTTACGGTGGCAGTGGCGTCCCGACCTGCCTCGGCGAGTCGATGGACTTCGTCTACGACGGCACCGACCAGTTGCGCCGCGCGACCAAGAAGCTCAACGGCGTCGTGCAGGGTAGCGAGGAGTACTGGTACAGCCACGAAGGCCAGCGCATCGCCGTCGTCAAGCGCAACGCCGTCGACATCAAGACCGAGATGATCTGGTTCAACGGCGACACCCAGGCGCACTACGACGGCCTCGGCGCGGTCACCAAGGTCATCTCGCATGTCTCGATGGGGACGCCCGTCGCACGCGTCGAGCGCACGGCCGAAACGACGACCAAGCTCGAGTTCCAGTTCCATGGTCTCGCGAGCAGCACGCTCGCCGCGGTCGCCGAGGACGGCACGGTCAACGCGAGCTTCAGCTACACACCGTTTGGCTCGGTCATCGAGACCGCTAGCTCCGGTGCACCGCCAGGTCCCGTGGCTTACCGCCGCCGTCACAACGACAAGTACGTCGACGAGCTCTCCGACCTCGCCTACTACGGCGTCCGCTACTACGACAAGACGCTCATCGGCTGGACCCAGGCCGATCCGCAGTATCGATTTGCCCCCGACGCGGGTTGGAACGCGCCTCGTAGAGCCAATCTCTATTGCTTCACAGGCAACAATCCACTTCGGTACCTCGACCCTGATGGCCGAGACTGGACGGATGCCATCGTTTTCAGCTCCAACACAGGGCGTATGTCCACGCGCCCAGCAACCTCTCTTGAGCAAGCGGTGGTCCGCACCATTGCCAGCATCAACCCGATCAGCCGGGTGGCGGTTGCTCTGGGGGATACTATTGATAGGGTGACAGGGGCGACAGCTCCTCCGCTCAGCGACGAAGCAGCGGACCGACTCGTTAAAGGTAGCGGCACACCGGAAGACAAAGAAGCGCTTTCGAACAGCGTTGGCGGTCTGCCCACAATGAGGATCAATCTTGCTCCAAAGACTTCAAAGCCGACTAATGCGCAGAGACGCGCGAATGAGTCGAAAGCGGCCGCGGACGCAAAGGAAGACCGCAAACAGGGAGTTGGGACTCAGCACCCAAGGCGAAAGGACGAGAATCGCAAGCAGACAAAGAGTGACGATGTTGAAGAACTCTCAGACAAGGCCGACAGCATCAAGAGGTCGCATCCAGAAAACAGCACTAGCAAGACTGAAAGCCGTATCCAGCAGATTCTTGACGACGAGAAGAAGAAGCAGTGACTGACCGACTCGAGCTAGATGCACTCGTGGCCAAGTGCTACGAGGCCTTTCGCAACAAGGCCTCGTCTCTGGCAATTAAGTTATGCCGAGAGACGTTACCTATGCTCGGTGACGTGACCTCAGATGTCGGATATGAACTCAGGCTCGGGCTGGCCAACTCGCTGGTGCGCAACAATCAAAGATCGGCCTCCGATCTCGTCGAGGCCGCCGGCCTGTTAAAGGGGTTGGTATCAGAAGTAGATCCGCTTTCGGAAAATTGGACCGGGCTGCAGATGCGATTAGGACTAGTACATCTAGCGTTATCTGAGATTGCCGAGTCTAGTCGCGATAACCTGCGCATTGCCATAACTCACTACGAGCTAGCGCTTGACGGACAGATACCTGACAGCGCGCAGCGTGCTAGTGTTGCGGCGCAGGCGGCGTACGCACTGTTGCGGCTCGATGACGGCTCACGCGAGGACATCGTCGCCCGCGCAAGAAGACATCTCGAGAATGCGCTGGCAGTGTTCACCGAAGGCGACTATCCCGAAGAAAGGCAGGAGGTCTTATCGGCCCTGGCTTCGATCGATGGGCCTCCCGAACAGGTACCTGCAACCGCGACGATCGTCGAGGCGGCGGAATCGGGTTGGATACTTAGAGTCCGCGAGTTGCTCGCATCTGGAGTCGATATCAATACGCGTGACGCAGAAGGGCGCACAGCGCTTCAGGTAGCCATCGCTGAAGGTCATTGCGATCTTGTCAGCTTCTTGTTGGCGCACGGAGCGGATCCGACCCTGGTCGATGCGAAGGGGTTCTCGCTCTTGCACTGGGCCGTGTTTTCGGACGATCCGGCCCTCATCGCACTCGGACATGTGGCCAGTGTTGGCGTCGATCCGCGAGATGTCAGTGGTCGCACGCCGCTATCCTGGGCTGCTTCGCAAGATTCGCTGCATGCGGTGGAGTGGCTGATCGCCGCAGGTGCAGATCTGGAACTTGCGGACGACGATGGTTGGACTCCCTTGCACTACGCCGTTGCTCTCGGGAGATTTTATTCTGTGACATGGCTAGTGGACAGCGGAGCGAACCGTGATGCTCGAAGCGTTGTAGGGGAGACGCCACTCGATCTGGCACTTCGGTTAGAGAAGTCCGCAATCGTGAAGGCCCTGAGCGCTCTCCCGAAGTCGTGATCCGCTCGATCACGCTGACCGATCCTTGGCTCTCAGGCCGAGAACACCGACGTGCCGGTCGCGGCGAGGTTCGCGGCGCCGACCAGGCCGGCCTCGTCGCCGAGCTCGGCGGGGACGATCGTCAGCGG
>JBKJUF010000633.1:0-16048 GCA_046590445.1 Kofleriaceae bacterium
ATCCGCTGGCCGCCGGGCGCTTGCCCGCTGCGGGACCCCGGGCTTCCGGAGGTATCACGGCCGGTGCGGCCTTGCTCCGGCCTGGGACCACCGGCTTGGCCATCGGCGGTGGCATCGCCGGCGCGACCGTCTCGCCGGGCAACAGCAGCGCGCCGAGCGTGCGGAGCCGCACGATGATCTGGACGGCGCGATCCATCGGCAGGCCCGTCGCGAACAGGATCTCGCGCAGCGTCTGCGAGCCATCGATCCGCGAGAGCACGAAGTACTCCTCGGGGCCGACGGCCGCCTTCAGCGGATCGAAACCGGGATTGACACGCAAGCGTTGCTGCGTCGATCCAATCCCGGCGATCTCGGCCGGCGCCGTGCTCACGCGAGAACTCTATCACGCGCGCGCAGGTTCACAGAAACACGCGCTCGAGGACTGCCTTGGCAATGTGGAGCCGGTTCGCGGCCTGTACCCAGGCGAGCGAGCGTGGGCCATCGAGCACGTCGCCGGTGATCTCCTCGCCGCGGTGCGCCGGCAGGCAGTGCAGCACGATCGCCTTTGCGTCCCCGCGGTCGACCAGCGCGCCGTCGATGCAGAAATCCTTGAACGCGATCCGGCGACGCGCGGCCTCGCTCTCCTGCCCCATCGAGGCCCAGACGTCGGTCGACATGACGTGCGCTCCGGCCGCTGCCGCCGCGGGATCCGTCGTCAGCTCGATCGAGCCCTTGCCGAGCCGCTGCTGCGCGGTGCGTGCCGCCTTGACGAGCTGCGGGTCGGGCGCGAAGCCTTCAGGGCACGCGAGGACGAGGTCGAGCCCGAACATGCCGGCCGCCTCGAGCCACGACTGCGCCATGTTGTTGCCGTCGCCGATCCACGCGTAGCGCAGACCGTCGATCCGACCGAAGTGCTGCCGCACGGTGTAGAGATCGGTCGCGACCTGACATGGATGGTGCTGGTCGGAGAGCCCGTTGACGACCGGCACCGAGGCGGCCTTCGCGAACGTCGCGACCCGGTCCTGGCCGAACGTGCGGATCACGATCGCGTGGCAGTACGAGCTCAGCACGCGCGCGGTGTCCTCGGCGGGCTCGCCGCGCGCGATCTGGCTGCCCTCCGACGTGATCAGCACCGAGTTGCCGCCGAGCTCGTACGCGGCGACCTCGAACGATACGCGCGTGCGGGTCGACGCCTTCTCGAACACGAGCGCGATCGTCTTGCCCGCGAGCGTCGTCGCGAGCTTGCCGGACTTGCGCTCGTCCTCGAGCTTGGCGCAGCGATCCCACACCGCGGGCCACTCGGTGGCCGCGATGTCGGCGAGCGTCAAGAAGCCGCGAGGCCGCGCGGCGGTCACTTGCCCACCCCCTCGGCGAGCACCGCTCGCAACACGCCGACCGCCTCGTCGAGCTCCGCGCGTTCGACGATGTAGGGCGGCGCGAACCGCACCACCTTGTCGCCGGCGACCGAGAGCAGCACGCCCTGCTCGCGGCATCGCGCGACGACCTGCACGGGGCTGCCGGAGACCACGAGGCCGCGCAGCAGGCCGCGCCCGCGGATCTCGGTCGCGTGACCGGGGAACTCGACGATCAACTCCGCGAGCTGGGTCGCGAGGTACTGACCGGCCTGGTTGACGCGCTCGATGAGGCCTTCGCGCTCGATGATCTCGAAGACCGCGTTGGCCGCGGCGCACGCGAGCGCGTTGCCGCCGAACGTCGACGCGTGGGGTACCGCCCCGCCCGGCTGCGCCGCGAGCCCGCGCGCCGCCTTCTCGCTGCACGCGACCGCGCCGATCGGCACGCCGCCGCCGAGGCCCTTCGCGAGCGTCATCACGTCGGGCTCGACGTCGTCATGCTGGTGTCCGAACCACCGGCCGGTGCGGCCGATCCCGGTCTGCACCTCGTCGAAGATCAGCAGCGTGCCGGTCTCGTCGCAGATCCGGCGGAGCCCGGCGAGGTAGCCCGGCGGCGCGACGATGAGGCCGCCCTCGGCCTGGATCGGCTCGACGATGATCGCGCACGCCGTCATCGGTCGTAGCAGCTGCTCGGCCGCCTCGAGATCGCCGTAGGTGATGAACTCGACCGGTCCGAACAGCGGTCCGAAGCCGTCGCGATATTTCGGCTGCCCGGTGATCGACACCGTCGCGACCGAGCGACCGTGGAAGCTGCCGTGCGTCGAGACGATCGTCGTGCGATGCGGCGCCTCGGCGATCACGTGCTGGTAGCGCCGCGCGAGCTTGAGCGCGCCCTCGTTCGCCTCGGCGCCCGAGTTGCAGAAGAACACGCGATCGGCGAACGACCGTTCGACGATCGCCTGCGCCGCGAGGATCTGCTGGTCGTTGAAGTAGAGGTTCGAGACGTGGACGAGCCGGATCAGCTGCTCGGTGACGCGCGCGGTGAATGCCGAGTGCGAGTGGCCGAGCCCGCAGACCGCGATCCCGGCGGTCATGTCGAGGTAGCGGGTACCGGCGCGGTCCCAGACCTCGCAGCCGCGGCCGCGCTCGAGCACGATCGGTTGCTGGCGGTAGTTCTTGACGAGGACCCGGTCGGCGATCGCGAGCAGCTCGGCTTGAGTCGGCACGGGTCGGGTTTACCACCGCTCGCGCACGCGTGCTGACCACGGGCCCGCTACCGGCGCGGTTACACACCAGGGTTACAAAATGAACCGCGTCAGATCTTCATCGGCGACGAGGGCGCCGAGCCGCTCGCGCACGTAGGCCCGCGTGATCGGGATGGTCTGCGTGCCGATATCGGGTGCGTTGTAGAGCAGATCGTCGAGCAGGCGCTCGAGCACCGTGTGCAGGCGGCGGGCGCCGATGTCGTGGGTCTTGCGGTTGACCTCGGCGGCGATCTCCGCGAGCTCCTTGATCGCCTCGTCGGTCCACTCGATCGTGACGCCCTCGGTCGCGAGCAGCGCCGCGTACTGGCGGGTCAGCGCGTTCTGCGGCTCGGTGAGAATGCGCACGAAGTCCTCGGCGACGAGCGGGGTGAGCTCGACGCGGATCGGGAACCGGCCCTGCATCTCGGGGATCAGGTCGCTCGGCTTGCTCATGTGGAACGCGCCCGCCGCGATGAACAGCACGTGGTCGGTGCGGACCGGGCCGTACTTGGTCGTCACCGTCGACCCCTCGACGATCGGCAGCAGATCGCGCTGGACGCCCTCGCGTGACACGTCGCCGCCGTGGCGCTCGCGCGACGTCGCGATCTTGTCGATCTCGTCGATGAACACGATGCCGGCGTTCTCGGCGCGGCTCACCGCCTCGCGGCTCGCGGCGTCATGATCGATGAGCTTCTCGACCTCGACCTCGGTCAGCGCGCGCCACGCCTGCGGGACCTTGAGCTTCTGGCGCTTCAGCTTGCGCCCGAGCTGGCCGAACATGTCCTTGAGGCCCGACAGCGCGCTCTCGTCGATGCCCGGCTGGCCGCCGAGCACGCTCATCAGCGGATTGGACTCGTCGGCGAGCTCGACCTCGACCTCGCGATCGTCGGGCCGGCCATCGCGCAGCATCGCGCGCAGCTTCTCGCGGGTCGGATCGGGCGCTGCCGCGGCGGCCTCGCCGGACCGATCCGCGAACCCGCGACCTCCGCCGCGTGGCAGCAGCAGATCGAGCATCCGCTCCTCGGCGAACTCCTTCGCACGCGGTCGCACCTTGGCCGCCTCCTCGTCGCGCACGAGCTTGACCGCGACCTCGACGAGATCGCGGACGATCGAGTCGACATCGCGGCCGACGTAGCCGACCTCGGTGAACTTGCTCGCCTCGACCTTGAGGAACGGCGCGCGCGCGAGCCGGGCGAGCCGCCGGGCGATCTCGGTCTTCCCGACGCCGGTCGGCCCGATCATGATGATGTTCTTCGGCGCGATCTCGTCGCGCAGATCGCCCTGGACCTGACTTCGCCGCCATCGGTTGCGCAGCGCGACCGCAACCGCGCGCTTGGCGTCACGCTGGCCGACGACGTAGCGATCGAGCTCCTCGACGATCTTGCCCGGGGTCAACGAGTTGTTCGACAGATCGTTCACTTCGCGCGCTCCGTTCCAGGCTCGTTCGCCATCGACGCGAGCTCCTCGATCGTGAGGTTCGCGTTCGTGTAGATGCAGACCTCCGAGGCGATCCCCATCGCGGTCTCGACGATCGCCCGCGCCGGCAACTCGGTGTGCCGCAGCAACGCGCGCGCCGCCGACAGCGCGTAGCTGCCACCCGAGCCGATCGCGCAGACGCCGTCGTCGGGCTCGATCACGTCGCCGGTCCCCGAGAGGATGAACGTCGCCTCGGCATCGGCGACCACGAGCATCGCCTCGAGGCGGCGCAGTGCGCGATCGGTGCGCCACTCCTTCGCGAGCTCCACCGCGGCGCGCCGCAACGGGCTGCGCTGCTCGCGGAGCTTGTCGTCCAGGCGCTCGAACAGCGCCATGCCGTCGGCCGCCGAGCCCGCGAACCCGCCGATCGCGCGACCCTCGCCGAGCCGCCGGACCTTGCGCGCGCCGCCCTTGACGACCGTGTTGCCGAGCGTGACCTGACCGTCACCGGCAACGACGACGGTGTTCCCGCGCCGGACCGAGAGGATCGTCGTCGAGCGAATCTTCACGTCCGGTTCGTAGCACGGCTCAGCCCGTAAACGGGTTCCTTCGGCGTGAGGTGATTTCCATCGGCGCTGCGCGCCGACAGCAATCGATCGGTCGCCTCAGTCTCCCGGCTTGCGGGCCCGCGGGTGTGCGCCGTCGTAGACCTTCATCAGGTGGTCGAGCGAGACTTTTGTATAGATCTGCGTCGACGACAGCGAGGCGTGACCGAGCAATTCCTGGATCGCCCGCAGATCGACGCCTTCGTCCAGGAGGTGCGTCGCGAACGAGTGACGCAGCGCGTGGGGCGTCGCCGCGGCATGCACGCCTCCGGCGATCGTCCATCGCTTGACCATGCGCTGCACCGACCGTGGGGTCAGCCGCGCGCCGCTCGCGTTGACGAACAGCGCTTCGGCGTCGCCGCTGCGCGCGCCCAGTGACCGCCGCGCTGGCAGGTACGTCGCGAGCGCGCGATCTGCGGCGCCACCGACCGGAACCTGGCGTGCCTTGTCGCCCTTGCCGTGGCGGACCATCAGCATCGGCGTGTTGTAGCGATCTCGATCGATGTCCGAGAGATCGAGCGCACAGGCCTCGGAGACGCGGAGGCCGGTGCCGTAGAGCAGCTCGAGCAGCGCGGCGTCGCGCAGCCGCAGCAGCGCGTGACGCGCCTCCTCGGTCGCCGACAGCCGGCGATGACTCGTGCGGCCGGTCGCTGTCGGCGCCTCGACGAGCCGGAACGCGTCGTCGACGTCGAGCGCGCGCGGCAGCCCGCGCCGCTTCTTCGGGCCCCGCACCGCGGCCGCCGGGTTACCGGTGATCTCGCCGCGCTTGACGAGGAACACGCAGAACGCGCGGACGCTCGACAGCTTGCGGCCGATCGTCGCCGGACCGTTGACGCCGAACAGCGCGGCGAGCTGGCTGCGAACGTCGATCGCGGAGAGCCGCGCGAGCGGGATGTCGCGATCGCGCTTCGCGCGGAGGTGGGCGCGGAGCTTTGCGACGTCACGCGTGTAGACCTCGACGGTCCGGGGCGAGTACGCGCGCTCGACCTCGAGGTAGCGCGTGAACGCCGCGATCGCCGTGTCCCAGTCCATCCCCCGAGGATCGGCCTCCCGGGCCACGTGCGCGAGTTTTCGCCAGGGTCGGCGAGCCGCGCTACGCTTGACCGTGCCCTGGTTTCTCCCCGCGCTCGCCGCCGGCGCCACGATGGCGATGGCCCGCAAGCTGGTGGCCCGCTACTGGTACGGCCAGCACGCGCAGTACGCGGTCGCCGACCCCGACGGGATGCGCACGGTCGCGCGGTTCAGCTGGCTCGCACCGGCGCCTCCCGATGACGTGCTGCTCGCGATCGCCGCCGAGCTCGCGCGCGACGTCGAGGGCATCCTCGAGATCACCAGCGACGCGATCCGCACGACGGCCACCGCCGACGCCGCCGGCATCGACATCGTGCGGCTCGCGCGGCGCGACGCGACGACCTGCACCGTCGAGCTCACCCGCGCGTGGACCGGCGTCTACCTCGGCGATCAGACGCGGCGCCTGCTCGGGCGGATCGACAGCGCGCTGCGGACGACCGCCGCCGGCGAGGTCACCTGGTTCGGACGCCACGATCGACGGTTCGCCGAGCCCCACGCGACCCCGTGTGACGCACCGGAGCCGACCGGGCCCGCGCTCGCGCGCTGATCAGAGCGCGCCGGCGGGTGGGGTGACGGTGACTTCCTCGACGGAGATCCCGGGCCGCGCGACGATCGCGACGAGGAACCCCGCGACGTCCTCGGGCTTCATCATCTTCGTGCGATCGAAGCCCGGACGGTCATCCCAGATCGGTGTGTCGGTCGCGCCCGGCAGGATCGCGGTGACTCGGATGTCGTACGGCCGCGCTTCCTCGGCGAGCACGCGCACGAGGCCGAGCTGGCCGGCCTTGGCCGCCGTGTAACCGCCGCAGTCGGTGAACGCGCGGTGCGCGACGTGCGAGTTGATCACGACGATGTGTCCGCGCTTGCGCGGCATCATCCGCCGCAGCGCCTCGCGCGCGCACAGCAGCGTGCCGACGATGTGGACGTCGAGCATCTCGCGGATCGCCTGCGCCGAGCAGTTCGCGATCGGGCCGAACGTGCCGGTCCCCGCCGCGCACACGACGATATCGACCTCGGGCAGCTCGTCGAACCGCTGACGCACGGAGGCCTCGTCGGTGACGTCGAGCCGGGCCTGCACGACCTGGCCTGTCGCCGGCTGCGCGGCCGGGCCATCCTCGAACCGCCGGCCGCACGCGACGACCGCCGCACCCTCGGTCGCCAGCGCCTGCGCGCACGCCGCGCCGATCCCGCTCGAGCCTCCGGTGACGATCGCGAACTTGCCGAGGAGTCGCTTCACGGCGCGACCGTACCGTATCGCGCGTCAGCGAACACGCGTTCGAGTGCGTGTGGTCGCTACTGGTGGCGAATGCACGCGGCGAACGATCCCGCGATGGCGGCACCGCTGCAGTACGGCGACGCGTGGACGTCGACGAGCGTGAACCGCCAGCCGTCCGTGATCGTGGTGATCCGGCCGGCGAACCCGGCGGTCTCGCAGTTGCCGGCGTCGATCCCTTGTTGCGGAAGCTTGACGAAGCCGCGCGCGTCGACGGTGCCGCCGTCAGACACCAGCTCACGGAACTCGAGCTTGATGCGCGGCCCGCCGGACATCCCGCCGAGATCGCCGACCTCGAGGGACCCGAGCTGCGGGTTGCCATTCTGGTCCTGGGATGCGTTGACGAAGCTGTGATTGGTGATGGCGAGGTCGCCGCCGCCGCCCGTGACGTCGCCATCGAGCGTCAGATCGTGGACGTAGCTCAGACGACCGGGCTGGCAGTCCTCCGGGGCGTCGAGCCCCGCGCCATCGCCGCCACCACATGCACCGACCGCAAGGATGAGTAGAAAACGCTGCATCCGACCATCGTAACGCCCGAGCGCCGCAGCAGCGCAAGCGTTCGACCGTGAGGCGACCATGAGTGCGGTGGCGCCGCCGGAAGACCCTGGCATCTCCCGGCCATGGTCTGGCAACGGCCACACGCTCAGCCGGCGCGGACCGTGACGCTCGCGAGCCAGCTCTCGAGATCCGCACGCGCGCGGTCGGCCATCCGCGGCTTGCGGTTGTCCTTGCGGACGCCCTCGAGCGGCGGCAGCAGGCCGTAGTTGACGTTGGTCGGGCCGTACTTGTAGTTGCCCTCGCGCGGTGCCGTCACGTGGTGGTAGAGGCCGCCGAGCATCGTCGTCGGGGGCGGCGGCGGGGCGGCGCGGCCGGTGAGCTCGCTCGCGAGCATCCAGGCGACGACGAGCCCCATCGCGCATGACTCGATGTAGCCCTCGACGCCGGTCAAGAGGCCCGCGAACCGCACGCTCGGGCGCGAGCGCAGCTCGAAGCCGGCACCGAGGCGCGCCGGCGCGTCGATGTACGTGTTGCGGTGGGTCGATCCGAAGCGCAGGAACTCCGCCCGGTGGAGCGCCGGGATCAACGCGAAGATCCGCTGCTGCTCGGGATACGCGAGCCGGGTCTGGAAGCCGACGAGGTTGTACGCGGTGAGGTACTTGTTCTCGGGCCGCAGCTGGACGACCGCCCATGGCCGATAGCCGGTGCGCGGATCGCGGAGGCCGATCGGCCGCATCGGTCCGAACCGCAAGGTCTGCGCGCCGCGCTCCGCCATCACCTCGATCGGCATGCAGCTCTCGAAGTACTTGGGCTCCTCGAAGTCGTGCGGCAGCACCTTGCGCCCGGCGTTGACCGCCTCGATGAACGCCTCGTACTCGGCCTTGTTCAGCGGACAGTTGACGTAGTCGCCGACGCCAACGTCGCCGCCGGCCGCGGCGTCGGCAGTGTCGAGCTCGGCGGTTGTCTCGGCGGTTGTCTCGACCTCGGTGACCTGCGGATCGGCCGGCTTGGCAGCAGCATCGCTGGGGCTGTCGCGGCCCCAGCGCGAGGCCTTGAAGGCGAAGTCCCAGTCGATCGAGTCGGCGGCGACGATCGGCGCGATCGCGTCGTAGAAGTACATGCGATCGCCGCCGAGCTCGTTGCGGATCACGTCGGCGAGCGCGCCCTCGGTCAACGGCCCGGTCGCGACGATCACCGGGCCCACGGGGAGCTCCTCGAGGCGGCGGCGCTCGATGCGGATCCGCGGATGCAGCGCGAGCCGCAAGGTGATCGCGCGGGCAAACCCGAAGCGCTCGACGGCGAGCGCCTGCCCGGCCGGCACGCGGTGCTGATCGGCGCACGCGATCACCATCGATCCGCACTTGCGCAGCTCCTGCTTGAGGAGCCCGGCGGGCGCCACCGGATCGTCGCTGCGCAGCGAGTTCGAGCACACGAGCTCGCCGAGCAGCGGCGACTGGTGCGCGGGCGACATCGCGGACGGCTTCATCTCGACGAGCGCGACGTGGAGGCCGGCCTCGGCGAGCTGCCACGCGGCTTCGCTGCCGGCCATGCCGCCGCCGACCACGGTCACGTCGGGTTCGCGCATCGCGGAGCAAGCTACCATCACCGTACCAGGAGCACAGGGCCGAACGTTTGCTCGAGCGCGCGCCGATGGTGCGTGGACAGCCCGGTGCCCTCGACCTCGAGACGCGCGAGCGCGCGGAGCCGGGGCGCCCATTGCACGAGCGCGCGCACGCTGTCGTCGTCGAGGATGGGCTTAGGGCGCCTTGTGATAGATGGTGCCATTGCGACCGACCGCGTAGATGTCGCCGCTGCTCGCGATCGCGATTCCGAACATGTCGTACGTCGCCGGCAACATCTGGGTGGTCCACACGTCGTTGCCGGTCGAGTGAAACGCCAGACCACCCGTAGCCCCGACGACATAGATGTCGTTCGCGGACGTGCCGGCGATGCCAGAGAGCCCGATCGCGGATGCCGGCAGCTGTGCCTCGGTCCACGTCGTCCCACCGTTCGTCGAGTGCAAGATCACGGCGGGTGCCTCGCCGACGATGTACATGTTGTTCGGGGAGGTGCCCCAGATCGCGCGCAGCGTCGACGAGCCGTGCGTGGTTTTGGTCCAAGTTCCGGCGCCGCCGGCGGCGTTGCTGTTGTGCAGGATCACGCCACCCGCGCCCACCGCGTAGACATCGCTCTCGGTCGAGCCCCACACCGCGTACAGCGCATTCGTCGTGTTGCTCGTCAGGGTCTGCCACGATCCCGCGTTACCGGTGTCGGATTCGTAGTGCAGGCGTCCGTTGTCGCCGACCGCATACGTGCCGGTCGAGGTCTCCCACGTGCCGCGCAGCGATCCCGCCTGGAGCACAAAGCGCGACGACCACGCGGTGCCGTCCCAGTAGGTGTAGCTGCCTTCGCCGCCGTACTCGCCAACCGCCGTGCGTCCGAACACGCCGAGCAAGTTGAGCAGATTCGGCGACCGGGCCCAGCTCGCGCCGTCGTAGCGCAGGATCAACCCGGGATTGCCGGCGGTATCGCCCGGCTTGCCGCCGACTGCGACGACATTCGTCGCCGAGCCAGCCCAGACGCCATACAGATCCACGGTCGTGTTGCTCGTGACGTTCGTCCACGGCTGCTGTGACATCGACGAGTCCGGAGAATCGAGCGCAGCGTCGACGCCATCGAGTTCGTTCAGCACGGATTCGTTCGATCCAGTGCACGCCGTGAACAGGAGAATGCACGCAAGTCTCATGAGTCCCTCTGCTGCCTGAGTGACCCACGGCGCATGAAACGGCTCACAGAATCGTTCCAATTCCGACGTGCACCCCTAGCCACCCACCATCGACGGCAATTTCGCGACGTTGTTCGACGAGGGCACCTACCGGATTGATCACGAGACCACCTTCAACATCGACGATGAGCCTCACTCGCGAGCTGACAGCGAGCTCGAGACCGGCGAGCGCGAACGCGCCAAACCATGGCGCCCAGAACCGATCGCCGCGCACGCTCATCGTGTCGCTGCTGCCGGCGAGCCGGACCGCACCGCCACGTGCGCCGATGCTCGCGGACGCACGCACGCGCTCCCACGCATGCTGCACACCAACTGCAGGCGCGACATCCAGGATGTCGGTCGTGACTCGACCAAGCGTGACCTCCGCCGTGCCGTGATGCGCTTGCACGTCGACGTGCAGTGTCAGTCGCGATGCTGCACGGCGCACGCGAATGCCACCGCCGCCGAGCAGCCCGGTCCCGGAGCTGAACGCGAGCCCGCCGCCGAGCGCGAGTATCTGCCAGGTCGCCCTTCGTGGAATCTGGAGAGGCGGCACGACATCGTCAGGCGGTGACACCGTCGGCTCGACCGCACCGGACGGGACAGGCGCGGGCGTGCTTGGCTCGCTCTGGCTCGACGCGATCAGCTCGACCAGCGCGAGCGCGATCAACCGCCCATGCGCCTTGGGCATCTCGACCGACAGATCGAGGGTGCGCGTCACGGGCGCACCCGTACCGCCATCTACGCGCAGCGTGGCCAGCGAGCTCGTGCACGCGACCGATGCGCGCACCGGAGCCGTTGCGAGAGATCCCGACGCGAGCTCGATGTCGACGATCCGGCGGATCTCGCGTTCGCTCTCGCAGCCGTCGACCTGAAGTGTGACCGCTGCGCCGTCGTCAGCACGCGCGGGCCCCGATGCTGCGAGCCCGAAGGTGAGCCCGACCGCGATCGCGGCCTTGCTTATCACAGCTTGCCGAAGCGGCGAACCGAGCCAAGCTTGCGACCGTCCGGAAACCGCGCGACGTACTGCTCCGCGAGCTGACGTGCACCCGATGCATCGCCGGCCTTCGACAGTGCCTCGACGCGGCGAGCCAGTGCATCCTCGGCGAGCGCGCCGTCGGGTGCCAGTGCGGATGCCTGACCGAATGCAGCCGCGGCGTCTGCCGGTCGATCGAGCTCGTCGAGCAGAACGCGCCCGAGCGTGAATGCGGCGAGGGGAGCGCGCGGGTCGCTCGCATGATCACGCACGATCTGCCGCAGTGGCGCGACCGCTTCGGCCGGATGACGGCTCAATCGCTTCACGTCGGCGGCAAGCAGCAGCTCTTCGGGGACGTCGCGTACGGGAGGCGCATCCGGTTTCGCGAGCACTGCGTACGCCTTGGTGTACTCGCCCTGACGTGCGAGATCGCGCCAGCTGGTGTCAGCTGCGGTAGCGGTCTTCACGGCCTGTGGGCGCGAACGTCCAGAGGTGCGCTCCGCGCGTCGGCTCGGTGGTGTCTCCGGCGGGAAGGTCGCGGTCTGCCCCGCGACGAGCTCGCGCTCCTGATCGTCCCACGCGACGCGCACGGAGCCTTCCCACACTTCCACGCGCACGCGTTGCTCGAAGCGTGCGGCTCCGAACTTCGCGGAGAACGATTCGACATGGACGGTGCCCGCCGCCACCCGGAACGTGCGCGCCGGATTCGCGACGATGTCGAAGCGCCCGGTGCCGGCGACGAGCTCGACCTCCGCGCGAACGACGTCGTCGACGACAACACGGAGCTGTGAGCCGGCGCCGCCGGGCGTGGCAGTCGACCGATCGGCAAGCTGCAGCGTTGGCGCGCGATCGGCCTCGATCGCCATCGCGGACGGCGTGACGGCCGGCACGGCCAACGTCGACGGAACGACGAGCGTCGGCGGCTGCCACGCGACCAGCGGCTGCGCCGCGTCGTCATGCGCTCGCCACAGCGCGACTGCACAAACCGCAAGCGCGAGCGCACCGGCGCCACTCGTGCGTACGATGGCGCGACGGCGCTGCCGCTTGCGCAGGCCGAGCTCGGCGTCGCGACTGCGCGTCCGGTTCCAGTCGACGCGTACGGCGCGTGCCATGTCCCGTCCGAGCGCGCTCACGAGAATTCCTCCCCGAGCGCCGACTGCGCCGCGCTGATGCGTCGCTTCGCGGTCGCCAGCGAGCACTCGCAATAGCTCGCCACCGCGTCGAGCGGCTCACCCTCGGCATGACGCAACATCCACGCGATCTTCTCGTCGACCGGCAGCTGATCGAGGAGCTGATACGCGCGCCTGATCAGCAGCGACTTCTCCTGGGACGCATCGACGACGACCTCCGAGTAGTCGGGCGGTATGTCAGCACCAAACAACGCGCGAACACGGCGGCCGCGCAACTTGCGGCGGACGATACGAACCGTGACCGTCGCGAGCCAGCCCTTGATCGCGGCAGGCTCGCGGAGGTTGCGCAGGCTGCGCGTCGCCGCGAGGAACACTTCCTGGACCACGTCGTCGATCTCGTGGTCACGGCCGAGCAGCCGGAACGCGACAGAAGCGACGTACCCCGAGTACTGCCGAAACACAGCACCGAGATCATCGGCGGGTGCTTGCACGACGACGTCAACGTCGAGCTGGGTGGCGGTTGGAGGCAGCATGGACTCGTGGGTAAGTGTCGGAGCCGCGGCATCTTGGCTCACGGTTTCTGCCGCTCCCATGCAAAAACACGGGACTGACGCAGATTCAGCGGCTCGGCGCGTCTGCGGTCACCTGATCACGGGAGGTTGCGTCAGCGATCGCGAGGGTTGGCGACGCGGTCGGAGCACGACTGAAGGCCGAGAACAGGACGACGAGCGAGCCGTCGGCCGAGCGCCTTGACAGGGTGAAGCCGTTTCGCGTTTCGGTGGGACGACCTGCAGACCGTGATCAGTAGCTCAGGCGCGTGGCAGCTGAGGGAGGTGGTCGAAATCGGAGTCCCGCGTCAGCAGCACTGCAGCGTGCTGAACAACCAGCGCGGCGATCCAGACGTCGTTGATCGGGATCGCCGTGCCCTGCCGCTTCAACTGATCCTTGAGTAGAGCGTAGTGATGCGTCGTGGCTTCATCGCAGAGCAGCACCTCTACTCTGGGCTGGTCCAGAAACCTCACGAGAAAGGCCTCATTCCTTCGACCCTTGGTCCCTCGAACGAAGCCGTAGCGTAGCTCCGCAATCACCGGGACCGGCATCAAGACGATCTCAGCTGCTCGGACGAGGTTGACTGCATCGTCGTTGCCTTCCATCACGAGCCTGTACGCGTTCGTATCGAGCGCAAGCTTCATGTCAGTCCCAGTCTCGGGGATCTACGCGCCGGCCTTCAGCAAGCGCACGATCCACCTCGGGATCGCGGATCCAGCTTCCGAAGAACGCGTCGAGGTCGTGTCGTAACGGAGGTTCGCCCACGCCGCCGGCCTCCGCCTCCAGCACGCGCAACACGAGTGTATTCAGACTCACTCGTCGCTCTGCTGCCTTGCGACGCAACGCGCGGTCGACCGACGAGGGCACGTTCCGGATCGTGTATTGTCGTGCCTTCATTGCCATGCCTACATGATGGCTCCATGATGTAGGCACGTCAAGACTGACCAGAAGTAGTCGTCGCAGATCGCACTTCGAGATCGTCGGGCCGGGCGCGCACGAGGCGAAGCAGCTCGGCGGTATCGGCGTCGCTCATCGCCGACCGCCCGGGCTCGGGGCACCGGGCGGCCCGCCGCCGGACACCGCGAGGACCGGGCCGAGTGCTTGCTCGAGCGCGCGGCGGTGGTGCGTCGAGAGCCCGGTGCCCTCGATCTCGAGGCGTGCGAGCGCGCGCAGCCGCGGCGCCCACTGCACGAGCGCGCGCACGCTGTCGTCGTCGAGGATGCAGCGCCGGAACGCGAGCACGCGAGCGTGGCGCGCGAGGTTCGAGGCCGGTACGGCGCGCACGAGGAACTGCATCAGCTGCCGGAGCTGGACGACGATCGCGAGGCGGCCGAGCGTCGGCAGCGTACGGTCGAGCAGCGGCCGGAACACGTCGTCGATGCGATCGATCGTGACGCCATACGTGAAGGCGAGCTCGAGGTCCTCGAGGACCGGCAGCGGCGCGACCGCGAGCGACGCGATGTCGCGCGGACCGAATTCGTGGAGGGCGAGCCGGCGGAGCGCGGGCAGCTCGAGGGCGCCGAGCGTGTACTCCTTGCCGGCGAGCTCGAGGAGCTCGAGGCGCGGATAGCTCGCGTAGAGCGGCGAGACATCGCCGATCTGGATCGGCATCACGCCGGTGTCGACCCAGCGATAGGGCTCGCGATCCTCGCGCACCGCGAGCTCGGTCAGCCGCGGAAACGCCGGTGCGAGGCGAGCGAGCTCGGCGATCACCGGCTCGAGGTTGCCCTCGCCGTCGAGCTCGTTCGCGCGGATCTCGATGCGCCGGAGCAGCCGCGCGCACGGCTCCGCGGCGAGCTCGCGCAGGGTCTGCGCGAGCGGCGCGGCCGCACCCTCGTGGTGCAGGGCGATGGCGTCGAGCAGGCCGGCGCGCCACGCGTACTCGGTGGGGTGACGCCGGGCGAGCCGCTGCTCGAGATACGGTTCGAGCTGGGTCGCGATCAGCGCCGCGACACGCGCGCCGAGGTTCGGCGGCGGCTCGGCCGCGAGCTCGAGCGCCATCAGCTCGCCGCTCGGATGGCCGACCTCGAGGAGCCAGTCGGCGAACACCCGTAGCAGCTCGCGGTCGGCGGGCCGGGTCGCGAGCTCGGCGATCAGCGCGGGCGGCGGCGCGGACATCGGCAGCAGTATGCCCGCCGACAACGCGGCTGTTACGCCGCGTTCTCCTCGGTGTCGTCCTGGCCCTGCTTCCAGTCGCACTCCATGCAACGGAGCGTGACGCCGCTCTTGTTCTCCTTCTTCACCACGAACTTCGCGGCGCAGATCGGGCACGGCTGCGGGATCGGCTTGTCCCACGCCACGAAGTCACACTGCTTCTTCGCCCAGTTCGAGCAGCCGTAGAATGGCTTGCCGCGCCGCGACCGCTTCTCGGCGAGGAACCCGCCGCAGCCCGGCTTGGGACACTTGACGCCGAGCGAGATCGGCTTGGTGGTCTTGCAGTCGGGATAGCGCGTGCACGCGAGGAAGCTGCCGAACCGACCACGCTTGATCGTCATCGGGGCCTGGCAGACCTCGCAGATCTCGTCGGTGGTCTGCGCGGGGACCTTCTCCCACGTGCCGTCGAGGTTCTTCACGACCTCCATCGTGTTACGGCACGACACCGGCAACGGCTCGGCGCCCGGCTCCGGCTCCTTCTTCTTCTTGCCGCGCGGCGCGGGCAGATAGCCCATGCACGCGAGGAACGAGCCGTTGCGTCCCCACTTGATCACCATCGGCTTGCCGCACTTCTCGCAGATCCACTCGGTCGCGATCTCCTCGCGCTTGACGTCGCGCATCTCGGTGCGCGCGGTCTCGAGCTCGATCTTGAACGGCGCGTAGAACCCACCGAGCAGCTTGCGCCAGTCCTCGTTGCCCTCCTCGACCTTGTCGAGATCGGACTCCATCTTCGCGGTGAAGTCCGACGACACGATCTCGGGGAAGCTCTCGACGAGCAGCCCGTTGACGAGGATGCCGAGCTCGGTCGGCCAGAACCGCGCCTCCTTCTTCTCGACATACCCACGATCGACGATCGTCGACATGATCGCCGCGTACGTCGACGGCCGGCCGATGCCGTCGTCCTCGAGCTCCTTGACCAGCGACGCCTCGGTGAAGCGGGGCGGCGGCTGGGTGAAGTGCTGCTCGGGCCGGACCACGGTCAAGGTCACCGGGTCGCCGACCTCGAGCGGCGGCAGCAGGCGGTCCGCGGCCTCGGC
>JBKJUF010000655.1:0-17727 GCA_046590445.1 Kofleriaceae bacterium
CTCGACGATATCGAGCTTCGCAGCGATCTGGAGGCGAGCCACGCGAAACCGGTGCAGCGCCAGGTCCGGCGGCTCGCCGGGGACGGTGGTCGCGGGATCGGGAATCGGCCAGTGCAGCCGGCGCACCGGTGCATAGAACGCCGGGCACACCTCCTCGGCGCACAGCGTGATCACGAGCTGGATCCCCGCCGGATCCACCTGGTCGACGAGCTTCGAGTGATGGGTCGCGAGATCCACGCCGACCTCGCTCATCGCCTCGATGGCGAGCGGGTTGACCTGCGTCGGTCGCGAGCCTGCGCTGAGGATGCGCAGGCGATCACCGAACCGCTGGCGCGCCAGGCCCTCGGCGATCTGGCTGCGAGCCGAGTTCGCGACACACAAGAACAACACCCCGGGAGCCGTCATGCTTCATCCTCAGCCAAGAGCAACAGCCACCAGGTCAGCGCCGCCGCCGCGGCACCGCCGATCAGCTGCATCGCGATGAACAGCGGCGCATCCGCGAGCCGGATCCCCGCGAACGTATCGGTGAACGACCGCGCGAGCGTGACCGCCGGATTTGCAAACGACGTCGAGGCCGTGAACCAGTACGCCGCGACGATGTACAGCGCCACCGCTGCCGGGACCGCCGCTGGCCGCGCGCGGCTCGACGTGGCGATCACGAGCCACAACCCGAACGTGGCGACCACCTCGCTGATCAGCTCGCCGGAGCTGTTCCGCACGTGCGTGCCGTGCTGGATCGCCTCGAGCCCGAACATCGCGTGCGCGAGCATCACGCCGAGCAGCGCGCCGACGATCTGCGCCGCGATGTAGCCCGGCACCCGCGAGCGTGGCAGGCGGTGGAACGCGGCCTCGATCAGCGTCACCACCGGGTTCATGTGCGCGCCGGAGATCGGGCCGAGCCCGACGATCAACACGTACAGGATGCCGCCGGTCGCGACCGCATTCGCCAGCAGCGCCACGCCGAGGTTCTCGGGGCTGAGGCGCTGCGCCATGATTCCCGAGCCAACCACCGTCGCGAGCAGGAGCGCGGTGCCGAGTAGCTCGGCCACGTACGCTCGCTTCCCATCAATCGTCATTTGACGATGACCTTACAGGCCCGACACCAGCACGCGCAAGCGACGCAATCCTTCGGGATCGATGCAGTAACAGACCCGAGGACCATCGATGGTGCCCTGGACGAGGCCCGCGTCCTTCAGGACCTTGAGGTGCTGTGACACCGTGGACTGCGCCACCGGCAGCTGCTCGACGAGATCACCGCACACGCAGCCGCTGGTCCGCGCCAGGATCCGGACGATCTGGACCCGGATCGGATGGGCCAGGGCCTTGGCCAGCGTCGCGAGCGCCTCGTCGGCGACTTCGTCACCGAGCGCGCGAAGATCCGGGGCTGGACAGCAGGCCGCAGCTTTCATCGTGCATCGACGATAACATGCTCACGGAGTGGCCAACAGAGAGGTGCGGACGGGTCGTAGCCGGAGAAGCCGTAGCGCCCGCTTCACAGCCCGAGCTGCTTCGCGACGATGACCTTCATGATCTCGTTGGTGCCGGCGTAGATCCGCTGCACGCGCGCATCCATGAACGCGCGGGTCACCGGGTACTCCGTCATGTAGCCGTAGCCCCCGAAGAACTGCAGGCAGGTGTCGATCACCTCCTGCGCCATGTCGGTGGTCCAGAACTTCGCGATCGAGCACTCCTTCACGAGGTACTTGCCGGCGACATGCTCGGCGACCACCTTGTCGACGTACGCGCGGCCGACCTCGCACTTCGCGAGGCACTCGACCAGCTTGAACTGCGTGTTCTGGAACTTGCTGATCGGCTTGCCGAACGCCTTGCGCTCCTTGGTGTAGACGATCGTATCGGCGAGCACCTGCTCGGCCGCGGTGACCGCGCCGATCGCCACGCACAGCCGCTCCTGCTGGAGCTTCTGCATCAGCATCATGAACCCCGCGCCCTCGGCGCCGAGGATGTTGGACTTCGGGATCCGGCAGTCCTCGAAGAACATCTCCGAGGTGTCCTGCGAGTCCATGCCCATCTTGTGGAGCCGCTTGCCCTTCTGGAAGCCCTTGCGGTTGGCCTCGACGATGAACAGCGAGATGCCCTTGTGAGCGTTCGCGGGATCCGGATCGGTCTTGGCCGCCACGATGACCAGGTCGCAGAGCTGCCCGTTCGAGATGAACGTCTTGGCTCCGTTGATCACGTAGTCATCGCCATCCTTGACCGCCGAGGTCGAGATCGCCGCCAGATCCGAGCCGGTGCCGGGCTCGGTCATGCCGAGCGCCGTCACGATCTCTCCGGAGGCGCAGCCCGGCAGCCAGTTCTGCTTCTGCTCCTCGGTGCCGAACGAATACAGGTACGGGACGATGATGTCGGAGTGCAGCGCCATCGCGAACCCGCTCTCGTAGGCGACCGCGAGCTCCTCCATGATGATCACCGAGCAGACGAAGTCGGCGCCGGCGCCGCCGTACTTCTCCTCGAGCCACGGGCACAGGAAGCCCTGCGCGCCGGCCTTGCGCCAGACCTCGCGATCGACCTGCCCCTGATCGCGCCACCGCGCCTGGTGCGGCGTGATCTCGCGCTCGACGAACTGCTTGAACGCCTTGCGAAACGCCAGGTGCTCTTCCGTGAACAGGGTGCGATCCATGCCGCGTCTATAACACCGGCGTGATGCGTTGCGAGTAACGTTGGCGCGATGACCGCTGACGCCCTCCGCCAGTACACGACCGATCTCGTCGAGCGAGCGCGACTCGGCAAGCTCGATCCGGTGATCGGACGCGACGCCGAGATCCGACGCACGCTGCAGATTCTCGGGCGGCGCAGCAAGAACAATCCGGTGCTCGTCGGTTTACCCGGCGTCGGCAAGACCGCGATCGTCGAGGGGATCGCGCTCAAGATCGCGATGGGTGACGTGCCCGACAGTATGAAGCCGCGGCGGATCCGTGCGCTCGACCTCGGCCAACTGATGGCGGGCACGCGGTACCGCGGTGACTTCGAGGAACGCCTCAAGGCGGTCGTCGCCGGCGTGCTCGCCTCGCCCGAGGTCATCCTGTTCATCGACGCGCTGAACACGATCGTCGGCGCCGGTAGCCGCGAGGGGGCGCTCGACGCCGGCGACATGCTGAAGCCGGTGCTCGCCCGCCGCGAGTTCACGTGCATCGGTGCGACGACGACCGCCGAGTACGACCAGTACCTCAGTCGCGACAAGGCGCTGCTCCGCCGCTTCCAGCCGGTGCGCGTCACCGAGCCGAGCGTCGACGATACGATCGTGATCCTGCGCGGCATCAAGGACCGCTACGAAGCCCATCACCGGATCCGGATCTCCGACGCCGCCGTGGTCACCGCCGCGGAGGTCAGCGCGAAGCATATCGTGGATCGCTACCTGCCCGACAAGGCCATCGATCTGATCGACGAGGCCGCCAGTCAGCTCAAGCTCGAGGCCGAGAGCGTGCCGGGAGATGTCGCCACCGTAGAGCAGACGCTCGTCCGGCTCGAGATCGAGTATCGCGCGCTCGAATCCGAGATCGGGACTGCCGCCGAGCACCGCCGCGAGTGGCTCGCGCACGAGCTGACCACGACCCGTGCCGATGCCACCGCGCTGCGCGGCCGGTGGGATCTCCAGAAGCAGATGGTCGCGAGCATCCGCGAGCTCATCCATACCGAGGAGAAGCTGCGCGCCGAGGAGGACCACGCACGGCGCACCGGCCAGCTGCACCGCGCCGGCGAGATCGCATATCGCGCGCTGCCCGAGGTCAGCCACCACATCGAGCACTACGAGGCGCAGCTGCGCGCGGCGCAGACGCCGAACCTCATGCTGCGCGACACCGTGACGCCCGACGACATCATCGCGATCGCCGCGATGTGGCTTGGCAAGTCGATCGCCGAGCTGACGGCTCCGGGCCCGGCCGACGCTACGCCTTGAGGCGCGGCAGCCGCAGGCGTGCCTGACGGACGGCGTCGCGCGAGAAGTCGTTGTCGCGCAGATCGAGGCGCGCGAGGTGCTGGAAGCGATCGGCGTCGGCGCGGATCGAGTCGAGATCGGGATCCTGGAGGTGACAGCGGCGGAGCGTCAGCGCCGACAGCTGATCGAGCAGCGGCACCTCGAGCAGCAAGCGCAGCAGCACGGTCCCGTACCCGTTGATGACCGAGAGCTCGGAGAGCGCGGGCAAGCTCGACCGTGGGACATCCCGTAGCGGCTCCGCGATGTTCTCGAGCACGAGGCGCTGCAGGCTCGCCGACACCAGTGGTCCGAGGATGCCCATGCCGCGCTTGACCTCGAGATCCTGCAGCGCGAGGCAGCTCTCGACCACGGGCCGCAGGTCGCCGAGATCGAGGGAGACCCGTTGCGCGAGCGGGATGTCACCGAGGACGAGCGATCGGAGGTGCGCCGGCGCGCCGTCCTTCGCGATTGTCGAGAGCAGCTGACGGTATGACCCCTGCTCGAGGTACGGGCTCGGCAGCGTCGGGCTGCCGACGACGAGCTTCGTCATGAACCGCGAGATCGGTAGCTTGCGCAGCTGCGACCACAGATCGTGGAGCTCGAGCTTTGGCGCGCGCTGGATCCGCACCTCATCGGCGAACCCCGATCGCCACGTGATCTGGAGCGCCGGGCGCGCGGGCGTGCTGCGCGACGGCCGGCGGACGAAGGCTGCGAGCGGGCCGAACAGCGCGTCGTGGTGATCCTCGAGGAGTGCGTGGACGCGGCGCTCGAGGCGGCGGATCTGCACGGGCAGCTTGCCGGTACGCTGATGCGCGAGCGCGTGCTGCACCGCGATCAGCTCTCCGAGCGGATCACTCTTGAGCTGCAGCTCGTCGGCGTACACCAGCCGCGCATCGAGATCGTCGACGATGTCGGGTGCGTCGACAAAGCCGTCGTCCCGCCGCGCCGCGATCGTTGCCTCGTAGGCGGCGCGGGCCTGGCGCACGTTCTGGAAGCGGCGCAGCGCACCGCCATCGAGGCGCACCATCGTGCCCTCGTGCCAGATCTCCCAGGACTCGGTACCGCGAACCAGCCGCACACCACATGTTAGCGCGACCGAACCGGCTCGCCTTCGACCAAGTAGTGGCTCGTTCGCGAGGCCACGGCGCGGCCATCGGGCCTTTCTTTAGGGTACGTTGCTTTGATGGCTGACCGCATTCATGGCTTCGTTGTCGCGCTGGTCCTTCTCGTGGCATTCGTCGCTTGCAAGAAATCCGCGAAGACCGAGCAGGCTTCGCTCGATCCGGCGGCACCCGTCGCTCCGGCAACCGCGAGCGGAAGCGCCGTGACTGCAACCCCGCCGGACCCGGCCGCGACCGAGACAACCGAGGACTCTCCTTTCGCCAAGCCCACGCTGAGCGAGGACAAGATCCAGCGCTACATCAAGTCACTCGCGGAACAGAGTCCGTTCGACGACCGGCCGAAGTCGTTCGAGGCCTCGACGGCGCTCGAGCCGAAGCTGGAAGCGTTCGCGAAGAAGCATGGCTTTGCCAGCGCAGCTGAATACGGGGACACGATGCAGCGCATCATGGCGGGCGGGCTGCAAGGGGGGATCACCGACACGGTCGTCTCCATGCGCGCGAACCTCGTGGAGACCATCGCCAACTACGAGAAACAGATCGCCGATCCGGCCATGGCGGAGAGCAAGGCCACGCTCACCGAGATGCTCGCCAGCGTGAAGCAACAGCTGGTCGAGCACGATGCCGCGGCGAAGGAGGGTACTGGGGCCAACGTGATCTCGATGAACGCGCCCGACCTGGCGCTGATCAAGAAGTTCGAGTCCGAGATCACAGCCGCGGAGAAGGCGAAGCAGGCGAAGCAGCAGAAGTAGACCGGCGCTAACGTTAGCTCCTGGCATCGCTCGCGGCCGTGGCAAGCTGATGCCGATGCCCACGGATCCACCGATCGCAACCATCGCGTCGCAGACAGCGTCCCTCACGATCGCGGTGTTCGATGCATCGACCGCCACCGAGTGGGTCCCGACGAAAGCCGCAGCGACGAAGGCCCAGTTCACCGGGCACCCCGCGGAGATCATGCGCGGCCTCAGCAAAGGGGAGGAGCTGGTTGCGATCGATGTCGGCGCCAGCGCTGGCTACGCGTTCGAGCTCGAAGGGAAATCGGGCCGCATCGACGTCTATCGCCTCGACGAGGCAACGCTGGCGCTCGTCGCTCCGCCCCGCTCGTGGTGGATCGATCCTGCGAACCACGGCGACCATGCCGTCGAGATCGATGCGCTCTTCGCCGACGCGCTCGCGGGTGACGGCGCCGACGATGCGACGGAGGTCGGCGAGCTCCAACTGTCGTCGGGCAAGCTTGCCGCCGTGTACATGTGGCACAAGAAGGTCGGCGCGGCCCGCGAGCTTGCAACGACCCTCCCGAGCGGCGGAGCTCTCGCGTTCGGCGATGGCTACGGCGAGGGCGGCCTCGTGGTCGACGTCGGCCAAGGCACCCATCGTCTGCGCAAGCGCGAGCTCGAAGCACCGTGGGATGCAGACCAGGCGCTCGTGGTCATGTACCTCGTCCGCGAGCGCTAGCGACGGGCCTGATTCTCCCCACACCCACGATGTTCGAGCGATGGGGCTCCTGCGAGCGCCCGTCCACGCAGCGGACGCGGTCGCGTCGACCGGGCAACCTGCTGTCAGGTATCCCGGTGATCGATCAGCTGCGCAACGGCGCGAGTGCGGTGCCCCAGGCGACGACCTGGTCGAGCATCGCCGCGACCGACTTGGTGTGGCGCTCCTGCGGCTTGAATGTCTTGTAGTTCTCGAAGTCGGTCGCGAGCTGCAGCAGCACCTGGGCGCGGACGTCGGCGATCATCAGCTCGCCCAGCACCAGCCGCAGCTGCTCGGCCGCGCGCGCGCCGCCGATGCTGCCGTACGACACGATGCCGGCGGCCTTGTTGTTCCATTCCTTGTAGAGGAAGTCGATCGCGTTCTTGAGCGCGCCCGGCACACCATGGTTGTACTCGGGGGTCACGAACACGAACGCGTCGAGCCCGGCGATCTTCGCGGACCACTTCTTGGTGTGGTCCTTGGTGTACTTGCCCTGCGAGGGCGGCACCGGCTCGTCGAGCAGCGGCAGGTTGTACTCGAGCAGATCGACGAGCTCGTAGGTCGCGTCGGTTCGCTGCTGCGCGAGCTCGTGGACCCACTTCGCGACCGCCTCGCCGTTACGGCCAGGACGCGTGCTGCCGAGGATGATGCCGACCTTGATCATGAACGCAGGCTTCCAAACTTCGCGGGCGTCCGCAACGTGCGCCGGTGCAACAGTGTCTTGCGTGCGCCGCCGTGACATCCTTCGCTCCCGTGGCCGAGCCGTGGATCGTCGATGCGAACGGGCTGACGCTCGCGGCGTTCGTCAAGGCCAAGACCGGCGTCGCGTGGTCCGTGGCGAAGCGCCAGATCGCGACCGGCAAGGTGTTTGTCGACGGTGCCGTCACCACGACGATCGATCAGCGACTCGTGCCCGGCCAGCAGGTCGAGCTGCGCAGCAACGCTCCACGTCCGCATGATCCGGAGCGGGAGGGTGTGCTGGTGTTCGACGATCCGCACATCGTGGTGATCGACAAGCCTGCAGACGTCAACAGCGTGCCCTACGAGGATCGCGAGACCGGCACCGCGATGGATCTGATCCGTGGCGCGTGGCGGCGGATGGGCAAGCCCGCGACGACGATCGCACTCCACGTCGTGCATCGGATCGATCGCGCGACGTCGGGCCTGCTGATGTTCGCGAAGTCGAAGCGCGCCGAGGTCGGTCTCGCCGCCCAGCTTCGCGCGCACACGATGGAGCGCACGTACCTCTGCGTGGCGCACGGCAAGGTCACGCCGCGTCGGATCGAGTCGTATCTGGTCGCCGATCGTGGCGATGGATTACGAGGCTCGACGACCCGGCTCGATCAGGGCAAGCGTGCGGTCACCCACGTCGAGATCCGCGCGTCACTGCGGGGCGCGACGCTCTGCACGGTGCGGCTCGAGACCGGCAAGACCCATCAGATCCGCATCCACCTCTCGGAGGCCGGCCACCCGCTCGTCGGCGAGCCGGTCTACCTGCGCGACTTCGAGAATGCGGGGCATCGGTTGATCAGCTCGCCGCGTCTGATGTTGCACGCGGCGACCCTCGGCTTCGAGCATCCGGTGACGGGCGTCAGGGTCGCGCTGTCGTCACCGCTACCTCCCGATTTCACCGCCGTCGTCGATCGACTGCGGTGAGCTACTCGGACTGGATCGCGAGGGTCAGCGAGACCATCGCGATCTGCTTGGAGGCGCGCACCGCCTCCGCGAACCGCCACGACATCATCCGCTGGCGAACGCACGTATCGACGCCGGCGCCCTGTGTGCTGACGGTCGGCCGCTTGACCACGCCCTGCTCGTCGACGGTGAACATCAGCTTGACGTTGCTGGCACCGGTGCCCGGGCCGGCCTTCTTGTAGCAGCGCTGCAGCCCGTCGACGTACGCCGTCTGCACCTTGGCCACGATCTGTGCTGACGCGGAGGACGCGCGTTGATGGTCGAGGCGAATCCGGCGCTCGGGACGAACCCTCGCCAGGTGGGTCGGCATGACCGGCGCGCGGGTCTGGGTCTCGGACGCGATCGGTGTCGCGAACGACAGCGCCATGCGCGGCTCGGCGAGGACGACCGTACTCGCCGGGGCGAGCACGGGTGCAGCTACTTCCGGACTGCGGATGCCGGCGTCGGCATTGCCGATCACGACGTCCTGCTGCTGCGCTGCGAGTTGTGCCGCGAGGTTGCCGCCCGGCCTGCGAGCCTGTCCGCGATCCGTCGCGATGCTGTCGGCGAACTGCGCAGCCTCACTGTCGGCGGACACATGTGATGAGATCGCGCTCTCGGGATCGACCACAGTCTCCGCCTGCGCGATGTGCGGCGCGCTGACCGTGGTGGAGCTTGCAAGACACCCGAGGAGGAGAGCGCGACGCATACCTCCATGATCCGACCGAAGCTGCGAAACATCAACCTTCCGTGTTCGCGAGTGCAGCGCCTACACGTGGGCGAAGGCAGGCGCGAGTGCGCCGGTACGCCGACCCAGCTGATGGCTCGACAGCACGACCGCGCTATCGTGCCGCGGTGAGCTTCCCCGCCGATCTCGTCATCCGCCCCGCGACCGCCGACGACTGCGCCGCGATCCTCGGCTTCATCCGCGAGCTCGCCGAGTACGAGCAGCTGGCGCACGAGGTCGTCGCCGACGAGGTCCAGCTACGTGCCACGCTGTTCGGCGCGCGACCGGGTGCCGAGGTCCTGATCGCGGAGCTCGCGCGCGAGCCCGTCGGCTTCGCGCTGTTCTTCCCGAGCTACTCGACGTTCCTCGCGAAGCCTGGGCTCTATCTCGAGGATCTCTTCGTGCGGCCGGTCGCGCGTGGCCAGGGGGTGGGGCGCGCACTGATGGCGGCGCTCGCGCGGATCGCGGTCGAGCGTGACTACGGCCGCTTCGAGTGGTCGGTGCTCGACTGGAACGAGCCGGCATTGAAGTTCTATGCGCTGCTCGGCGCGCGACCGCAGAGCGAGTGGACCGTGCAACGGTTGATCGGGGCGCCGCTGGTGGCGCTCGCCGATCGCTGGACACGTCCGGTCGCCAAGGGCTGAGCCGTCAGCGACGCGGGCCGGGATCGGTGCTCGGGCGCGGCCTTATCCGCGGCGGGTTCGTCGTCTCGAGACGACGCAGCTCGTCACGTTCCAATTCGCGCATCAGCTCGCGGGCCAGGTCGGCGGAAACCCCATCTCGCACGCAGTCACTCCTCGCAACGTTCATGCCGGCAGGTTCACGTTCGTAACGCCTCGACTGCGCTCGAACCGACCCTCAGCTTTTCGAGGTCTCTGGGGAGAACCATCGTGGTCTTTGTCCCAGGGTAGATCGGCGTAACAGTGCGATGACACGGGGCTAACGCGGCCTCGCCGGTTCGCGATGTAGGCTGACAGCCGGCCGCGCTGTGGTCAGTGACCGGCGTCTCGCGACGGCAATGCGTAGGTCACCGTCGCGTGGGCGACGACATCCTCGCTGCCGTCCGATCGCAGCTCGACCGTCGACACCGCGAGCCGTCGGCCGAGCCGCAGCATCCGCGCGGTGGCGATGATGTCGCCAGGTTTCGGGCGGGCGAGGAAGTGGATGTCGAGGTTCGCGGTCGCAGCACCCGGCACTGGACCCGCGAGCGCGAGCGTCATGAAGTACGCGGCGGTATCGGCGAGCGCCATCATCGCAGGGCCGGAGATCGTGCCGCCCGTGCGAAGCAGCTGCGTCTTGAACGGCATCCGCAGCGTGAGCTCGCGATCGGTGAGGCCTTCGAGCGTCGAGAAGTTCCGCCAGTCCGGGAAGTGGCGATCCATCAACGCTTCGATATCGGCGATCGTCATGCGGGGCATCGCACGGACATCGTAGCCCGGGTCCGGGAGTGAATTCCGCCATCTCGGGCCCGGGTCCGGGAGTGAATCCCGGCCCCGCCATCTCATCCCGCCCTTCCAACCTGTGCTCGGCTACGCGACGATCACTTCGCTTCGCCCGCCACCACGCTGGACGACGCGGACGTGGGCACCGACGCGCTCGACGAGCGCCGGTACGTGCGAGATCACACCGACCTGACGGCCGGTCTGGCGCAGCGCATCGAGCACCGAGAGAGCGGTGTCGAGCGTCGACGGATCGAGCGTGCCGAAGCCCTCGTCGATCAGCAGCGTGCGAACGCGAACGTCATGCGCGGACATCGACGACAGTCCGAGCGCGAGTGCGAGCGACACCAGGAAGCTCTCGCCTCCCGACAGGCTCTGCACCGAGCGAACCTCGGCGCCGAGATCGCGGTCGATCACCTGGAGCTCGAGATCGTGACGCGGCACGCGCTCGAGCTGGTAGCGCGGCGCGAGCTCCTCGAGGTGGGCGTTGGCCACCGCGAGCAATGCGTCGAGCGTCAGGCTCTGCGCGAAGCTGCGAAACAGCTTGCCGTCGTGCGAGCCGATCACCGCGCCGAGGATGCGATCGACCTCCGCGCTCGCTTCGCTGTCGACGAGCTGCGCCAGTGCGGCGTCGCGGCGCGCGCGGGCGTCGGCATCGGCGGCCAGCATCGCCGCGAGCCGCGCAGCGTGGCCATCGCCAGCGGCGACCGCGGCAGCGAGTGCCTGGACCTGCGCAGCGTCGTCGAGCGAGCCGGGCCGCATCGTGACATGAGCATCGAACCGCTGGCGCCGCTCGCTCGCGACCGCGCGGGCTCGGTCGAGCGCGCGCCCGAGTGCGGCGAGCTGCTCGGCAAGCTCGTCGGCGCGCGAGGCGTCCGCGGTCAGCAGGCGACGCAGCTCCTCGGCATCGAAGCTAGCCTCGGCACGCGCCGCAGCGAGGCCCGCCGCCGCATCTCCGAGCTCGGTGATCAGCGTCTCGCGCCGGCGCACGCAATCACCGTGCCGGGCGCCGTGCTCGGCGACCGCGCGCTCGGCATCGCGCACGCCGCGCTCGATCGTGGTGAGTGCCGCGGCGATCGCGCCGTCGGCGATCGCGACGCGTTCGGCGCGGGACCGCCACGCCGCCGCAAGCTCGGTCATCGCGCCGCGCGCGCCGACGAGATCACCGGGCAGCGCGCTGCCCTGGCCGGCACCTGCCGTCGCCGCACGCCAGCGTGCGATCGCGGCCGCGAGCTCGCCGTCGAGCTCGCCACGCCGCTCGACGCGACCCGCGCGCTCGCCGGTGAGGCGCTGGATCGTGACGTCGAGCTCGGCGAGCCGGCGATCGTGCTCGGCGAGCACGGTCGCGAGCTGATCGACTGCCGCCTGCGTGAGCCCGACCTCGGCCTGCGCCTCCTGCGCGGCCTTGGTCGCCGCCTGCGCCTGACTGAAGACCGCGCGAGCACCGTCGAGCCGGACCCGTGCAGAGACCTCGAGTTCGGCCGCGATCCGCTGTGCCTCGGGCGTCGACGGATCGCCTTCGAGCAGTAGCTCGCCGAGTGCTGAGAGCTGCTCGTGCCACTTGCTCGCGGCCGCCGCGGCGCTGGTGACCGCAGTCTGGCGCGACCTGCCGAGCCGCTGGCGCTCGCGCACGCGCTGCTGCTCGCGTGCAGTCAGCGACGCGAGCGTCGTCATGCAGGCCTCGAGCATCGTGATGACCTCGGCGAGCCCGAGCTCGGCCTGGCGGATCACGTCATCGAACGCGCCGCGATCGCGCCACGGGTGCTCGTTCGCGCCGCACAACGGACACGCCTCGCCGTCGACGAGCTCGGCGCGTGCGTGCTCGTATCCCGCCGCGCGCCGCAGCTCCTCGACGACGCGCACGCGCTCCACGCGCAGCGTGACCGCGACGCCCTGCTCGGCCGTGACACGCCGTTGCTGCTCGGCGTCGACCGCGGCCCCCTCGTCGAGCTCGCCGAGCTGGACGTCGAGCTGGTCGCGAACGACGATCATCTCGCGGGCACCGGCGGCGATCGAGACGAGCTTGGCGACCTCGGTCTGGCGAACGCGCGCCTCGTCCTCCTGGCGCTTCGCCGCATCGAGCGAGATCACGCGCCGGCCGTGGAAGCTCGTCGCCTTGCGCTGCGCATCGCCGAGCTTGCCGACCGCGGCCTTGTGATCGATCGCGACGGCCTCGCGTGCGCGGACCAGCGATGCCCGGGACGCCGTGTGATCGCGAACCGCGCGATCGATCGAGGCGATCGCGTCGCCGAGGACGCCGTGCTGGGCGAACCGCGTGTCGAGCTCGGCCCATGTGCTGATCTCGGCTGCGAGCGGCGCGCGAGCGACGAGCCAGACCGCGTCGTCGATCGTCGCCCGTCCCAGGGCCTCCGCGTCCTCGGCATGCGCGTGACGATCTGCGCGGGCCTCGTCTCGAGCCCCGCGTTCGACGAACCCCGCTGCGATCCGCGCTGCTCGCACCGGCGCGTGCACCGCTCCGAGCGACGCCTGGTGCGCCATGATCGTGGCGTGCGTGGCACTTGCCGCACGCATCGCGTCCTCGGCCGCGGCCGTCTCGCCGGTCACGACCGCGAGCGCACGATCGAGCCGCGCCGCCTCGTCCCAGCTCGCGCGCAGCTGCTCGGCGCGCCGGCGCAGCGCGAGCTCCGCGCGCAGCACCTCGCCGTCCTCGACCGCGCGCGCAGCCGCCGCGTGCTCGGCCTCGGCCTGGGCTAGTGCGGCCGCGAGCCGCGCCTCGTCGTCGCGCCAGCGTGCTGCGGTCTCCGCCGCCGCGAACCGCACGCGCGCCGCGAGCTTCGCAGCCTCGGCATCGACTAGCTCGGCCTCGGTCGCCGCGCGAGCGTCCTCGGCGAGGATCGGGATCGCTTCCGCCCTGGCGCGACCGTCGCGCAGCCGCTGCTCGGCGAGCGAAGCCCGGAGGTGTGCCGCCACCGACAGCCGCGAATAGATCTCGGTGCCGGTCATCCGCTCGAGGAGCTCGCTGCGATCCTTGCCGTCGGCGCGCAGGAACGCCGCGAACTCGCCCTGGGCGAGCAATGCCGAGCGCCGGAACTGATCGAACGACAGCCCGAGCCGCGCGACGATGGCCTTCAGCGTCTCGGTCTTGGTACCGCCGAGCCGCTCGTGCGTGCCGCCGGCGCTGTCGATCGCGGTCAGCGCGAGCTGCTGGTCCTGGAGCGTGCCGTCGGTCTGGCCGCGCGCCCGCCGCACCGACCATCGCGCGCGATAGCGCCGGGCATCGCCGCTCTCGAAGTCGACTTCGGCCCACCCCGACGCGGCGCCGCGCCGCAGCAGCGTCCGCACGTCCTGGGCACCGAGCGCGCCCGGATCATCGTCGCCGCGCCCGACGACGACGCGACTGTGGTTCGTGAGTCGCGGCGTGCGATCGAACAGCGCGACGCACAGCGCGTCGAGCAGCGTGCTCTTGCCCGCGCCGGTGTTGCCGACGATCGCGAACACGCCGGCATCGCCGAGCGGCGCGCCCGCCAGATCGATCGCGAACTCGCCTGCCAGGCTCGCGAGGTTGCAGCCGCGGATCGCGAGGATCCTCATGACGGGTCGCCCGCATCGCCGAGGTCACCGCGCAGCTCGGCGAGCAAGCGATCGAACGCGCCGAGCACCTCGGGCGTCGGTGCCTCGACGTGCCCGCGCGCCCACAGCCGCACGAACACCTCCCGCGGATCGAGCTCGGCGAGCCGGCGCTCGCTGACCCGGTCGCCGAGCGCGGCGCCATCGCCGGTCTGCTCGACGCCGAGCCGGATCAGTCGCGGCCGCTTGCCGTCGAGCGCGGTCTCGATCAGCGCACGCAGCTTGGGCTCGGGCTTGGCGAGCGCGACCACGATCTCGAGGTACGGGCGTGCCGGGTCGTCACCGAGCTGCTGCGGCGGCAGCGCATCGAGGACCGCGAGCACGTCGGCGAGCGGGGCCGCGCCTCGCGGCGGGACGCGGATGATGTCGATCACACGCGGCACCGGCAGCGATCGGATCTCGGAGACCCGCGCGCCGTCGAAGTCGATCGCGAGGACCTGGTGCTTGTACGAGGACTCGTCGAGCGATAGCGCGAGCGGCGCGCCGGCGTAACGGATCGTGTCCCGCGCGACCCGCTGCGCCCGATGGATGTGGCCGAGCGCGACGTAGCTGATGTCGTCGGGAAACACCCGCACGGGCGCCGACTCCTGCCCACCGATCGAGACCCGGCGCTCGCTGAGGAACTGCGCGTCGGCACCCGCCATGTAGAGGTGGCCGGTCACGATCAACGCGACGTCGGCGCCGCGCCGTGCCCGCGCGCCCGCGAGCACCTCGCCATAGATCGCGAGCAGCGGATCGCCGCGCTCGATCAGCTCCGCCGGTACGTCGACCGGCCGCAGGAACGGCACCGCCGCGACGAGCCCGCACCCGCTGGCGACCGGGATCAGCACGCGCTCGAGATCGATCGCGCCGGTCGCGTCGCGCGGCAGCCCGCCGATCACGTGAACGTTCAGCTCCCGGAGCACCGAGGACGCGGCGCCGAGCCGGGCCGGCGAGTCGTGGTTGCCGGCGATCGCGATGATGTCCATCGCCGGGCTCGCCCGCCGCGCGGCCGCGAGGAACTCGAACCACATCCGCTCGGCGCTCGCCGGCGGCGTCGCGCTGTCGAACACATCTCCCGTGATCACGAGAGCATCGGCTGCCTCGCGCGTGCACGCCTCGAGCAACCACGCGAGAAACGCCGCGTGCTCGTGGTCGCGCGTGACCTCGCCCCGCAGCGTGTGCCCGAGGTGCCAGTCCGACGTGTGCAGGACCCGCATCGGCAACGAGGATGCCAGGGGGGTCTGATCATCGATTCAGTACCGATCCCCCCGGGCCCGGAATCACTCCGGCGCCGGCTCCTTGCGCTGCACTTCTCGCAGGAACGCCTCCTCCGTCGGCGACAGCGGCCGGCCCTTGAGGCGCTCCAGCTCGTCGCGCGAGATCCCGCCAACCTTCTGGCGATGCCGCGCCATCACCACGTGCCCGCGAGCTGCCGAGGCGAGGACATCCTCGAGGGTCTCGAAGCTGACCGGAGCGCGTGCCGGGTGCGCCCGCAGAAGCTCGGTGATCCGCGCCTCGTGGCGGGTGACGACGTCGGCGATCGGCGTCGCGAGCGGCAACCGTTCGACCTTGGCCTCGGGCGGCGGCTCGAGCCGATCGACGCCGTGGGTGTTGCTGGTCACCAGGAACGTCCCCTGGATCTCGCTGATCAGCTCGACGACGCGGAGGTGCCGCGGGAATAGCTGCACCAGCTGGAGTAGCGAGACCACCACGCCACGCGGGTGAAGGTGATACGCGCTCGCCCGGATCATGCCGCCGGCATCGACGAACAACCGGACGAACGTGCGGTTCTGCGGATAGATCCGCGACATCGTCAGATCCTCGACGTCGGCGATCCAGCGGTACTTGCGGCCCTCGAATTCCTTGCGCGCTCGATCGTAGAAGTCGAGGTCGGCCTCGGGAAACGCTGCCGGTGATACCCGCACGAGCTCGTGGGGCTCGCCGTAAACCGCATCGAGCCGCGCTCGCAACGCCGAGCCGCCGAGCCCCTGCGGCCGGCGCAACCCGAGTGCGACCGCGACGACGAGCCAGAGGCCCATCATGAGGAAGAACACTTCCACACACGCACTATGCCACGCGCGGCCCGCAAGTAGACTTCCCGCGTGCCCTGGCCCATCACGATCGACGACGTGACCGCCGCGCGTGCGCGGCTCGCGCCCTACCTGCCGGTGACCCCGCTGCGCCACTACCCGGTGCTCGACGAGGTGATCGGCGCGCGTGTCCTCGTCAAGCACGAGAATCACCTGCCGACCAACGCGTTCAAGGCGCGCAACACGCTGTCTTTCATGACCGCGTTGCCGGCGGCCCAGCGCGCACGCGGCGTGGTCGCGGCGACTCGCGGGAACCACGGCGCCGGCCTCGCGTGGGCCGGTGCGCAGCTCGGGGTCCCCGTCGTGATCTGCGTACCGCACGGCAACAACCCCGAGAAGAACGCGGCGATCCGTGGTCATGGCGCCGAGCTCGTCGAGGCCGGCCGCGACTATGACGAGGCGGTCGACGTCGCGAAGCGGCTCGCCGCCGAGCGCGGTCTCGCGATCGCGCACTCGACGAACGATGCCCACGTGATCGCCGGTGCGGCGACGCTGTCCGTCGAGCTCCTCGAACAGGCCCCGCAGCTCGACGCGATCGTCGTCGCGGTCGGTGGTGGCTCGCAGGCGGTCGGTGCGCTCGTCGCGACCCGCGCGCTGCGACCCGCGGTCGCAGTCTATGGCGTCCAGGCGGCGGCGGCATCCGCGATCCACGACTCGTGGCACGCCAAAGCGCGGCTCGTCACCGAGCGCGCCGACACCTTCGCGGACGGGCTCGCGACGCGCGCGACCTACGACCTGACGTGGGACGCGCTCCGCGAGGGCCTCGCCGGCTTTGTCGTGGTCACCGAGGCCGAGCTCGCGGCCGCGATCCGGTTGATGATCCGCGCGACCCACAACCTCGCCGAGGGCGCCGGTGCCGCCGGGCTCGCCGGACTCTGCAAGCTCCACGACGTGCTGGCTGACAAGACCATCGCGGTGATCCTGTCGGGCTCGAACATCGACGAGGCCACGCTCCGTCGCGTCGTCACCGACGAGCTCTAGACCCTAAAGAAGCGCTCGCGGGGTTGAGACGTCGTCCGGGCAGGCCCGAAGCACGGCTCGGCGCTCCGAACAACCGATGAGATAGTGGCGACAAAGCCCGAACTTGGTGATCGTCGTCGGAGATCAGGCCAGCGCTGCGGTGTTGCGTGTTGAGGGATCGAGCGGGCACGACATCCATGTTGAACCGTTGCGAGCGCGCGAGCACCGGCACACGGAGGATTCAGGTGAACGACGCCCTCGTCCGCCAACTCGCCAGCAAACAACCCACGTCGGCGAGCCCAAGCTCGTCACGGTCGACCGAACGCAGAACGCGAACGCCGGCAGAAGCTCCGGACGGAAGATGCATTGCACGCCGCTCACGGGCCGATGCAGACGTGAGCGCGTGCGTGCGATCGACTCGCGTGTATGCATGTCTTTGAACGACTTGCTTGACAAGATCTGACGTGCACCGCGAGTAGCAACGACGAACGCGGGCAGAATCGTCGTCGAGAACCGCTGAGATTGCGCGTGCGCACCGTTCGCGCGAGCGACGCGAGAATCGTGGTGACGACGTCGGAATCGCGCGCAGATCGCAAGCCAGAGCGCCCGAAACTCGCGTGATAGAAATCGGATGCGCATGCGCGTTGATGCGAGGAGGCTGCGATGTTCGACGATGGTTCGATCGAGATCGATGGGAATGTGGCGATGGAGGCGATCCGCGATGCGGACTGGAAAGACCTGCATC
>JBKJUF010000021.1:0-5819 GCA_046590445.1 Kofleriaceae bacterium
GTCTCGCGGACGGCTTACGGAAGTTCGTGCATCTGCGTGTCAGGGCAGGCTGGTCCACAGCCGAACGATTGGCTCGTCGGCACGCTCGACCGCGTCCGGCTGTGGACCAGCCTGCCCTGACACGCAGATGCACGAACTTCCGTAAGCCGTCCGCGAGACGTTCGTCTCAGGCCCGGCGACGCGGCCGAGATGGAGGCGCCGGGATTCACTCCCGGCGCCGGGGCCGATACGCGAGCACCCACGCCACGATCAAGCCGAGCACGGACACGCCGATCGGGGCGCGATCGCCGGCATCACAGCAGCCACCAGCCTCGGGCGGCGTGGTGTCGCCCGCGAGATCGGTGTCACCGCCGCAGCGCGGTCCGGTCGCGCCGAACTGTGCCTGCAGCGCCGGCCACAGCTGCTGATCGCAGACCTCGCGACCGACGGTGCCGGCGGGGCAGCTGACCGGCCCCGCGAGCTCGACGAACCGGAAGATCTTCTCCCACTGCGCGGCGTCGCTCGACCGACCCACCGCCATGAAGTCGGGATCCCAGTTCGGTGCGCAGCCGGCCAGCGTACCGTCGCTACGCCGGGCGAGGCACGCCAGCTGTGGAGAGTCGGTGAGACGCTCGAACGTCGCGCCGCCATCGCCGGAGCGATACACGCCGGCGGCGCCGGCGACGACGTGCACCGTGGTCGCGTCGGCGATCACGACGTCGGCGATCGGTGTGCTGGTCGCGAGCACCTCGGTGAACGTCACGCCGGCATCGGCCGAGCGATACAGCCGATCGCCACCGTTGTTCGCGCCGACCGAGCGGAGGTACAGGATCTCCGGGTTCGCCCGATCGACCGCCGCGACCATCACGATCGGCGTCGCCGCGAACGCCACGCCGGTCAGCGTGACCTCGGTCCACGCCGCGCCGCCATCGGCCGTCGTGAACAGATGCGCGGCCGGCGCCGGGTTGGCGACCTGGTATCCCGCCACGTAGACCCGCATCGCATCCGACGGGGCGACCGCGAGGCTCTTCCACCAGATCGTGGTCGAGCTGAGGCCGCTCTTCGCGAACGTCATGCCGTTGTCGGTCGAGCGATAGACGTCGTTCGGCTGGCCGCTCTCGGCGGTCGCGACCCAGAGTTCCCCGGTCGGCCCGATGTCGATCGCGTCCACCCAGAGGTTCGCGATCCGGCCCGGATCACCTGCCGGCAGCTCGGCGGTCGCGGTCGTGAAGCTGCACCCGCCATCGCGGCTGACCCGCAGTCCGGCGAACGTCGTCGCGAAGATCGTGCCGTCGGCGGCGATCTTGTACTTCGGATCGAACATCCCGCCGTAGCCGATGTTCTGCTCGCAGACCCAACGGAACGTGCAGCCGTCGTCGTGGCTGATCAGGAGCCCGAACGTCGACCGCACGTAGACCGAGTCATTGTCAGCGGGCGCGAAGTACACGCCGTTCGTGACCGGAGAGCGCCCGTTCGCGTGGGCGACGCTTGCCAGCGCTAGAACGACTCCGACGGCAATGGCGAGCCTCACGGGATGCTTCCAGTCTGTGATAACACCCGACGCAAAGGCAAGCGCGGCGCCGGGCGTGACCGGGCTCACCGCGGGTGCGCGGGTGGCGTCCAGCGCGACAGTGCGTGCACGGCGGTCGCGCGCAGCAGGCACGCATCGAGCTCGGCGCTGCGACCCTGGGCCGAGCGTGCGCAGGCGCGCAGCGCCTCGATGCCGGTGACCGCGAGGTAGCCCGGCGTGATCGTCATCTGATCGGACCAGATCGCGCGCTCGATGGCGCCCCACTGGATGTCGGACCGCGCGCCAGCGATCTGGTCGATCGCGTGGATCGCGTTATCGAGCTGGTGCGCCGGCAGGCCGCGTGACCGCCCGAGGTAGTGGCGCTCGGCCTCCGTGCGCGCCGCCGGGGCCGTCCACAGCGAGCCGATCAACAGCCGCACGAGCTCCTCGCGGGCATGCGGCGCGAGCGTCTGGTCCTTCGGCATCATCGCGAACGCGACCTGATCGGTCATCTGCACGACCAGCGCGCGGGGCAACTCGGCGCCGCGCAGATCGTACGGCCGATCGTCGCCGTCGGGGTTGTCGGTGTACGGCGCCTCGTCGTGGCAGTCGGTGCAGAACGCATCGAGCTTCGTCCGCAGCGCGGCGCTCACGACGACGCTGCCCTTGGCGCCGGTGCGCGCGGCTGCCGCCTTCGCCGGCGCCGCCGTGGTCGTCGCGAGTGCTTCCTGGCGGTGGCGATCCGCGTAGCGCTCGAGCGCGATCTTCATCGGCGGCTTGAACGTGCCGGTGTGCTCGACCGCGGCTTCGATCGCACGGACGTCGTCGGCGGTCGCGCGCTCGCCGAGCACGTAGCTGACGAAGTGATGCGCCATGCACGCCTTGAAGTCGGGCTGCCCGGTCGCGAGCTTCGCGAACCCGACTGGTGTGAGCGGTGCCTCGCCGCGGTGATCGGCGATGTCGGTGCCGTAGAGTGGGCCACTCGCTGTCGAGGCAAGCGCGGGGTTGAAGTGCGTGCTCGCACGGCTGTCCGGATAGCCCATGAAGAACTGGAAGCCGTAGTCGAGGCGCGCGTGGCAGTTCGTGCAGAGGTCGGTGTGCGCGAGCTTCTGCCAGGAATCGGTGGCGAACGAGTTGTTGCCGGTGTTGATCTCGAGCACCTTGGACGTCGTCGCACCGAAGCTGTTGCGGAGGTTGCACCACAGCACCTCGTAGTACGCGCGCTGGCGCTGCCGGCGGTCGGGAAGCCAGTGGAGGATCTGCGGCGCCGTCAGCAGGCCCGCGTGCTGACCGCGCGAGACCTCGTTGCGCGCCGCCCACTTGCCGTCGCGCGGCCACGCATCGAGATCCGCTAGCTCGGTCTCGACGTCCTTGATCTCGAGCGCATTGATCTTCTGGCGGCGGTAATAGAGCTCGACGTTGCGATCGCGGAACGTCGCGGTCTCGGTGAACAGCGACGCCATCGGCAGATCGTGCTGGACCACGTACGCCGTCGTCTGCTTGACCTCCTTCATCATGCTCGCGGAGAACTGCTGGTACTGCTGCTCGTCGCGGAGGCAGCGGATCAGGTTCGGGCCGCACCCGCACAGCGAGCTGGTCTCGAGCTCCGGCGATCCGATCTGGCTATCGCAGGTCAGCACCGTGCGCGTGCGGTACGTGTGCTCGTGCGCCGCCATCGTCCACTTGTCAGGACGGTACGCGTCGGGGCAGACCCGGACCTCGGCGCTGAGGTCCCACCACGGATGGACGGCGACCGCCTCGGTCGGCGAGCACGGCGCGCGCAGGTAGAACGGAGCGTTGATCTCGGCCGAGCGCTTGAGGACGAACTCCAACGGCAGCGCGAAGTAGTTGCGCACGTTGACGTAGGCGCCGAACACGAGCGCAGGGACGACCTCGCCGGCGAACCGGTCGGACGCCAGCAGCTCGTCGATGTAGCTGGCGAGTGGCGTCTCGCCACTGTCGATCTTGCGCGCCCACTTCGTGAGGTGTGGTGGGTCGGCGACCACCCCGACGAGCGTCGCCATCGAGCCGAGCAGCGCCACCGTCTCCTCGGTCGGCGTGGTTGCCTGCGGCTCCGACGCGGCCGAAGAGCAGGCCGCTGCAGCGAGCACGATCAGGAGCCCGCGCGTCACGACGTCCCGCCGAGCAGGAAGTCGCAGATCCGGCCGCTGTATCCGTAGCGCTCGGGATCGAGCCCGCCGAGGTGCAGCATCGTCGCGCCGAGATCGTCGAGGAAGGGCACGCGCCCCGCCGCGGCGGCCTCACCGGACTTGTACGAGATCGGGAGCCCTTCCATCCGCCGTCCGGTCTTGCCGAACGACTTGCCCGGCCGGATGCCGGGACCGGTCATCAGGAACGACGTCTGCGGCAGGTGATCCTTGCCGAGCATGTCGTTCTGGTGCGGAAACCGTCCGAGCTCGGAGCCGACGATCGTCACCGTGCGCGTGGCGAGCACGCCGTGTCGGTTCTTGCGCGCGTGTAGCCCCGTCAGGTATTCGTCGAAGAACTGCACGAAGTGGCCGTTCATCTCGGCCTGCTTCGTCTCGTTGCGGATATGCGTGTCCCAGCCGAGCAGCCCGAGATCGACGACGACGCCGCAGCACAGATCGTGCTCGATCAGCCACAGCGCGCGATCGAGGCTCTCCGCCATCGTCTGGGTGACGTAGTCGGCCGAGCGCTCCGCGGAGACCATCCGGGGCACCACCGCGACGTGCTCGAAGAAGTCCGCGACCTCGCGCAGGTACACCGTGGTCTGCTCGGCCTCGCGCCAGCCTGGGCTGGTCCCCGCGAGATCGCTAGCCTGACGGCGGAGCGCCTTCGCGAGCGCCGAGAGCTCGTCGGGGCTCGACCGCGCGACCTGTTCGAAGACGTCGCCCTTGCCGAAGTAGAACGCGTCGGCCGTGCCGAAGTACGCCGGCGAATGCATGATCCGCGACGACAGGTTCACGTACGCCACGCCGAGGGGCTGGCCGCTTCGCTGCGACGCGATCAGGTCGAGTGCACCCGGCATCCCGTCGACGATGTTCGTCTTGAGGTGGAAGAACTGCTTGTTGCCGGTGTCGTGGTTCACGGTCCGGACCTGGATGCCGTTGACGATCGTCAGCTCGGAGCCCCAGCGCGCGAGCGGCGCGAAGTGCGGCCCGAGCCGGAGCGCGCCGGCCTCGGTGATCCGGCTGTCGGTCGGCAGCGTCACCATGCTGTCGACGTCGTGCGCGATCTTGGGGTCCGTCGTGTAGAGCGTGTCGTGACCGCCCGACAGCAGGATCTGCACCCAGTACCGCGGCCGCGGCGAAACGCTGGGTGTCGCGCGCTTGCTGCCACAGCCCATCGAGGCACCCGCGAGCAGTGCACCCGTCCCGAGCGCGAGCTTTACGAAATCGCGACGCGTCGGCACAGCTGGGGCCCATGATAACACGCCGCCGCCGAGCGCCAAGGTCAGCCGACCTCAGCCGACCGTCCTCAGCCGACCGTCAGGGCAGCGGGGTCCACGCGACGCCGAGCGCGAACACGTTCGCGTTCTGCGTGTTGTGACCCTTCACAAAAAGTCGCGCCGCCGCCGTCACGCTGACCGAGTTCGAGACCTGGTAGCCGACGCCACCGCCGGCGAGGAACATATCCTCGTCGAGGATCGCGTCGTGATAGAGCTGCTCGTTCGTGGAGACCTCGAAGAGCTCGCTGAAGTCCATGCCGCCGTGGCTGGCGTGCAAATTAGCATCGAGGTGAACGTCGAGCCCGATCGCGAGGAACTTGTGACCGATCGTGAAGGCGAGGTCGCTGTAGTTCTGCGAGTACTGCGCGGTCTCCTCGGTACGGTCATACTTCTCGGCCAGGGTGAACTCGTAGAGCAGGTGGACGTACGTCGAGATGCCGATCAAGTAGCCGACGCCAAGGCCGGCGTGCAGCTTCTTGAGGTGACGGCCGGCGACCGTGTTGCCGACGGTCTCGTAGTCGGCGAGCGGGATCGAGACCGCGAGGTGCGGGCTCAGCGCGATCGGCTCGTCGAGGACCTGGTAGCGCGCGCCGGCACGCAGATCGGTCAGCGTCGCGTGCGTGTCGCCGTCGTCGTAGCTGCCGCCACCGGGGTGCATGAAATCCGGGCTGCCCGTGTACTTGAAAAACGCCATCGGCACCGCCAGGTTCACGGCGAGCTTCGGCATCGGTACGTACTCGGCGCCGATCGTGATCTGGTGGGTCGTGGTGCCGGCGTCCTTGAACTCCTCGTCCTCGAAGCCGACGACCTTGTTGGAGATCCCGAGGTTGTAGTCGAGGCTGACGTCGAGGCCGCCCTTGTCGCCGACCCAGGCTTGCGCATGGGCGGCGTTCCCTGCCG
>JBKJUF010000501.1:0-4092 GCA_046590445.1 Kofleriaceae bacterium
TGTGCCGTCGTCGCGAGCGTCACGATCAACATTGTGATCATCGCCACGCGCAGCGCCGTTGGGCGTGCGAGACCGAGTAGTGCGCGCTGGATCGTCATGCCCCGGAATCGAATAGACGGACCGCCGCGCGGACCCTTCAAACTCGATGTGACTACGCTACCGGCGATCCGTCATCGTTCGCAAGGTACACACGGGTTAGCTGGACATAGTGCGCGGCGCCGTATGCGATCTGCTCCCGCTCCCTGGCGTTGACCGGCCGCTTCACCTTGGCGGGCGATCCGATCACGAGGCTGTCCGGTGGGATGTCGGTCCCGGGCGTCACGAGCGCACCTGCACCCACGAGGCTGCCGCGCCCGATGCGCGCACCGTCGAGGATGATCGAGCCCATGCCGATCAGGCAGAGGTCCTCGACGACACACGCATGGATGATCGCGCCGTGGCCGATCGTGCAGTCGTCGCCGATCGTGGTTCCGAATTTTCCCGAGGTGACATGGACGACCGTGCCGTCCTGCACGCTCGTGCGCGCGCCGATGCGGATCGGCATGACATCGCCGCGGATCGTCGTGCCGTACCAGATCGACGACTCCTCGCCGATCTCGACGTCGCCGATCACCGCCGCGGTCTCGGCGACGAACACGCCACGCCCGATCACCGGGCGCTTCCCTGCGAACACGCGGATCGTCGACATCGCGCCCTACTTCATGCGCCGGCTGGCCTGCTCGGCCGCGGCGTAGAGCTCGTCGAGCATCGCCTCGGTGTCGTCGGCGTCCGGCGCGATCGGCGCGACGTACTGCACGATGCCGCGGCAATCGACCACCATGAAGTGGATGCGATCGCGATCGCGAAACGTGAAGCGATTGTAGGTGTCGCCATCGGCGACGAGCAGCGGCACGTCGAACCGGCGGGCGTGGTGCGAGAGCAGCTCGAGGTTGTCGTCGAGCGTCCTGCGGTCGTCGCCGGCGGTCGCGCCGAAGATCTGCAGCGGCGCACCTCGCGTGATGTTGCGGGTCCGCCGTGCGATGTCGGCGAACACGCGCTCGCAACCGTCGCAGCTCGACGAGAACCAGCCGACGATCGTGGTGCGGGTGCGGGCGTTTCCGAGCTCGGTCGGCGTGCGGTCGGCGACGTTGACGAGCGTCGCCGCGGGCGGCGGCTGACCGACGAGACGCTGGCGAAGCAGCTCGTCACGCGACGACAGCCGCGCCTTGATCACGACGGCGGTCGCGGCATTCGTGCGGACACTGATGCGGCGGACGTCGAGCTTGATCACGTCACCGGGGACCCGCATCTGGATCATCGCGACGAGCGAGTCGCAGTTCGCGACCGGCTTGCCATCGAGCGCGAGCAGGACATCTTCCTGCTGAAGCCCGGCCGCCGCGGCACCGGTTCCCGCCTCGACGTTCTTGACCTGACACGGACCGACGCCTGTTGCGCCACCGGTGTCCTCCATCCCGATCCCGAGGAACGCGGGATTGCTGGACTTGGCGGACGCGATCGGCGTCTCGAGGCTGACGAGGAGCCCCGCGAGCATCACCACATATCCGAGCCAGCGCACCGCGAGAGACTAGCGAAGCACTCTCGCGAGAGCCAGACCTGTTCGAGGCCTGATGTAGGATAAGGTGAGATTTTGACTTCATCTGGCGCGACGCCCGATCATTAAGTCAGTGAAGCGCCGTGAACCTCTACCTGACCTGGCCCGCGTACTCGAGGATAGCCGCCCGAATCGAGGCACCGCGGAGGTCTCGATGGCGGAGAAGCGCATCCATACGCGCTTCGATAAGGCCTTCCTCGTCGTGATCGGCAGCGAGCTCTACGGGGATTCCCACGCGATCGCGCGGAACGTGTCCGCCGGCGGGATCCTCGTGGAGATGACCTACGCGCCGCCGCTCGGGACGGTCGTGACCGTGCACTTCCAGCACGCGCGCGGCGAGGACCAGCTCGACGAGATGGTCGTCCGCGCCGAGGTCAAGCACCACCACTACCTGAACTTCACCGGATCCGGCGAGGCGGCCTCGACGCGCGCGATCGGGATGCGCTTCCTCGAGTTCGTCGATCCCGGCGACCGCATCGATCCGAAGTGTCTGCACTGACGCCGCCGGAATCGACCTGCGTCGCGAGACGTTCGATCCCCATGGCGGATCCCCGATCCTCGGCGCAGGCCACGCGCTTGCGCGTCCGCTCTCGAACGGCTAAAGCCAGCACGATGCGCGCGGTGCTCGTTTGTTTGCTGCTCGTGACCACGTCGATCGCGGGCGCGGATCCCAAGGCGCCTGCCAAGGCCGCGGCCGACAAGCCCGACCTCGACAAGCGCGACGCCGACAAGCCCGCTGCCGACAAGTCCGACGCCGACAAGCCCGCTGCTGACAAGCCCGACGCGAAAGCCGACAAGCCACCGCCCCCGCCGCGGACGCCGGGTGCGGAAGACGCGAAGGCGACCGCGATCCTGCAGAAGATCGTCGCGGGTCCAGACAGCGCGGCGCGCAGGGCCGCGATCGCCGAGCTGATGGCGGTCGCGCCGCAGACCGTCGAGGTGCTCGGCGAGTGGCTCGCGCGCACACATGCCGTCGATGCCGATACCCGGCGGCTCGCGCTCGTCCAGATCGATGCCGCGGTCCCCGACAAGAAGGGCAAGTTCCCCGACCGCACGCGGCAGACCGCCAAGGAGCAGAAGGCCGACGACGAGATCGACTGGCTGACGAAGCTCCTCGAGATCGATCCCGCGACCCCAGGCGTCGGCGAGGTGATCGCGGACGTCGCCGCGATCCGCGCGCTGTCGTCGACGAAGGACTCGCGCGCCGCGCAGCTGATCTTCGACACCGCGTTCTTGCCGGACGCGATGATCTATCGCGACGAATGCGGCCGCTACGTCCGCAAGATGGAGCCGTACTCGATCCCTGCGCTGACCCGCGAGTCGCAAGGACGTTACGATCGCCGGCGCTACGCGACGAGGCAGCTCGAGCGGCTCGATCGCCAGGATCCGCTGAAAGCGCTCGCGGCCGCGACCGCGAACGAGGGGCTCGTGCTCGAGATCCTCGAGGTGTTCCGCAAGACCAAGCTGCGCGAGGCAGTCCACGCGGTGTGGACCAAGGTCAACGATGACGCCCCGCGCGTGCGCGACGCCGCTCGCAAGACGTGGATGGACTACATCACGGGCCCCGCGCCACGCCCCGCGCCGATGAAGAAGCTCTACCTGCCGGGGGGCAAGCTCACCAAGAAGGAGAAGCCGCTGTGGCTGACGTATCGCGAGCTCGCGGACAACGAGCTCCGCATGGTCGCGAACGAGCTGCTTCTCGAGGACTATCCCGTCGAGGACGAGACCCGGCTCGACGACCGCGACAGCACGGCGAAGATCGTGAAGATCGATCTGCTCGAGGTCACGCAGCGGTTATTCGCGTACTACGACGGCGAGCGCGCGAAGCGAGATGCTACCGAGTGGACCGCCGCGAAGGCGAAGGCGGACGCCGGTGACCTCGCGGGCGCGACCACGATGATCGATCGCCTGATCGCGCTCAACCCCGAGCGTGCGGAGCGCGCCGAGATGGCGAAGCTCTACGTCGCGTGGGGCCAGCAGCTCGAGGGCAAGAACCAGTGGGCCGACGCCTCTGCCGCTTACTCGAAAGCGCACGGCCTCGATCCGAAGGCGGCGACCGCCGACGCGATCCTCGCCGCGCATCACTACGCGCTCGGCAAGGCCCTCGAGAGCCAGGGCAAGGACGGCGGCCCCGACTTTCGCCGCGCGGTCGCGCTCAAACCCGACTACACACCCGCCCAGGCGGGCGTCGAGCGCGCGGCCGGCGGCGGTCGGCCGGTGTGGATGCTGTATGGCGCCGCGCTGGCGGTCGCGGTTGCCGCCGCGCTGTTCGCGATGGTGATGATGCGGCGCCGTCACGCGTGACGCCACCGGTTTGGGTATGCTCGCGGCTCGATGCGATTGATCGTGCTCGAGGGTCTTGATGGTGCCGGCACCACGACGCAGGCAAAGCGGCTCGTCGAGCACGTCCGCGCGAGCGGCGGCAAGGCCCACGGCACCCGCGAGCCGAGTGACGGGCCGATCGGCAAGCTGATCCGCGAGATGCTGACGGGCAACCACGT
>JBKJUF010000252.1:0-5879 GCA_046590445.1 Kofleriaceae bacterium
TCGACTGCGTGCGCGATCCCGCCGGCTACGCGGTGTGGATCGTTCCGGTCGTCAGTGCGCGACTCGCGCGAGCTTCTCGCTGATGACGGTGGCGGTTACTTGCGTTCGACGCGAGTCACGAAGCCGCGATCGTCGTCGACGATGATGATGTTGCCTGCCGCGTCGAGCGTGACGGAGCGCAGCTCGCTGACCTTCTTGCCAGGTGTATCGAAGGATTCGCCGATGCCGGCGTGGGCGTCCTGCTCGCCGTCGAGGAACAGGTGAGCGATGCCCGCCGCATCGACGAACCAGAGCTGGCAGCCCTCGTGCGTACCGAGAAAGAATCCGCCGCCGTCCGATGGGCTCGCGGGCCACACCGCGCGTACGCCTTCGAAAGCGGTCGCAACTGCGCGCATGCCGTCGACGCCCGCACCTGCGACGCCACTGCCGGCGACGACAACCTTGGAGACCACGCCGCCGCTCACTTCGGTGACAGCGTAGACCCGATTGCCGCCGCGGTCCGCGACGAGGAGGCGACCGTCGGCGTCCATCGCGATGTTGCCGAGGCTCGCGAATCCGGTCGCCCAGCTCGTGACGCCCGTGCCTGCGGTCCAGCGCTTCACGACGTTTCCCGACGAGAAGTACACGGTTTCTGCGCCGGATGCGCCGTCGACCCAGAGACCGCGGCCGATCGCGATGTTGCCGACGACCGTGAACAGCGTCGTCATCGTCCCGGCCGTGTCGACCTTGCGGATGCGCGCGTGATCGAGGTCGAGGATGTAGAGCGTGCCGTCCGGCTGGACGACCAGGCCATTGGGATTTGCGAGTGCGCGCTGCGTCGCTGGGCCAGCGGTGTCGTCGGCCGGGCCCGCTGCGCCCGTGCCTGCGTAGGTCGTGATGGTCCCGGTCGGGGTGACCTTGCGGATCGCGTGCGCCTCCTTGTCGGCGATGTAGATGTTGCCCGCGGCGTCGGCCTGCGCCATGTGGGGGCGCGAGAGCTCGGCACTCGTCGCAGCGCCGCCTTCCATGCCGACGAGCCATTCGTTCGTGCTGGTGTCGGTGGCGCCTGCGCCCGCGATCGAGAGCAGGCGGCCGTAGTGAGACTTGACCTCGGTCCAGTTGGACGCAGCGTCTGGCGTGACCGAGGGGGCGTCGGGCGTGGTGCCGGAGCTACCGCCGCAGGCAGCGAGCAGCCCGAGACAACCGCAGAGCAGGCCGGCGAGCCGGTTCATCAGTCGCGATCCGCGAGGATCTTGAGGGCCTGGTTACCCTTCGAATCCGAAGGAGCGACCCACTTGATGTCACGGTTCGCGCCGGCGTTCTTGAGCTTCCGGAGCACGTTCTCGCCCTTGAGCTCGGCGAGGACCTTCATCGCCTTGACGTACTCGCCCCAGACGAACTTGGCGCCGTCGAGCTGGGCTTTGAGTGCGGCGTCGGTCGGAGCGGCCGCGACCTTCTCGGTCAATTCCTTGATCCGCGCGTAGTAGGCGGCCTCCATACCGAGCTCGACCTGCAGCTCGTTGACGAGGACCGTGTTGAAGACCTTCGCGGCGGGCAGCGGTGCGTTGAACGTGCGGTCGGCCTCGGGGATCGAGTCCCACTCCTCCTTCGACATCATGTCGGTGAAGTCGGTCGTGTCGATCATGAAGTTCGAGAAGGCTCGGCTCGAGGCCGGGACGTGGAGCTCGCGGGCCTGGTCGAACCACAGCTGGCGCGCCATCAGGCCGGCGGTCTCGAGCTGGCGCTCGGCGACGGTGAGCACCATCTTGTTGAGGTAGCCACCCAGGCGGGTCCAGCCTGCGTCGTCGAGCGGAGCGGCCTGCGTGCCGACGAAGGCGTTGAAGCCAGCGAGCGCGCCGGCGCGGTTCGTCGTGGTGGAGAGGCTGTTGTAGGAGTTGACGAAGCTGTCCCACGTCGTCTTCGAGGCGAACGCTGCCTTGTCGACGCTCACGCGCCAGTCGTGGAAGTACTCGGTGTAGTCGTCGAAGTTTTCGTCGGTCGCGTTCGTGATCATGCGGTCGGCGGCGTCGAGGTCGGACGCGAGCTCGTGGAGGACGGCGTTGATCGTCTCTGCGATGACGCGGTTCTTGTCGAGCTCGGCGAGCGTCGTCGGCTGCGCCTGCGCGCCAGGGAGGACCAGGTTCGCCGCGGTGACACCGAGGCTCGCGTTGGCTGCGTTGATGCGCGACGCGAGGAGAGACTTGTCGAGGAAGCCGCGGAGCTTGGTCTCCAGCGTGTTGATCGTGGGGCGGTCGCCCGTCGCGATCGTGCCGGCGGCCTGCGCCTTGTCGATCAGCGAGAGCGTGCTGGTGATGCGGGTCGTCGCGTTCGTGTAGATGGCGCGCATGCTCTCCACGCGCGTCTCGTTCATGTGATAGCGGCTGCGCGTCGAACGGAGGTGGGCCTTCGCGTCGAGGTAGAGGACCTTCGAGTGCGAGCCGATGTCGACGAGCGCGTTCTTCATGGCGAGCTGCTCGTAGACACCCTTGATCGGGGTCGCCGGCGTGTCGCTGCCGCTCCAGTTTGTCTTGCCGCGACGAACGTCGTCATCGAGCGTCGCGAGGTAGGTGCTGCCCGAGTCGGTGCGGATGTCGACCTTGGCGTTGGTCTTGTTACCCGCGTCGTCGATCTCGGTGCCGAACTTCGCGGCGATCAGGAGGCGGCGGACCATCTCCGGCGTGTCCCAGCGTGCGCGACCGCGGAGCTCGACTTCCTGGCCGAGCAGCGTGAAGCCCGGCGTGTCGTAGTAGGTGTCGTCCATGAGATCGGTGCCCAAGGACACTTCGCGCGCGCCGTCCTCGGGATCGATCTCGAAGCGACCGGACTCGATGGTCAGCGAGACGAGCGGCATCATTTCGCGGGCAGCCTGGGTCTCCGAGTCCCATGGGATCTCGTCGATCGGGTAGTCGTACGTGAACGCGCCCATGAGCTTCGAGCGGCGGAGGCGCTCGTAGAGCGTGCGTCCCTCGGCGTCCTTCTCGAGCAGCAGCGCGCGCAGGCGTTGACCGGTGAGACCGGAGACGCCGAGAACCACCTCGACCTCCTGGTTGTCACGGGCCCAGCCGCCGCCGGTCGTGCCGGCAAATGTCGTGGAGTCGATGAACGGGCGCGTGTCGAGATCGATCTCGCAGCGCGGGAGGATATTTTCGACAAGCTTGCCGAGCGCCATCGAACCTACGAAGTCGACCGCGTCGAGCTCGTCGAGACCGTCATAGACGTCGTCATCGCCCGTGCCCGGCATCCCATCAGGACCGTTGCGGTGCGAGACGATGGAGCGTGCCGCGTCGTCCGACAGCCCCTTGCCTTCGAGGACATCACCCGTGGTGGTCGACTCGTTGACGAACTTGATGACCTCGGCGAGCTGGCACGACGTGTACAAGCCGTCTGACTTGGCCCCGTCACCGCCAAAGGAGTCATCCTTTGCGTCTCCAGCATTTCCACCGAGACATCCCGTCACCGCAACAAGGAGAAGAGGAAGGCGTCGCATGCCCTCGTCTCGTCCAACATTGGTGCCATGCGGCGATCGCCGTAACCTGGCGACGTTGTTAGCTGATAACGACTGTTTGCATGGCTTGTCGAACTGACTGAGTTGTCTGGAATTCACGATCGGGTGGCGGATCGAGTCGCCGCCGGTCGCGAAACGATTCGATAAATTCACTGGCGCGAACGTTGCTGCGTGATGCGACCGTGGCAACCCTGCGATGGACCTCTACCCTGCTTGTCGCCTTGGTGGGCTGCACGTCAACCGCGCCTCTCGAGATCGCCCCGAGCGAGGTCAACGACAAGGCCGACGGGATGGCGACCCACCTGAAGCTCAAGGACGACCACCGCACCGATATCGACGAGCCGTCCGATCTCGCGTTTCGCAAGGGCAAGCTCTACGCGGTGAGCGACCGCCACTCCAAGATCTACGAGCTCGATAACGACGGCGACGTGCAAGCCGTGATCGATGTAGAGGGCACCGACCTCGAGGCGCTCGCGGTCGACAGCGACGACCGCTTCTACATCGGCGACGAGAGCAAGGCGAAGGTCTGGCGCCTGAACACGGACGGAGAACGCCAGGAGTCGTTCGACATCGATACGACGGACGGCAACTCGGGCATCGAGGGACTCGCGTTCGACAAGGATGGCGACATGCTCGTCGCCAAGGAGAAAAGCCCCGCGACGATCATCATCCTCGACAACGATGGGAACGAGAAGGACCGCAAGAAGCTCGACTTTGCCGATGACCTCTCGGCCATCACGTGGAACCCGGACGACGATCACCTCTACGCGCTGTCTGCGGTCGAGCACAAGCTGTGGCGGCTCGACGCCGACTTCGACAAGATCACGACGTGGGACCTACCGATCGAAGAGCCCGAGGGTCTCGCGTTTGACGGCAAGACTCTGTACGTGGCGAGCGACGCCGAAGAGCGCCTCTACGTGTTCGAGCTCGACTGAAGACGCGGTCACGCTCGCCTTCTCGCCACCCGCCGCCTCGCCACCTTGACGACTCTCGCCCCTCGGTGCGCCGACGGCGGCGCGTCGTCTCGTCTCGCTCAATCACATCGACGAACTTCCGGCGTTCAGCTGGGATGAAGCAAGAAGGTGGAGGTCGACCGACGGAGGGAGCTGCAATCCTCCGCGGAACGCGTCGATGCACACCGGCCCGCCTTGCACGGGCTCGACCCCCGCGTCGGTCATGTAGCGACGGCGCTCTTCAGAGGCGATGTATTGCTCGGCGGCGAGGGCGGCCTCGTACCACGCCGCGAGGTGATCGAGCCGCCAGCGCAGCAACCGCTGCAGCTTGGCGCCCTGGCGGACCGACGTCATCAAACCAGCCGCCTCCATTTCGACGAGGGCCGCGCGGCGCTCCTCCAGCGTCTCCGGCGCGTCGAGCGATCTGGCCACAGGAAGCGCCACTCTTCTCCGCCTACGAGATCCCCGCGGATGTGCGGATCCTCGATGTTGGATGTGGAACGGGCGAGATCACAGAGAGGCTCGCGACGATGTTTCCGCGCGCCACGATCGTCGGGGTCGACATCGTCGAATCGCATCTCGAGATCGCGCGTACGCGCTGCGAGGCTTTCAGCGATCGCGTGCAGTTCTAGACCGGCGATGCATTCGAGCTGCCGTTTCCGGCGGCCTCGTTCGATCTCGTCGTGTGCCGCCACGTCCTCCAGGCGATCCCGACGCCGGAGCTCGTGCTCGCAGGGCTCGTGCGCGTGGCGAAGCCCGGCGGCGTGCTGCATCTGATCCCCGAGGACTACGACATGATCCATGGGGCGCCGACGACGCTCGACGTCGGCTGGTTCTGGCATCACGCGCCACGTGCGTACGCTCGCGCGACGGGTTGCGATCTCCACATTGGCCGCAACATCTTCCATCACCTGCAAGCGCTCGGCGTCGCGGACATCCGCTACCACTACATTCCCGTCGACACGCTGCGGGTGCCGCGCGAGACGTTCGCGAACATCTTCGTCGCGTGGCGCGATGGCTACACGTCGAACATCTCGCAACACATGGGCCTCGGCGAGCCCGAGGTGCGCGCGTACTTCGACGCGATGATCGACTGCGTGCGCGATCCCGCCGGCTACGCGGTGTGGATCGTTCCGGTCGTCAGTGCGCGACTCGCGCGAGCTTCTCGCTGACCAGCTTGTCGGCGTGTTCGGTTCGAGCTCTGACGACTCACGCGCCGTGTGAGAGGATGCGTGCAGATGCCGAGGTTCGTGAAGTGGTCGAAGTCGATGCGCGCCCAGCAGTTCTGGACCGTCCAGCTCTTCAGCAACGGATATCAGATTCGGCGAACGCGCGCGAGCTCGAGCACGACGTTCGGATCGCGCAGCGGGTCGTATTCCGACAGGTAGCCGACGCGCTTCACGGAACCGTGCGAGAGGAGCGCGGCTCGGGCTCGGGGTCGG
>JBKJUF010000505.1:0-9672 GCA_046590445.1 Kofleriaceae bacterium
AAGGACCTCCCGCAGTCGGCCAAGGACAAGATGATGGGCCGCGTGAAGGAGATGAGGCCGCACTTCTGCATCGCCGGCATCATCTCCTTCACGCGGCCCATCATCTTGTCCTTGGCCGACTGCGGGAGGTCCTTACCGGCTGCCTTGGCGTCGTTCGCCATCTTGATCAGCGCCTGGTTCTTGTCGATGAGCGTGTTGATGCTCGTCGCCATCTTGGTGCAGTCCTCCTTCGCGGCGACAACCGCGTCGACGAACTTGTTGAAGAAGGCGATGAACTTGTCGGCATCGGCCTGCGAGATCTCCGGCTTCTTGGCGGGGGCGGGGGCCGGGGCGGGGGCCGGGGCAGGCGCCTTGGCATCCGCCGCCTTCTTGGGAGCCGGAGCCGGAGCCGCGGGCTCCGCGAAGGCAGTGCCGGCGAGGGCGGCAGTGCCGAGGATGGTGGTCAGCGTGAGCGAGCGCAGCAGTTTCATGGGGTCTCCTCTCGTGGGAACGAAGAAGACCGGACCATGCCACACGTTATTCAGCGGACGCGCGAGATCGCTGCGCTTTGCCAAACTGTCACGCGGGGCAGTTTGCGTACTATTTTCGCGGAGCTGCGACGGCCATCGCCATGCTGCCGGAACCGCTGATCCGTTCTGCAGGGTAGGGCTGGGTGGCGCGGCAGGCGCCGACATCGGCGATCGACGTACCAGCGACGATCGCCTGGAGCTCGGCGACGATGGCGAGGGCAAGCTCGGCCGGCGTCTCGGCGCCCAGATCGAGGCCGATCGGCCCGACGACCCGCGGATCCTCGTCATCGATCGCGAGCTCGCGGAGGAGCCGGCGCGTTCGGTTTCGGGGACCGAGCACGCCGATGTACTGCAGCTTCGTGCCGAGCAGCATCGCGAGGCTCTCGCGATCGCGATCGGCGTCGTGGTTCATCACCACCGCGACCGCGCGATCGCTCTGACCGATCCGCGCGGCAAGCTCTGCGGGTGAGCCGACGAGCACCTCGTCCGCCATCGCGAACCGTTCGCGCGTCGAGTACTTCGCCTCGCTCGAGCAAACGATGACGTCCCAGCCCATGGTGCGTGCCAGCGTCGCGATCGGCACGGCGTCGTGGCCCGTGCCGCAGAGGAACAGGCGCGGTGGCGGCAACACGGCCTCGATCAGCACGTCGATCGTGCCACCACCCGCCGCATACGAGCGGTTCGCGGAGTGGCCCGACGCCATCACCTCGCGCATGTCAGTAGCGATCTGCTCGCGCACGCGATCGTCGAGCGTGCCGGCGGCGTCCTCGAGCGAGCCGTCCGCGATCTGTGCGAGCCGCGCACCGATCGTGATGCCTGGCGCGTCGGAGCGAAACACGGTGGCCACCACGCCGCGCTTGTGATCGCGCAGACAGCGCGCCGCGAACTCGAGGGCATCGGTCCGGCCGGCCGTGCCTGCTCGTTCGAGCAGCACCTCGACGACGCCGTCGCAGCCGAGGCCGAACGCCGAGCGGATGTCGTCATCGTCGTTGCCGTTCGCCGTCCCCAGCTCGTCCGTCGTGGAGTCGTAGCGCAGGAGCGCCGTCGCGCCGTCGCGGGTCAGCGACCAACCCTTGCTCGAGATGTCACCCTCGAGGCAGCCGCCGCTGACCTGGCCGGCAACCCAGCGGAAGCGGCTCAGGATCATGCGCGCGCCAGGGCGACGAAATCCGGCACCGGTCACGCAGACCACGGTCGCCACCAGGTAGGGCTCGCCGTTCCGGCGGAGCCGAGCAGCAGCCTCGACGATCGATCTCTCGGTCATTGCTATCTGTCCTCCGAGGGCGGCACTCGCAAGCACCGCGCCAACGTGAGCTCACGTCGGTTTCGTGGTCGAACGCATCGAGACCTGCGGAATCACGCGGGGAACTTCGATCCGGTCGGTCGGTTCGCGCGGCACCATGGTCAGCGGAGTCCCGATTGGCGCGCACGGTGTGGTCGCGCCGCGCGAGGTGCTCGCCACACATGTCGCCACCGGACCGGTACCCCGCGCGAAGCGCCGGCGCTCGAGCCGTTCGCCAAGCTTCTCGACGACGGCGCCGCGCGCATCGTCGATGCGCACCTGCCGACGATCGACACTGCCGCCGACAAAGGCCATCGTGCAGCCGACGACGAGCGACGTCACGGTCCACTCGCGCCGCGTGAACAGCACGCGCTCGAGCCGGGTCAGCCGGTCACGCGCGGAGAGCGCCTCGCCGGCGGTATCGAGCGCCTCGCGGAGCGTCGCGGTCAGCAGCGCGTCGGGGCGGTGCGCGAACCGGACGACGTTGCGGCCGTCGATCACGAAGACAGCCTCGGCATCGGCCCGGACGCCGTACAGCATCGCAGCGGTCGCGAGATCGGCGGCGAGCCGGGCGCAGAACACGATCTCGCGGTCGCGCGTGAAGGACCATACGCCGGCCTGCGAGAGCACGAGCAGCTCGGCATCGAGCTCGCGGAGCCGAGCTGAGAGCGCGGTCAGCTCGGCGGTCGGCGTGCCGTCGAGTGACCAGTCGCGGACGAACGCGACGATGCGGGGAGGGCTACCAGGCTCGGGCTCGGCATGCAGCGGGAGCTCGGGAGCGATCGAACCAACACGCACGTGCTCGGTGAACATGAACGCTGCCTCCAAATTCGAGGAAGTGCGGGGCGGCGGATGAGCTAGCGGAACTAACGCAGCTTGACGCTGCGAATGTAGTTGTACGGAACGTTCTCGCCGCGACCGCCGTCGGCGATGTACAGCATCGAACCGTCGCTCGCGACCGCGATGCCCTCGAGGCCATACGCCTCGGCGGCGAGCAGGTTGTCGTCATCGAGGTGGCCTGGCATGCCGTCGAGCGCGATCGTCTCGACTGCCGCGGTCACCTTGCGAATGCGGAAGTTCTCGAGGTCGGAGACGAAGACCTCGCCGGCCGACGTCACCGCGATGCCCTGCGGATGGCTGAACTGCGCCGAGCCCATCGCGCCGTCGGTGAAGCCCGCCGTGCCGGCACCCGCGAGCGTCGTCACGCTGCCATCGAGCGCAACCTCGCGTAGCCGATGATTGCCGTAGTCGGCGACGAGCAGCTTGCCGTCCTTCACGGCGAGGCCGTACGGCTGGTTGAACAGCGCGGCGGTGCCAGCTGCGTCGGCCATGCCCGGGGCGTCCCACGAACCGGCGAGCGGCGTCACGTTGCCGGTGACCGCGTCGACGATCGACACGACATGATGCTGGTAGTCGGACACCGCGAGCTTGCCGCCCGGGAGGACGACGATGCCGCGCGGGCGACCGATGCCGTTCGCGATCGGCGTCGCCGTGCGTGCATTGACATCCACGCGCCAGATCGTGCCGGCCATCAGGCTCTGCTGGTTCTCGGGGCCGCGATCGGTCGTCACGAAGAGCGTGCCGTCCGGCGCGAACGCCATCGCGAACGGGCGCGAGAAGCCTTGCTTGGAGATCAGGGTCGAGGTCGCGCCGTTCGAGTCGACGACGCGGATCTTGCTGTTGTCGAAGTCGGCGACGTAGACCTTGCCGTCGCGGTGCGCGACGTTCACGGGATTCGCGAACCGCGCTTCGCCACGCTTGCCATCGACGTAACCAGCCTCGGCCGAGCCCGAGAGCGAGCTGACGCCGTTGGTCATCGGGCCAAGCTCGTCGTCGCCGCCACCGCCAGAGTCATCGCCGGTACCCGGGTCGTCCGTGGCGCATGCGCCGACGCCGAGGAGACCCGCGAGGAGGAACACAGCAAGGGAGGTCTTGGTCATGGCAAATTTCCTGAGGTGAGTGGCTACGGGACTCTGGTAGCAAGACCCTTGCCGGCGCTCTAACCCGCGTGGTGCCTCCAAAACCGCCCTCAGGACGTGGCGCTGCCGCTCACCGACGCGCGCCGCGCGGCAGAGCCGCTCGTCAGCCCCCGGTTCGCGGGCGATGCGCAGCCGCGCGCGCGTCGAAAACGCCTCCAAAACTGTGGTCTAAAACTGAGTCGTGAGCAGCGGCACGATGCGGGCGGCGGGATCGCCATCGTCGCTCGCGAACGTGCGGCGGTAGCCGTGCGCGACCACGAGGCCGAACCCGACGATCGCCCCCGCGTAGACGAGGCGTGCGGGCACCTGGCGCCAGCCCTTCAGGCACCACAGGTCAAACGCCCTGACGACGTCGTTGTGCCGGCTGAACAGCAGCACGTCCTTCGCAAGGTCGACCCACAACCCCGTCGCGAGCACGGTCAGGCCGAGCTGGCCGTAGCGGTTCTGGGGCCAGCCATCGGTCAACACGAGCGCGGTGAATCCGCCGAGCAGCAACGCGTCGGTGAGCTTGGGCGCCAAATAGAAGAAGATCCGTTCGTCCTTGCCCTGAAGACCGCGGACGTACGTCCAACCGAAGCGAAACTTGTCAGCGCGCGGATCGCGGCCAGGGGGAAATAGGTGGACGTCGAGCACGGTCGCGCCGACGAGCTTGGCCGCCAGCGCGTGGCTGCCTTCGTGGAGCGCGACCCCGACCAGGTACGTCGGCGGGATCAGCGCGAGGCCCGTGTAGACCAGCGTGCGATCGGTCGGCTCGGCCGCTGCCGGCGATGCCAGCGCGCACAGTGTGGCGGCGGCGATCGCGAGGCGCATCCGCCGCGCCCCCCCCCCTAGACCGAGGATGCCGAGGATGCCGAGGATGCCGAGGATGCCGAAGAGGCCGAGGAGCCCGCGATCGACGTCGGCGCCAGCGCAGCGACCGGCGGCGGGGTGATCGCGAGGAGCCGGTTGTCGGACGCAAACAGCAGCTGCTTGCGGCGGACCAGCGCGCCGATCATCGCCGCGACCTCGGCGGGGACATGCGCGTCCTCGCCGATCTGCGCGACGATGTCCTCGGTCGATGCGCCTGCCGCTGCGGCGTCCCAGATCACCGCAGCGAAGTCGAGGATCCACTGCACGCTCGACGCCGGACCCTGCCGCCAGCCGAGCGGGAAGAACGGCGACGCGAAGTCGACGAGGACCTCCGACAGTGGCCGATCGATCTGCACCATGAGCCGACCCTAGCCGGTGGCTCTGACAGTACAGTCGCGGTCATGGCGAAGACGAAGGCGAAGGGCGGCAAGGGCACGGCGAAGGCCAGGCCGGAACCGAAGGCGAAGGGCAAGGCGAGCGCGAAGGCCAAGCCCAAGGCGAAGGCCCCGGCGCAGAAGCCGGTGAAGGACGAGGGTATCGAGGCGGTCTCCGAGCTCGTCTCGCTGCTCGCGTGCTCGAACTCGACGGCGAACGCGCTCGGGCTGTCGTGTGAGGACGTGATCGACCGGATCGACGTCGCGGTCGGCTACGCCGCGTTCACGGCCGCTGCCTACAAGGACCGCGGCGGCGCGTTTGGCGAGATCGGTGACGTCGCGAGCGAGCTCCTCGTCGAGTTCGAGCGTCACGCCGCCACGCTGTCGGGCCTGCTCGACCGGATCGCGCCCCACGCCGAGCACGAGGCGCCCCACGATCACGACGATCTGGATCCGCGCGACGTGCTCGCGCGCCTCCAGCCGCTGCTCGAAGAGCAGAATCACGCCTGAGCGCCCGCTCGTGAAGACGTTCGAAGGATGAGTGTCGATCTCGGGACCGCGTGGTGGGAGTACGTCGGCATCGTCGACGGCTTCGCGCTGCTCACGCACTACATCCAGCACAGGAGCCGGTGGATCGACCTTCGGACGTGGCCCGCGAAGGTCGGACTCTCGCTCGACGAGTGGACTCGCTCGGTGGCGCGCGCGCGCGACGGTCGGATCGCCTCGCTCGTCGGCTGGAAGGCGCAGACCGTCATGGTCCAGGATGGCCACGGCAAGCAGCGCAACGAGCTCAAGCTACCGTTCAAGAAGTACGGCTTCCGTGCGGTCGGTTTCGTCGGTGATCGTGTGGTCGTGATCCCGGGGCACCTCGGCCACGACAATCATTCGTCGCCGCTTCACCGCGGCGCCGCGCCGCTCGTCCACGACGGCAAGAAGTTCGTGCCACTGACGGGCGGCGAACCCGGGCCGGACCCGACGCAGTCCGCGATCGTCGCGCTGCCCGGCGGGCCCGACCGGCTGGTCTGGGAGGGCAGGGTGTTCCGCGTCGACGGCGACAGCCTCGCCGCGATCTGCGATCTCCCGGGAACCCACCCGAACTTTCGCAGTGACTTCGTGCCCCTCGACGGTGACCGGTTCGCGTGCGCCGCCGGTGGCCGGATCGCGATCGTCGACACCGCCGTGACCACGAAGCCGATCGGCAAGGCGCAGGTCATCACCGTGCGCGCGTACGAGGATGCGCTGCTGGCGACCACAATCGCGCCGTATCGTCACCACCGCTTCGATCCCGGGACCGCGACGCACGAGCTCCTCGATTTCGGCACGCCCACCGACGACATGCCGGTCGTGTTCGCCGCGCCGTGCGGCCTGATCAGCTTCGCCGAGGAGAACAAGCTGCTGGTCCGGCTCCGCGTATAGCCACGACGCTCGAATCTGCGGCGGCGCGAGCCAGACCTCATCGACGGCCGCGAAGCCGAGCCGGCGCGCGAGCCGCAGCGAAGGCAGGTTGCCCTCGTCGGCGCCCCACACCGGTTCGCGGCCGGCGGCACGCTCGTCCTCGATCATCGCCGCGGCGACGAGCGTGCCGAGGCCGAGCTGCCGCACGCCCGGCAGCGTATCGACCGAGACATCGAACCACCGCGCGCTTCGCCAAGGTGCGTCTGCGAACGCGACCGGCGCGCCGTCGGCACGTGTGCGATGTTGGCATGCTCGTCGGGAAGCGCGAGCGCGAGCACTTCTGCGATCACTTCCCCGGCAGGCCCGCGAGGTAGCCGATCGCTGCCTTGGCGTCCTCGACGAGGCACGTGTTGATGAGCTTGCCGCGCGTCGCGCCCCACTTGCCGCGGCGGACCATCGCGCGCTCGAGTGCCTCGACCGCCCGCTTGTCGCCGAGCGCGCGCAACTTCGACACCGCCTCCTTGCGGCTCTCGCACGACGTGCCTTGCTCGAGATCGAGGCTGTAGGCGACCCACCAGTCGACGGTGTCGACCAGCTTGTGGCGCTCGATCACCGGCACCACCGCCGCGCGGCGCGCGATGTCATCGCTGATCGCCGCATTGGCGAGCGCCTGCTTCGCGGCCGGATCCTGCGTTCGCACCCACAGATCGAATGCTCGCGCGACGACGGCGAGATCCTTGTCGACGGCGGCCATCGTGCGGAGGTTCGCGCGCAGCCGCGTCTTCTCCTCGAGCGTCGGATCGATCTCGAGCGCCCGCGTGTAGGCGTCGAGCGCCGGCCCGTTGTTCGCCTGCGCGGCGTGCGCGTGGCCGAGCACGAGCTGCGCCGTCGCGTCCTGCTCGATCGTCGCCTTGTTCTGCTCGAGGATTGCGATCGCGCGCGCCGGATCGCCGCGCTCGAACAGCGCCTCGTTTGCCTGCGCCGCGACCGCCGACATCTCGCCGCCGTCATCCTCGCCGCCCGCCGTCACCACCGCGATCACCACGCCCACGACGATCGCCACCGCCGCGATCGCGGCATACAGCACCCACTTCTTGCTCGCCTGCTTGACGGCCGGCCGGGTCTCGGGCTCGAGCAACGCCGACAATCGTGGCGAGCTCTGCGCCGCACCGCCGGCTGCCTGCGCGAGCCGCTGCTCCGGCGTCAGCCCGAAGATCGGCTCGCCCTGCGGCCCGGTGTACGGCAACCCGAGCCCGACACCACCGCGAGGCGTCGCGCCGCGCTGCTGGCCCAATGCCACGCCTTGCGGCAAGCCACGCGGCGGCGTCTGCAGCTTGGGCGCGACGGGCAACCCCGGCGGCGGCGTGCTGAGCGCGTCGCTGATCGCGTCGTCGATCGAACCGGCGGTGTCGTCGACCGCGTCCGCGCTCCTGATCTCGCCGCCATCGACCACGAGCGGCGAGCTCCCGGTGGTGTCGACGCGCTCGAACTGGACATCCGTCACGCCGCCGTCCGGCGTCTTCAACGCTTCCTCGACAGCCGCGATGAACACGTCGGCATCGCGATAGCGCTCGCTCGGCTTCTTCGTCAGCCCCTTCGCGATCAGCCGCTCGATCGATGCCGGCGGCGGACGGCCGCCCTTCGGCACACGCTGGCGCATCGGCGGGACCGGCTTCGCGGTGTGCATCGACATCACCTCGAGCTTGTCGTCGCTGTAGAACGGCGGCGTACCGGCGAGCATCTCGTAGCCCATCACCGCCGCCGCATAGAGATCGGCGCGGCCATCCATCGGGTTCCCGAGCGCCTGCTCGGGTGCCATGTAGATCGGCGTACCGAACGCCATCCCCGCCTGCGTCAGCTTCACGCCATCGTCGAGCTCGGCGCGCCCGTCGATCGGCTTGGCGATCCCGAAGTCGAGGATCTTCGCGAAGTCGACGTCGGAGCCCTGCCGGATCAGGAAGATGTTCTCGGGCTTGATGTCGCGATGGATGAGGCCGGCGCCATGGATGTGCGAGAGCCCGCGCAGGATGTGCGCGAGGATGTGGAGCGCGCGACCCGGCGCGAGCTGGCCTTCGCTCTCGAGCACGTCGGCGAGGCTCTTGCCCTCGAGGAGCTCCATCGCGAGATAGAGCGAGCCATCGGGCAGCCGACCGACGTCGTAGACCGAGACGCAGTTCGGGTGATCGATCTTGCCGACCGCGAGCGCTTCGCGTTCGAAGCGGCTGCGCACGTCCGACGATGCCGCGAGCGACGGATGCAGGATCTTGACGGCGACCTGGCGGCGCAGACCCATGTGCGCGGCGCGATATACGAGGCCCATGCCGCCGCGGCCGAGCATGCTCTCGAGCCGGTAACGGTTATCGATCACCTGGCCGAGGAGCTCGCTGCCGTCCGAGTCCTCGCCGTCCAACGCCACGATGGTGGCGTCGAGTACGAGCGGATCGGTGCCGTCCCTCGACATCAGGCCCCATTCTGCCACCGTCGAACCGATTCGCCCATCAAGCCCCCGTGATTCCACACCTAAGCTATCCGGGGTGTCTTGCCAGCCCTGGGGACCCTGTGTAGTCTCGCCTCCCCCAGCCCAGGTAGCTCAGTTGGTAGAGCAGCGGACTGAAAATCCGCGTGTCGGCGGTTCAACTCCGTCCCTGGGCACGACACAAGTCGGCGAAACGAGCGATTCCTCGACGGAATTGCGGATCGCCGGCGGCGAGGCGCTCGTGCCTCCAGCGCCTGGAGTGCCAGCGAATGGCACCCCGCGCGTCACGCCCGCGTCACAACCGCCGGGCATCCGAGAGATCGCGCTCGTGAGCGTCGCGTCGTCGAGCTGGCCGTAGACCATCTCGACCATCCGCGTGCTCTTGTGACCGAGCAGCCGCGACACGACGTAGAGCGACTCGCCGGCCTGGACGAGCCAGCTCGCGAAGGTCCGCCGCAGGTCGTTCGGCGTGCACCGTGGGACGCCGGCGCGCTTGCACGCGAGCGGCAGATCGCGACCGACGTTGCCCCACTCCTCGACAATTGGGCCGCTGCCCTGGTGGTACGCCTCGAGCCACGGGCGCAGCACCGGATGGATCGCGACGGCGCGATGCTTCGTCTTGCCCTTGGGGATCCGGATCACGCCGCGCGCGAGGTCGACGTGTTCCCAGCGCAGATCGTAGAGCTCGCCGCGGCGCGGGCTCGCCAGCGCGATCAGCAGGCAGAACAGCGTGCGGCTCGCCTTGCGGCGCTCGCGGTCCTCGCGGGTCGGCGGCGTCTCGCGCGGCTCAGCAGCTGGGACGAGGTGC